>CAZQAS010000260.1:0-3856 GCA_964591285.1 uncultured Rhodothermales bacterium
ACGCAAGGTTTTGTCGAGACCGGCAATTATACGCCGACCGCGCTCGCCGCGGGCGTCGGTTACGCGCGCTCATTCACGGATCGGTTTGCAGCCGGCGCTCATGTGAAATACGCCTTTCAGGATATCGGAGAGGGATTCGTCACCGACCAGGAGATGGATGATCAGTCGGGTACGACGTTTGATCCAAGTGCGGTCACATCGAGGCAGGACTACTCTATCGGGACCGTCGCCGTCGATTTCGGCATCGTCTATCATACCGGGTTCCGTAGCCTCGTCATCGCGATGAGTGCTCGCAACTTCTCGCAAGAGCTGATTTACGTTCGCGAACGGTTCGAACTGCCTCTGACCTTTCAACTGGGTACGTCATTCGACCTGGTGGACCTGACGAATTTGAATCCGGACATGCATTCGTTTACGCTACATGTGGATGCACAGCGGCCTAGAGACTTTCAGGAGCACATCAAATTCGGCGTGGAGTATACGTTCATGGATCTTCTCTCACTGCGCGGTGGTTTCGAACAAACCGTCAGCGAAGAAGAGGGGGTCAGCCTCGGGGCCGGTCTGCATTACGGGTTTGGCGGCATCCAGCTTGGAGCCGACTACGCCTACACCGATTGGGGCTTCTTCGGCAGCGTACAACGGATCGGCGTACAGGTCGGCCTGTAAGCGAAACCGTAGAAGGCAGTAACTCGGGGCACGAGAGATATCTCGTGCCCTATTCTGTTTCAGAGAACCAGACACATGCGGTTGTTTCGCTCACTTCTCGTCTGCTTCTTCCTGATAGGTTGTGCCAGTATCGGCCTGCATTGTCATCCGGGAACCGACGGCGCTGACTCATCCAACGCCAACGCTGATAGCGGTCCTACGGTGGCATCCGTCGAACTGGTGGATCAGTTCAGTCGTCCGGTCCGAACAGAAGACCTCCGAGGAAAAGTTTGGATTGCAACGGTCACCTTTACGCGCTCGAGAAGCAATTCGCCTAGGCAGATTGCGATGATGGCGGAGCTTCGTGATCGTATCGAGCGGGAAGGGCTCTGGCATAGCGTTCGGCTCTTAAACATCTCAGCTGAGCCGGAGAACGACACCCCCCGAGTGCTCCGGGAATATGCGAGCGGAGCAGGGGCTGACTCAACACACTGGCGTTTTCTGACGGGTCCGCGAAACGAGGTTGCCGACCTCGTTGAGTCGATCGGACTGCCACTACTCGATGACGCTCGCACTTCCACCTCACCGATCTCGCTCAGTCCGCAGTTCGTGTTGATCGATCGGGCTATGCGAGTGCGAGGTGCGTACGATCTGAATGACCCGGACCAGCACGAGGCCCTCATAGCTGATCTCGGACGCGTACTTCCGGAGATGCCGCTGATTGCCGATGACTCTGGGAGGACTCACCTCGTAGCGCCGCTGGCGAATGCGGACCTCTCGTGGATAGATCGGAGGCGTCGGGAGCAAATATCACGCAGTGAGGCGTTCGGCATCTTCCACGATTTCGGATTTCGTGATCGACAGCCTGAAAGTGGAATTACCTTTCGCAACAAGATCGTTGACAATGCTGGTAAGCATTGGATGCCGAATCATTATGATCATGGAAATGGAGTCGCGATCGCCGACGTTGACGGAGATGGTCGATTGGACCTGTACTTCGTGACGCAGGTAGGGTCGAACGAGCTATGGCGTAACCTTGGAAATGGACGCTTTGAAAATATTACGGACGCGGCCGGCGTAAGTCTGGACGACCGGATCGGTGTCAGCGCCTCGTTCGCCGATATAGACAACGACGGAGATGCCGATCTATACGCCACAACCGTAAAGGGGGGGAACGTCCTGTTCGAGAACGACGGCAGGGGCACCTTCACCGATATCTCGGAGCACTCGGGCACCGATTACCGTGGCCATTCGTCGGCCGCTCTGTTTTTCGACTATGACCGAGACGGGCTTCTTGACCTCTTTTTGCTGAACGTCGGCGTGTACACGTCAGACAATTTGATACCCGTCACGAACGGAACGTCAGCGGAGCAGAGAAGCGGGCACTACCACTTCTATGAGGGATACGAGGATGCCTTCAGCGCCCACATCAAACCCGGCCGATCGGAGAGAAGCGTGCTCTACAGGAATCTCGGTGACGGCCGATTTGAGGATGTAACCGAAGCGACCGGACTCGTAGACGGAGGGTGGTCCGGTGATGCCACACCGATCGACGCCAATGGCGACGGCTGGTTGGACCTTTACATCCTCAATATGCAGGGAGATGATCGGTACTTCGAAAACCGGAGTGGCGAGAGGTTTGTGCGAAAGGGAGCAGACATTTTCCCTACGACGCCCTGGGGTTCGATGGGAGTGAAGTCCTTTGACTATGACAACGACGGCCGAATGGATCTCTTCCTGACCGACATGCACTCCGACATGAGCGAGGAGGTCGGCCCGGATCGCGAAAAACGGAAGGCTCACATGCAGTGGCCGGACACCTTGTTGGCCGGTGGCGAGAATAACATCTTTGGAAATGCCTTCTTTAGAAAAACGAGCGACGGCTTTCGGGAAGTATCCGATGTGATCGGCGCAGAAAATTACTGGCCCTGGGGAGTTAGCGTCGGTGATCTGAATGCCGATGGATACCAGGATGCCTTCGTCGCTTCGAGTATGAACTATCCCTTTCGATACGGGATCAACACCGTTCTGCTGAACGAGCGCGGTGAGCGATTTGTAGATAGCGAGTACGTTCTCGGAGTGGAGCCGCGCCGCGAAGACCGTGTGCTTACGCCATGGATGGAGCTGCACTGCGGCGGGGCGGACGAGGGACATGAGCACTGTGAGGGGCGTTCCGACGAGGTCGTCGTCTGGGGATCACGAGGTTCGCGGTCGTCGGCCATTTTCGACCTGGATGGCGACGGTGATCTCGACGTCGTCACAAACGACTTCAATTCCGAACCCCTCGTTCTCGTCAGCGACCTCGGTGAGCGGCGAGAAGATCTCCGGTATTTAAAGATAAGGCTGGTTGGCACGGAGTCGAATAGAGACGCACTCGGATCGCGCATTTCCGTTGAGGTTGCAGACCAGCGATATACGCAAGTCTACGACGGGCTCACCGGATATCTATCACACGGTCTGCATCCACTCTATTTCGGCCTTGCCGACGCTGCAGCCGTCGATCGCATCGTGGTGAACTGGCCATCCGGCCGCATGCAGACCATCGAAGGGCCGATCGAAACCAACCGGCTGCTGGAAATAGCTGAGGAGTAGCCGGGCGTATCTGAGATGAGCTAGTCGAGTGAAATCGTGATCGTACTTGCTCCATCAGGAACTGGACGGACGATTTCTGAGCCTCTCGGCGTGATTACGATGATGGACCGGACCTCCTTCTGCCGACTTGGGGCCAGAACCTGCACCGCCGAATTCTGGCTCCAGTAAGCAGACCCTGCCGAGATGACCCGCACTGGCCCTCTCGATCCGTCCGCGTACTCGAGTCGAACCGTTGCCCCGACGGCGGTCGGATTCGTCGACCGGCCCTGGACCCGGACGAGAAGCCCACGAGAAGCGCCTTCGTTCCGGTAGAGCATCGTCCGGCCACCGTGCTGGGTGACAGCCAGGTCGAGGCGTCCATCACGGTCAATGTCTGCGGGCGCAGCGGCTCGCTGTTCCCCATACACAGCTATTCCCGTTTGTTGGGCTGGTGCAAGCTTGAAACCAGCACGGCCGTCGCCAAGCAGCAAGAGACCACGACCTGCATCCTGACGGGGAAGCTGCATGCTGAGCCCAAAGAAGTTCTGGCTCAAGTAAAGGTCGTCGTTCCCGTCACCGTTGTAGTCGCCGACGACCGGGGCGAAGGCGGCCGAAAACTGAGCGTGCAGAGGCAGCTGCA
>CAZQAS010000261.1:0-3854 GCA_964591285.1 uncultured Rhodothermales bacterium
GATTCGGTCGCGTCAGACATGAGTCCGGAGCGACTCGAGCGCTTCTTCGTCAAACACGAAGGCGCCTTCGAGGTCTCCGACGATTTGCGCTCCCTTGTCGTTTTTTCGGCGCACGATGTGACCCGCGACCCCCCATTCACGCGCATCGATCTGCTTTCGTGCCGGAATCTGCTCATGTACTTCGAGCCCGGCATGCAGCAGAGGCTCCTCAAGCGATTTGCATACAGCCTCCGGCCCGGCGGGTATCTCTTTCTCGGTACGGCGGAGGGCGTCGGCGGGGTCTCTCGGTATTTCACACCCGTGTCCAAGAAGCAAGGGTTGTTCCGGAGGACCCTCACGGCGAGTTCGCCCGACTCTTACGACTTCTTACCGCTCTCCCGTCCGGAGACGTACGGACCGCCGTCCGCACGAATCCTTTCAGACTCGGCCAACACTGACGCCCCTTCAGGTGCAGGCTCAAACGACCCGTCGTCAGGGATCCGGGTCGACGACGTCGAGCCCTCGCAGCGCGACCTTATCCTGGCGAACCAGGAGATGCACTCGCTGAACGAAGAGCTGCGTTCGATGATGGAGGAGCTCGAGGTGGCGAAAGAGGAGCTGCAGTCCCTCAACGAAGAGCTTACCACGGTCAATCAGGAGCTTCAAAATAAGATCGAGCAGCACCGGCGTGTCAATAAAGATTTGCACGTCCTGATCGAAAGTACGCACATGGCTACCCTCTTCCTTGATCGGAAGCTCAACGTGGTGCTTTTCACTCCTGAGAGCACGAAGCTCTTTAATGTACTGCCAATCGACATCGGCCGCCCTCTCGAGCACATCTCGCATCGGCTGACGTACGACGGCGTCTTGAAGGACGCCAGTCAGGTGCTCGAAAGCGCTGTCGAGGTGAAACGCGAGGTGCAGTCGCGAGATGGGACCTGGTACGCCATGCGCGCGATGCCGTATCCATCGCCCGACGAACCGGCCGAAGGCGTCGTCCTGACCTTCGCCGACATCACGTCCCAGAAGAAGGTCGAACAGGTCAGTGAAGACCGCTTTTCGCTCGCGTTTCACGCGGGACCGATGGCCGCGGGAATCGTCGCCCGCGACGACGGATGTTTCATAGACGTAAATCACATATTCGAAGCGATCACGGGGTACGACCACGACGAAATCGTCGGGAGACCTGCGACGGACGTCGGACCCTTATTCGGAGTCGACCTTGATCCTTCGTCTACAGACACGCCGGGCGAGCCGGCGCTCGACGAGGTCGAAACCCGCATCCGTACCCGATCGGGTGACCAGCGAGACCTTGTCGTCTCCACGACGACGATCGATTTCGGTGGACGGCCGTGCTACCTCAACCTCTTCTACGACGTGACTGAGCGAAAGCGGCTGGAGCGAGAAATCCTTCTCATCAGCGACCGCGAACAGCGCCGAATCGGCGTCGATCTACACGATGGACTCGGCACACATCTTACCGGTGTCGCCTTGATGGCACGCGGGCTTGCCCGCAATCTTCGCAACGATCGCCCCGTCGATCCCAAGGAGATGGATGAGATCGCCCAGTTGCTGGGGGAAGGCATCGAACAGGCCCGTACGCTGGCCCAGGGGCTGAATCCGTTTCTTCTCGAGGTACGCGGGCTCACGATCGCCCTCGCCGAGTTGGCGGCGAATATGGAAGATCAGACCGGTATCGCGTGCACTTTTGAGGAAGAAGGTAATGAGATCGCCCTGAGCACCGAGCAGAGCATGCACCTCTACCGGATCGCACAAGAGGCTGTCACTAACGCGGTTCGTCACGGGAAGGCCGAAAGAATTCAGATCACGCTTTCAAAGAAAGAACGCCGGTACCGCCTCACCATCCATGACGACGGCATAGGGTATCAGCACGGCCGAGGGCCGGACTCGAAGCCTGTCGGAATGGGGTTGAGCATCATGCGTTACCGTGCCGAAATGATTGGGGCGCGGCTCGACGTCACCGGCTCGTCTGGCAACGGCACAACCGTCGCATGCACGTTTCGATCTCCGATGTGATTTCGTGCATTTGGGTCGTCGACTCAGGCTGCACGGATCCTCAGTACGAATAAGTATCCGCCCTGCCAATGAAATCCCGAATCTTCATCCTCGAAGACCACGCCGTCATGCGCCGGGGCTACCGGGCTCTGATCAACGGTGAGATGGACCTCGAAGTCTGCGGCGAAGCCGAGACGGCCGCTGAAGCATTTGAGAATATTCCGCGGACGGCACCAGATCTCGTCATCGCCGACATCTCCCTGGACGGAATGAACGGAATCGAATTCATCAAGCGCCTCCACACCCAGCATCCGCACATAGAGGTGCTCGTCGTCTCTATGCACGATGAGTCTCTCTACGCCGAGCGGGCCCTCCACGCCGGTGCAGCCGGCTACCTGATGAAGAATGAAGCGGAAAGCCGCGTCATCCCCGCCATCCGGCGCGTACTAAACGGGCGCTACGCCGTCAGTGATCGCATAGAAGACCAGATCATACTGCAGTTCGCTGGACGGATACCGCTTTCGGAGGCCGCCGAGAGTCACGATGCGCTTTCGAATCTATCGGATCGGGAGCTCGAGGTCTTCGAATTACACGGCCGCGGGCTCAGCACTCGTGAAATGGCCGAAGCGATGGACATTAGTCCCAAGACGGTCGCCACACATCGGGGCCGCATCAAGACCAAGCTTGCCGTTGACAGCACCCCGGAATTGGTTCGCCGTGCGGTACTCTGGATAGAAACCGAGAGACGTGCGACCGAAGAGCCGACGCGATGACAGCGAACGCAGGAAGGGCTCTCACCCATGAAAACGCCTCTGACGCACGCCGCACGAATTCTTCCCGTCTGACGTTGGCTGTACACTGAGCTCCGAACCTTCCCATCGCGGCAGTGTAGGCATTTTGCTTACATGTGAATCAGACACGGCATTCACGCCGCGCACGTCCTGTATCCGTAACCTCTACACAAAGCTCGTGGGCAGCCGCCCCCTGTCGGTGACTTCAGTAGGTCTCGAATCGTTCAGTGGACCCTATGCACGTTGATCTCCGACCGTCCGACGACGTGCTCGTGGTCGCCATTAGCGGCGATTGGGAGATCGAACGGTCAACGCCGCGTTTCGATCTCCTTGCCGGCGACCTTCCGGCGAACGGCACCGTTCAGTCGATCGGATTCGACACCACGGAGCTGGGGACGTGGGACAGCAGCCTGCTTACGTTTCTTCTGCAGGTCATGGACCATTGCGCGACCCATGACCTCGCGTTCCAATCCGAGAGTCTGCCCGACGATATCGCCGGTCTTCTCGAGCTTGCTACGGCCGTACCGGAAAAGGAGATCGATCGTGATGAAAAGAAAACGTCCTTCGTCACGGATATGGGTGAGCGGGGACTCTCCGCATACGAGTCTTTCATCGCATTCGTCACGTTCGTCGGTGAAGTGGCACTCGGCTTCGTAGGGCTGATATTGCTGCGCGTGCGGATGCGTTGGCGGGATTTCTGGGTGGTGGTGCAGTCGAACAGCTCGGGCGCACTCGCTATCGTCACGCTCATCAGCTTCCTCGTCGGCCTGATCATCGCCTTTCTGGGCGCCGTCGTGCTTCGTCGATTCGGAGCCGGCTACTACGTGTCATACCTGGTGGGATACGGCATGCTGCGAGAGATGGGCGCCCTCATGACCGGCATCATCATGGCCGGACGGACAGGTGCCGCCTTCGCCGCGGAGCTCGGCAGCATGAAGATCACGGAGGAAATTGACGCGTTTCGAACGCTGGGGCTCTCACCCGTCGAGCATCTCGTACTACCACGGGTCCTGGGCCTCTTTTTGATGATGCCGCTGCTGACCATCTACGCCGATTTCATCGGCATCA
>CAZQAS010000262.1:0-3821 GCA_964591285.1 uncultured Rhodothermales bacterium
ATCTATATAAGGCAAGGTGGGCGATTTGTCAATAGCGTCCGTCGTGCGTCGGACCCTGGAGATACTGGATGAGCACGGATGACCGGCCGACTACGCATCGGTAAGACGTTCCCATTTTTGTGGCCGGCTCTTTGTGCTGCCGGCGCTTAGTGCAGTTGGCTCCCACTGAGGCTGTCACCGGAGAGCGTTATATTCGAGATATAAACGCTGAGTCTGGACCAACTATCCTCTCTTTTATAATGACACGTCAGTACACCGCCCTGCTCGCCGCCGTTTTGCTCACCGTTTCCGCCGACGCCCAGGAGGTCCCCTGGACGCCCGACGACCCCGGCAGCGACAACATCCACGTGCTCTCCCACGTGCCGCTCGGCCCACCGCTTAGCGTCGCCGACCTCGAACTCGAGCAAGAGACCTCCCGCCCCTTCGCCTACGTGGGCCGCATGCAGTACGGCGGCGAAGGTCCGATGGGCATGGACGTCATCGACCTCTCGGATTCCAAGAATATCAGCGTCCTGCGCCGCTGGCGAATCGAGAATCAGGACCTCCACACCGGCCTCGGCGGGATGGACGTGAAGTACTTCAAGATGAACGACCGCTACTATGTCGTGCAGTCGCTGCAGTTTGGACCCGGCGGGCCCGACGCCGATCTCGGCGCCGTCGTTTTCGACGTCACCGACCTCCCCAACGACATGACCGAAGTCGCGCGCGTCCACGCGCCCGAGCGGCCCGGCGGCTTCCACAACATCTTCATCTACAGGCACTCCGACGGCCGCGCGCTGCTCTTCACGACGACCAGCGGCCCGTCGACCTATGTCTACGATCTCGCGAAGGTAATCGACGGCGATGCCGGCGACGCCCTGGCCGGCGAGATCCCAATTCCCGAGCAGTTTGCCGACCCATCTCAGAGCAGCTACCACGACTTCTACGCCGGCTATCATCCGGACACCGACGAAGACCGCTTCTACGGCGGCGGCACCGGCGGATACTACGTCTTTGACATCTCCAATCTGGAAAACCCCGAGCTGCGCATTTCCCTAACGAACATCTCCGGCGTGAAATGGGGCCACACTTTCACGCCCGGCCCGCGCGGGCGCTACGCCGTGGCAGAGACCGAATACCGCTATGCGCCGCTCCGAATTTTTGATCTTCAACCCGCCCTCGACGGCGAGCAGACGAACATCTCCGAGCCGATCAGCGCGTGGACGGCCGACTGGAAAAACCTCACGCACAATCACGAGGTGCGCTGGCCGTACGTCTTCGTATCCGGGTATTTGGATGGGCTCCAAGTCTTCAGCCTGATGGATCCGGAGAACCCCACGACGGTCGGCTACTACGACACCTACCTGGGGCCGGAGAACACGAACCGCTACCCGGTCTTCAACGGCGCTTTCGGGATCGACGTGCGGAATGAGGACGGCCTGATCGTCGTGAGCGACATGAGTACGGGTTTCTGGACCTTTCGAATGGACGGCTTTGAGGGCTGGAACGGCGCCGATTGGGGCGTGCCGAACATCTCCAGCGTACAGAACTGGGATGAGGGACCCGTGGAGAGCTATATGTCCACCCCGGGGTCGGAATAAGCGACCGAAATTTCAAGGCTCTACAGTTGGGAGGTGATTCGAAGAGCGCAGACCCGTCGTGCTGTTTTCCATATGAGTTGATGCGAAACGCAGAGAGCGCTCACTTTGTACGTAATGGGCACGATGCTCCGTGGGACGATCCAACGCTCCTAGAAGCGATGGTACGGTACTTCGGGATAGCACGAAATCTGTGACCGTCTGGTCCCTCTTGACTTCCGCTCTCTAGCGATGCGGCTTTTCGCACTTTTCTCCTTTGCCGTACTCCTGTCACTGACCGGCGCACTATCTGCGCCGTACGACACCCCTTCTGGAGAGCCATTCTCTTTAGTGATGGACCATGCGCAACGTGAGTGCAATGATCCGCCCGAATACTACGCCATCGATCTGGTGCCCACCCGCAATCTCCCTGGCCTTGGCCGCGCCGGCGGGAAGGGGTACGTCACCTACGGCGAGTCGCCGTTCGGCATCTCGGTCACGCACAGCGGCCGCTATCTTTACGATCTCTTGATTGCGGCCGAACGCCTCCCGGAACGTGCGGACGGCCGGTACGTGGCGTGGGTGACGTCGCCGGAGCTCGATCAGATAGAGCGCATCGGCTCGCTTGACGGTGAGCTCCGCGCGACTGCAAACGTATCCTTTAACAAGTTCCTCGTGGTCGTAACCTTCGAACCGCCTGGCGCTGAGGGCGCCACCTGGCAAGGGCCGATCATCCTCCGCGGCATGTCTCGCAGCGGTCTCATGCACACGATGGCCGGGCACGGCCCCTACTCCTCCGAGCCGTGCGCGAAGTTCGGTTATTGATCATGTCATTTCTGCACGTGGCTCTTCGTACGCTGCGGCCGTCAACGCCGACGTGCTCCGCGGTCGCACTCGTGCTCCTCGCCGCAATGACGAGCACGCCGGCGGCGGCCCAGCACCACGATCACCAAAGCATGCCGCCTTCGGACTCCGCCACGTGGCGCATGCCACCGATGGACATGTCGATGCCGATGATGCCGGGCCTCGAGAATAGCGTTCCCGTCGTCGATCCATTCCTTCCGGATGCCATGCTGGAGATGCTTCCGGAGGCGCGGCCGTCAGAGCTGATCGAGCTGGCCGATGGCGACACGCTCGACCTACGCGCCTCCCTCGTCCGGCGCACGATCGACGGGCTCGACGTAGCGATGTACGGATACAACGGGATGCATCCGGGACCGCTCATCAAAATCGATCAGGGCAGTACGATTATCGTCGACTTCCGCAACCAGATACCACTTCCGACGACCGTCCACTGGCACGGCATCCGTATTGAGAACCGATTCGACGGCTCGATGCTCACCCAGGAGCCCGTCGAATCCAGTGATTCCTTTATATATAAGGTCCACTTCCCGGATGCCGGCATCTACTGGTACCATCCGCACCTTCGGGAGGACATCCAGCAGGATCTGGGCCTCTATGGCAACATGCTCGTCGAGCCGAGCGTGCCTGCAGCGGACGACGAATCGGCAGAGGCGTACTACAACCCGGTCAACCGGGAGGAGGTGCTCATCCTCGACGACCTGTTGCTCGATGAGGTCGGCATCCTCCCCTACGGCGATGAGGCCGCCGTCCACGCGCTGATGGGCCGATTCGGCAACGTGATGCTTACCAACGGCCGTACCGACTACGATCTCGCCGTTAACGCCGGAGAGGTTGTCCGTTTTTATCTGACGAATGTCGCCAACGCCCGCACCTTCAACGTCACGTTCGGCGATGCGCCGGTGAAGCTCGTCGGATCCGACGTCAGCAAGTACGAGGAGGAGATGTGGATCGAGAGCGTCCCGATCGCCCCCGCCGAGCGCTACATCGTCGAAGTTCGCTTCGATGAGCCCGGCCAGATCGCGATCACCAACTCCATCCAGGCGATCAACCACTTCCGCGGCGAGTTCTATCCGCACGTGGACACGCTCGGAGTCGTGCGCGTCTCCGAGGATCCCGCCGCCGAAGATCATGTCGAGTCCTTCCGATCCCTCGCCCCGAATCTCGACGTCGTGCAAGACTTCGACGCCTACCGGCAGCACTTCGACCGTCCCGTCGACCACCGGCTTGAGCTGTCCGTTCGCGTAAAGAACCTGCCGCTGCCGATCGTCCAGGCGATGGAGGTCGACACCCTCTACGTCCCGCCGATCGAATGGAATGACGCGATGCCGATGATGAACTGGCTATCGAGCGCGGAGCAGGTGACCTGGATCCTGCGCGATGTGGAGACCAACCGCGAGAACA
>CAZQAS010000263.1:0-3805 GCA_964591285.1 uncultured Rhodothermales bacterium
GTTTGCTCTTCCCGGAGCTGCACGGCGTAGAGATAGAGCCCGGCGGAAAGGCCGCGAACGTCGATCTCGATGGTGCTGCGGCCGGGCGCTCGTGTTCCTTGCGCTGAGAGAACGCGTCTACCGAGCGCGTCGAAGAGATCCAGCCGCACAGAGCCGGTATTGCTGCCGTTTATATGTATGACGATGCGATCAGTTGCCGGATTAGGGAAGGCCTCAGCCGACAGGGATGGAGGGGCGTCCGGATCGTCGGCGGCGAGTGCCTCCGCTTGAGCGACAGCGGCCGCTGCGTTGATGACGCCCCATCCGAGTGAATCGTCCGGCGCTTCCGCCTGGCTTGCGGTTTCGCGGAGGATCTGGCGCACCCTCATCGGCGAAAGCTGCGGATTTACCTGAAGCATCTGACAGACGACGCCGGCTACAAGCGGGCTGGAAAATGACGTACCGCTAAAGTATCCGTAACCGATGGGCGTTGCGGCGTAGACCAACGATCCCTGGGCGGCGACGTCCGGCTTGGTGCGGTTGTCGGCCGTGGGGCCGAAGGAACTAAAAGGGGATCGGCTCGAGTCTGCGTGCACCGCGCCAACGGCAATGACGGAGTCTCCGTCGGCCGGTGTGCTGATGTAGTACCAGCAAGCGTCCGGAGACGAGCAGGCGGAGTTTCCGGCACTTGCGATCACTGCGACGCCGAGGCTTGCGGCGCGGTCGGCGGCCCGCGTCGTCACGCCCGTGTCGCCATCGAGATCCGACGTGTTGTAGCTCTGCTCACCCTCGTCGAAAGTTGTATATCCGAGGGACACGTTCACGACGTCGGCACCCATGGCTTCGAGCCATTCGAGACCGGCCACGAAGAAATCCTCTTCCTGGTTCGTTTCGCTCGGCACGTATTCCGTTATTGCAGCAAGCACTTCTGCGCCGTGCGCCGGGCCAACAAGATGACCTTCGGCATAGCCGACAGCCACCGACGCTACGTTGAGCCCGTGCACGGCGCTCTGGTCCGGCGGCGCAAAATTTCTGATCTCAATCAGACGACCGGACGAAGTCAGGCGGTCGAATGCTTCGTGCTGAAATCCATGGTACGGCGTGTCCAAGAACCCAAGTCGAACGCCCGTTCCATCAATGCCGCGCTCGAGCGGATCGACGGCGTTGATCGTCGTAAGCTGGGTTCGTGAGGCTCCGACATCTAGTGGACGGCGTGAATAGTCGAGCGGATGCAGGAGGGGGGATGAAGAGGCGATGGGCTCCAGCGATGGCGGAGGCGCCGCATCGTGCGAAAGCGCATGTCCGCCTTCACGCCGACCGACCGGTTCGACTCGCTCTATAAAGTGGAGGTGCTGAACCGTTTCGAGGCGATCGCTGGTGAGATAGGCGCTCACGGCATTCAGCCACCGGCTCTCTACGATGGGTTCAATCCCCATCTCCTCCAGGATCGCGAGATACTCGGCGAAGACGGGACGGTCGAGCCATTCGCCGGTTGCACGACCACGGTGGCGGCGACGCTCACGCGCCCGATCTGTGACGATCGGCATCTGCGCGGCGCGAGTCGCAGCAGGCTTCGCATCGAAATATATCCAGAACTTCTGACCGGTCTGTGCCTGCGCGCTCAAGCAGACGATCAGGACGGAGCTGATCGACAGGAATACAATGCAGAGCACCTTCACGATCGCCACGATTCGGGAGAGCGCTGTCGTCAAGCATACGTCGGGATGCGAATAGTGGCGAGCCTCTAAACCGCGCATATCGGCCGCCTACAGGTATGCAAACGCCAGGAAATAGAGGTAGCCGCCGAATCCAGCGAGAAGAACGCCGCCCTCCATTCGTGTAATACGAAACTGCGTCCACGCGAGTGGGAGCAATAGAACTCCGAAGGCTAGCATGACGGGGAAGTGAACAGTTAGCGAAACCACATCCACCCGAAGGGGCCGGATTAGTGACACGAGTCCGACCACGAACAGCACATTGAGCATATTGCTGCCAAGCACGTTGCCTACTGAGATATCCGCCTCCTGCTTCGCCGCACTGACGATCGACGCTGCGAGTTCGGGAAGGCTCGTGCCGATGGCTACCACCGTGAGGCCCACGATAACCTCATCAATACCGAGCATGTCTGCCACGTTGACGGCCGAGTAAACCATAGCCCGCGCTCCAGATCCCAGCAACAATATTCCACCAACGACGAATAGAATTTTTCTCCAGAGCGTCGTGTCGTCGCCGCCGCCGTCGGCGTCCTTGACGTCTCTCTTTACGGGTGGACCGGCATGGCGCTTTGCATCCAGAATGAGAAACAGAAAGAATGCGATGAGGCCGAAGATCAAAAGCAGTCCATCCGTCTGACCGATTACGCCGTCGAGCGCGACGACGTAGAATAAAACGAGCACCGCCATCATAATTGGATACTCCTTCTTCAACGTCGTCGGTGAGACGGCGAGCGGGAGAATCAGGGCACTCGTTCCCAGGATTAGCGCGATGTTGCAGATGTTGGAACCGACGATGTTGCCTAGGGCAAGGCTGTCGCGGTCGTCGAGCGCAGCGAAAAAATTGATGACGAACTCAGGCATTGACGTGCCGAGCGCCACGACGGTGATGCCGACGACGAGCGGACGAAGGCCGTAACGAAGTGCGAGGCTTGCCGCGCCTTTAACGAGCCATTCCGCACCTAAATACAGAACGCCAAGGCCGATAAGGAAGATTAGCCCTTGAAGGAGCATAGCTCGTCAGCCCGTAACGCTCATGCAAATTGCTCGGTACGATCAGGTATTGGGTGTCAGATGCTCGCCGCCGAAAGACCCTGGAAGGAGTGCATCAGGATCAGCGCGGCGTGGAGGGGCGGATCCACGATCCATCCAAAGCGCCGCCGTAGGTGCGAGTTCCACCAGCAGTTGGCGGCACGCGCCGCATGGCGTGCACGCGGCATCCTGAAGGCAGGTGAGAAAGATCGATGAGATCTCACCGAGCCCGTAACTGATACAGGTACCGAGAGCGTTCCGCTCAGCGCAAAGGATGTGCATCCAATCTGGATGCTCAACATTGACCCCCGGTACATAGCCGTCGCGCGTATGCGCTGCGCATCCGACGGGAAACCCTGACTCGGGCACATACGCCTGCTCGGCGACCTCTCGCGCGAGCGTGATGCCGGATTTCGGATCGAGCGCGGCCCCTTGTTGGACGTAGGGCGGGAGGCTTTCTCGCGGCGACAGTTCGGCGTCCGCGGAGGCGGTCAGAACGTCGGCCGCGGCCGGTGTAAGCCGGTCGAGAAGAGCACAGGCGGAGGCATATGCCCGCTCCGCGGGGGTAAAAGGTCGGGAAATGGCTGCGGCTACCACATCATTTCGACCCAGCGAGACGGCCGTCGTAACGGCGTTCACGAGCGGAGGAATCGAAAGAGAAAACGACGCCGTCTCTATGCGTACACCGGGTATCCAGGCGCCGTCGGCGAGTACGAGGATAGCGGCATCGGCCCGGCCGGAATAGGGGACGTGGGAACGAGCGGCAGCCTCCGAGACGCGAGCCCTAACCGTTGAAAACGTCTCGGATTTCATGTGGCTGATCGCAGCGAAGTAGGAGTCGATCCATGAGGCGCGCCTCCTTTCAAGGCGATGGCGCCGATGATTAATCTGAGAGCGAATGGTACGTGTTCCGTGGTGCAGAATCCCATTTCCGATGAAATTCGTTGATTCGTTTGTACGCAGGGTCCGAAGAAAGCTAGCTTTGCGGACTTTTAGCCGGGATGGCGGAATTGGTAGACGCAACGGACTTAAAATCCGTTGGGCCGTAAGGCCCGTGGGGGTTCGAGTCCCCCTTCCGGCAC
>CAZQAS010000264.1:0-3802 GCA_964591285.1 uncultured Rhodothermales bacterium
TCGGGTCGTCTGCCGGCACCGGATGGAAGCCCACCTTCTCGCAGACGAGCTTCATCCCCATGTTCTCGCGCAGCACGTCGGCGGTGATGCGGTCGAGCTTTTCGTCTTTGCCGATCTGCACGAGCCGTGTCAGGAGTTCCGTGCCGAGCCCCTTCCCCTGATGTGCATCGCTGACGAGTAGTGCGAATTCCGCCTCGTTCGTGCCGGTCAGCTTGGTCAGGCGTCCGACGCCGGCGATCTTCGGCCCCTCGGCTCCGTTGCCGCCGACTGTTTCGGCCACCAGCGCCATCTCCCGATCATAGTCAATGAAGCATAGATGCGAGAGCCGCTCGTGCGCGACGCGCTGGCTGAGCTTCAACATGTTGGCGTAGCGGAGGTAGACGCTTTCCTCGGAGAGCGATCCATGGAACTCGACCAGCGCGGGCTCATCCTCCGGCCGAATGGGCCGGATGTTGTAGATGGTGTCGTCCTTCGCCGTCCACTGCGAGGCGTATTTGAATGGATAGGGCCGGATGGCTGTCCTGGGGAGATTCTCCTCGCGGATATCCGCCTCGTGCAGCACCACGCGCGCGTCGAGCGCCAGGATGCCCTCCTCCGATGCCAGCATGGGATTGATGTCGATCTCCTTGATCATGCGCTGCTCGACAACGAGCTGGCTGAACCGGACGAGCACCTTTTCGAGTGCCGCGAGGTCGACCGGCTGCCGGCCGCGGACGCCCTGCAGCGCCGTGTAGATTTTCGTCTGCTCCATCATGCGCCGGGCGAGTGTGGTCGTGAGCGGCGGCAGGGCCAGCGCGCGGTCCTTGTAGACCTCCACGAGCGTACCGCCCGAGCCGAACAGCAGGACGGGTCCGAATTGCGCATCGATGCTTGATCCGACGATCAGTTCGTAGCCTCCCAGTTTGATCATCGGCTGGACGGTGACGCCGTCGAAACCTTCGGATTTGCCTAGGTCATCCAGCGTCGCCTTCATTTCCTCAAACGCGCGCCGCACGGCGTCGGCGGAGCCCAGATTCAGCCGCACGCCGCCAACGTCCGTCTTGTGTGTGATCGTGTATGAATGGAGCTTGAGAACGACGGGATAGCCCAGCTTCTCAGCGGCGGCGACCGCCTCGTCGGGATCCTGAGCCAGATGCGAATCCGTCACGGGGATGCCGTAGGCCTCGAGCAGCTTTTTCGACTCGTGCTCGGTGAGGAGCGTCCGGTCGGCTTCCCGAGCGGCTTCGACGATCTCGGCCGTCTTGCGACGCGCCGCCGCGTCGTCGCCGAGTCCCGGAAGTGCGGGCGTTTCGTAGAGCGCGCGAAGGTTGTAGCTGTACCGCCACATGTAATTGAATACGCGCGCGGCCGTGTCCGGATAGGCGAAGGTCGGAATGCCCGCCTGGTTCAGGATGTTCTCGCCGACGGCGACGGAGGATCCGCCCATCCAGCTCGCGATAATCGGCTTCTTTCCGGATCGATCTTCACTCCGAACATAGCGGGCGAGTCCCTCGGCGACGCCGGAGGGATCGGTCATATCCTGCGGAGTGAGCACGACGAGGAGTCCGTCGCTGTTTTCGTCCTGTTCGGCCACTTTCAGCGCGCGGGCGTAGCGGTCCTCGTCCGCATCCCCCAGAATGTCAACGGGATTGCCCCGGCTCCACGCCGGCGGAAGGAAGCCGTTGAATTCCTCGATGGTGTGCTCGGAGAGCTCGGTAAGGCGTCCGCCCCCGGAGATGAGCGCATCGGTGGCGAGCACGCCGGGCCCGCCGGCGTTCGTGAGGATGGAAAGGTGCCTTCCCTCTGGTCGCGGCTGCTTGGAGAGCACCTCGGCCATGTAGAAAAGGTCGGAAATCGTGTCGACCCGCAGTACGCCGGTGCGCCGGAACGCGGCCGAGAGGACCTCGTCGCTGCCCGTAAGCGTGCCCGTGTGCGAGGCGGCGGCCTTCGCGGCCTGCTCGGTACGGCCCGCCTTGATGACGATGATTGGCTTCTCGCGAGCGACGTAGCGTGCGGCTGAGAGAAAGGATCGGGCGTCGCCGATTGACTCCATGTAGACGAGGATGCTCTTCGTAGCGGGATCATCTCCCAGGTACGTGATCAAATCGCCCCAGCCGACGTCGAGCATCGAGCCGACGGAGACGAACGCGCTGAAGCCGACGTTCTCGCGAAAGCTCCAGTCGAGAATGCCGGTCAGCAGCGCGCCGCTCTGGCTGACGAAGGCGACGTTGCCCTGGCGTGCCATTCCGCGCGCGAACGTGGCGTTGAGCCCGACGGGCGGACGCATGACGCCGACGCAGTTGGGTCCGACGATGCGGAGCTGACCGCGACGCGCCTCGGCCAGGATCTCGCGCTCGAGTTTGCGGCCCGCCTCGCCGATCTCCTTAAACCCGGCGGAGATGATGATCGCGCCCTGCACGCCTTTCTCAACGCACTCGCTAATGATGCCAGGCACGGTGTGGGCCGGGGTCGCGATTACGGCGAGGTCGACGTCGTCGGGAATTTCGGTAACGGATGGGTAGGACTTGATGCCGAGCACGTTCTGGCGCTTCGGGTTCACGGGATAGACCGTGCCGCCGAATGGATTCGAAATGAGATTCCACAGGAGGGTGCGTCCGACGCTCTGCGGCGACTCCGACGCGCCGACCACTGCGATGCTTTGCGGCGAGAAGATCGCGTCGAGCGGCCGGTCGCGTACGCGGAAAAGGTTGTGAGCGGGATCAATGGTCGTGGGCATGTCGGGTGCTATGCAAGGTCAGTAGAGAAGTGCGCCGCGGCACGGCGGCGCTTCTGCTTACGTACGGGTCCGTGTCCGCAGGTGTTTACGACGACCACCGGGCATGGAGCATTGTTTACGATTCGTTCCACCATCCGCTCCAGCGGTGATTCGAACGCCGCAAGACCAGGGGCTTGGACGACGAGCAGGTCGGATTGCTGCTCGCAGGCGAAGTTCAAGATCGTGTTCGCATCGTGCCCCGACCGTAGATGGATGTTTACGTTTTCAAACGGCTGGCCGCTTTCGGTGGCGTCGACTTCGACCGCGCGCAGCAGCTGGCGGTGAAGCGTACTCTGCAGCGCTTCCGGAGAATGCTGGATATCCGGAATCTCGGCACTGGGGTCTCGACCGTTGGTAAGCGCGAGGATGTCCAGGTGCGCGCCAAAGACCCGCGCTATCCGGAAGGCAAATACAATTACGGGTTCGACGAGGTGCGCGAAGGAGATGTACGTGACGACTCGTTCGACGGCTTCGTCGGCCGCACCCTCAGGTACGCGCTCCGGCACGAGCATGACCGGGCACGCCGATCGCTGGATCAGCTCGGAGGCAACGCTACCCAGCTGGCACTCTTCTGCCGCTCGAATTCCATGTGCCCCGAGTACGATGAGGCTCTCCTTCTCCAACGCCGCAAATTCGAGAATCGCCGGCGCCGGGAGCGGGCTCCGTCCAATCAAGTAGCGGACGGGGACGGCCGATTCGCCGTCGGTCGCAGTCTGAAGGTTCGTTTGGGCCTCGGCAAGTCGCTGTGCGATGCTGCGGACCGATTCATCGGACTCCTCGGCGGCGCGTGTCGGATCGATCTCAACGAAGCGAGCCGGGCCGATGGACGGCACGATGTGAAGTACATCGAGCGGTACGCCGAGGGAGACGGCTAGCCGCGCCGCGTATTTCATCGCCGTTCGTGAGGCGGGCGAAAAATCGTGCGCGTGGAGAATCTTCGTGATCTTCAACATCTTCATCACCCGTGGTTGTATTCGGTAGATCACAGTGGTTGTGATCGGTAGCAAGTATACGCGCCGCTCCCGTGACCTCTTCATCGAGCGCCCC
>CAZQAS010000265.1:0-3794 GCA_964591285.1 uncultured Rhodothermales bacterium
ACCTCGACCGACTCAATCAGATAGGTGGGCAGGAGCGATAGATCGAACTGTCCGAGCTGCGGGTCCGAGAGTCGGAGCCCGTCGATCATAAGGGCCGTCTGCGAGGGCCCCGCGCCACGAAGTGAGCCCGTTGCCAGGCCATCGCCGTACTTGCGAACGAAGAGAGCCGATCGCGCGTCGAGGAGATCGGCAAGATTCTGCGCACCCGTGCTCTGGACGGCTTCTTCGGTGATGACCGAGACCCGCTGCGGCGCCCGGCCCGGCGCGGTGCGCTCGCGGGTGGCCGTTACGGTGATCTCGCCGATCGTGTAGATGCTGTCGGGAGACTGCGCGAGGGAAGCCTCGATGCCGACGAAGACCAGACAAGCGAATAGAATGCAGACGTGCGCGGCACGCATAAAAATACCCGAACCTCAATGCAAAGGCTCGGGCAGTCACTGCGCGCACGGCGGGCCGGGAACCGCCCACCGATCGAATGGCAATGGTCGCGCGAACCTCTAGAATCCCGGAGGTTATCGGCACGGCGCATGCTGGCAGGTCTCCTGGCTTGCTGCGATGTGGAACGATCCGCTCGACGCCTGCCTTCCCGCCCCGATTCGAGAGTGAATCCGTGGAGCAGTGGCCCGGCGCGTCATCGCCGATCGTCCGCTGGCAGCTTACAGTTGCGGGTACAGCCCCGGAATCGCGCAGAAAGCAGCGCTCCCAAGCCCACAGGCTCAAGACGATCACCTCCGCGCTCACCGGATTCCCTATTAATCCACCCGATCAGATCGGGACGTGGAACCAGCAGGCGTATGCAAAGAACTCGGATGTAAACGTAAGCACCTCGGCACCTAATTCCAAACGGCCTACCGGCCAAGGGCTCCCGGAGACGGGCGGCTACTTGCTCACGACGGTCATGTCTCCGGCAACTTGCGCTCTCGCGCGGTCGCCAAAGGCGAGGCCGTATCGATGCAGCATCCATATCTCCGGCACGATTTCCGTCAGCAGCTCTCCGCTCGAAAAGAGGCGAACCACCGAGCTTTCGGAAACAACGATGGCGACCGTATTCGCCAGCTTTGAGATCGCCGCCCCGGCCATGTGACGGCTCCCCAGCCCGAGCGGCAGATTGATGCCCTTCGTCGGCGCGTCGAGGTAGCGGGCGGCGGATCGAAACACACCCCGATCGTCCACGACGAAGGCGCCGTCCAGCTGGGCGAGCTCCTTGACCGTTTCCCGCAGATTCGGTTCGTCGATGCGCTTCTTCTCGTCCGGATGCCCGGCGAGGGGATCCAGTATCATCGTCCGCGAATGTTCGAGGACGGTCTCCGCGTCTCCCACCGTGAAGAGCGTCCCGATCTTCCGACCCTCCCGGCCCTCCCGGGCAATCTCGACCGCGAGGACGGTGATCTCCTCAAGAAGCTTCGGATCGACATCCGCCTGCTCCTCGCAGATCTCCTCGAGTGCTCGTGTGTTCTGGCTCAGATCTCTTGGTGATACGGCGCTCATCGTAATCTTGGCGGGGAATGACTAGCCGACCCAAACCGTTTTAATATTAACGAACTCGCGTATTCCGAACCGCGATAACTCGCGGCCGTATCCGCTGTCCTTCACCCCTCCGAACGGCATCCGCGGATCGCTCTTCACCATCTCATTGACGAAGGCGCAGCCCACCTCGAGTCGCAGCGCGACGTCTTCACCCTTCGCGCGATCCTCCGTGAACACGGCACCGCCGAGACCGAAATGTGTGTCGTTGGCGAGCTCAACGGCATGATCCACATCGCGCGCTCGGGTTACGGCGGCCACGGGACCGAAGATCTCTTCGGTAAATGCGACGGTTCCGGGATGTACCTCCGAAAGCACGGTGGGCGCGTAGTAGAATCCGGGGCGATCGATCGACTCGCCTCCTGTGACCAGGCGCGCGCCGTCGTCGAGCGAACGGCGCACCTGATCGTGGATGTCCTCGCGTAGGTCCTCTCGTGCCAGCGGCCCGATTTCCACGTCGTCGTCCATAGGATCCCCGATGTGCAGCGCCTCGACCCGCTCGGCAAATCCCTCGCTGAAGGCTTCCCAGATCGGGTCCTCCACGATGAACCGCTTCGCCGCAATGCAGCTCTGCGCGTTGTTCTGCATGCGGGCCTTCACGCCGATCTCAATGGCCCGGTCGAGGTCCGCATCGGCGAGCACGATGAACGGATCCGAGCCGCCGAGCTCAAGCACGGACGGCTTAATCTGTTTGCCGGCCTCGCCGCCCACCGACCGGCCGGCTCCTACGCTCCCCGTCAGCGTCGCCGCACGAATCCTCGAGTCGTCGATGATTTCACCGACGCGGCTCGAGGAGACCTGCAGCGTCTGGAACTCATCGTCGTCGAAACCCGCCTCGCGCAGCAGCGCCTCGATGGCCCGCCCGCACCCCGTCACGTTCGAGGCATGCTTCAGCAGCGCGGTGTTGCCCGCCATGAGCGCGGGCGCGGCGAATCGGAATACCTGCCAGAATGGAAAATTCCACGGCATGACAGCCAGGACGGGGCCGAGCGGCTGGAATGCGACGTACGTATTCGCCCCGTCGGTTTCCACGCGCTCGGGTGCCAGAAATTCCTCGGCGTGCTCGGCGTAGAACCGGCACACCCACGCGCACTTCTCCGCCTCGGCGACCGCCTGCTGGATCGGCTTCCCCATCTCGCTGGTCATGATCTCGGCAAACTCTCGCGATCGGCCCTCGAGGATATCGGCCGCCCTTCGCATCTTCCCGGCCCGCTCGGCGAAGCTCGACGGCTGCCGACGCCGAAATGCCCCGATGGAGCGTTCGATCATCTGGTCGATTTGATCGTCATCGTGCTCGTCGTATCTGTCTATTTCCTGACCGGTTGCGGGATTTGTCGAGACCAGTGGCATGTCGCTCCCTCTTCGTTGATTTTATCTTGCTTTTTTTAAAGAGCGGACGTGTTGCTTGTTGTATAATTGACGTAACGACGAGTGTTTTCGCTCCGGCGATCCAGCCATTACGTTGCCAGGCCTTTTCAGAAGACTTCAGAACTATTTCCGCGAGCTGTTCCAGCGCCGCCGCAAGTCGAGACGTAAAGGTCCGCCTAAGCCGCAGGTTTCTCGCGAAGACATCGAAAGACTCGTCGGCGCACCGGTCGGCGACATGCCGCTCTACGAGCAGGCGCTGCTGCACCGGTCCGTCCTGCGCGGCGAACCGAACAGCCATCTCCTCTCCAACGAACGGCTGGAATTTCTCGGCGATGCCATCCTGGGATTCGTCACCGCCGAGCGCCTCTTCCACGAATTCCCCGAGCATGACGAGGGCTATCTCACGCGCCTGCGCGCGAAGATCGTAAACGGTCAGGCGCTCGCCGACTTCGCCATCGGACTGGGACTCGGCCCGCTCATCCTCCTGAGCGACAACATGGACAAGTCCGGCGGGCGGGAGAATCCAACCATCCTGGCCGACGCGCTCGAGGCGCTCATCGGCGCCCTCTATCTGGACCTGGGGGAAGAGTCGGCGCGTGTCTTTATCGAGGAAAAAATCCTTGAAGAGATAGATCTGGAGGATCTCGCGCATCAGCGGGACAATTATAAGAGTCTACTCCTCGAGCACGTGCAGGCGCTGGGCTGGTCCCAGCCGCAGTATCGCGTCACGAACGAAGAAGGCCCGAGTCACGACAGGACATTTACGGTCGAGGTCATCCTCAATGATCGCTCATACGGGCTGGGCCAGGCACGCAGCAAGAAGAAGGCGGAGCAGGCGGCGGCGGGCGAGGCCATCGGCCGCCTCCGCCACGATGAATCACACGAGTAGTGTCCCATCTTCA
>CAZQAS010000266.1:0-3790 GCA_964591285.1 uncultured Rhodothermales bacterium
CGGACGTGCTCCTTCTGGACGAACCCACCACCGGCCTCGATCCCGACACCGAGCAGGCCATCTGGAACCACCTGCGCGGCATGAGCGGCGGCGGCGTGACGGTCATCGTCTCAACAAACAAGGTCGCCGAGGCGGACCGTAACCGAGTCGCCGGCTTCTGGATCAAACGGCTGAGCTTCGTAGGTCAACGCCGGGGTCATATCCACGGCAAAGTGGACATCGACCGACGCACCGTCGGGAATCACGTTGAGCGGATGCACGTCGTTAAAGTAGGCCACTCCGAGATCCTGAAGTTCCGCGTCCTCGTACGTGTGGGTTCTGTTGATGCCGGTCGCGTGACCTTCTTCCCATCCACTTGGCGGTTCGACGCCAAATTCATCCTGGAACGTGGTGTTATTGAAGTACAAGAAGTGCTTGTAGGCGATCTGCACTCCCGGTACGCGGTTCATCGGCACGCCAAGCTCAAATTGATCTTCGCCTGGGACGGACGCCATCAAGCATAAGTCTTCGTTGTCGCAGTCCTGCCAATCATTGAAGCTGCCGTACACCCACAGCGTGTCACCGCGCCCGCCGTCGAAGACGCCGATCGTTTCGAACGGGGACAAGTCAACCGCGAACACAACGAGAGACTCGACCGGATCGCCTGGCGTCGGGGCCGTATTTCCATAGTAGACCCAGTGAAGCGTCGTGTCCTGAGCAGGAACGACGAAGGACCGGTCTGTACTCAGATTGCCTTCTTCGAACGATACATTCTCGCCATCCTGGATGACGAATTTGTAGGCCTGCGCCTGGCCGGCCGCGGATTCAGGCGCGTACGCGACACCGGAATAGATCTGATAGCCGGGAAGCTGAGAGTCTGTCGCTTCGCGCTCCAGATTTACGAAATTCGTGCTCCAGTCGCTGATCGGTTCGCCGCCGCGCACGCCAACGATCTGCGTCTCGCTTTCGGCATCGTAGCCGTCGTTTTCGGCTTCGTCACCGTACATCGCGACGCGGAACCAGATTGCAACGCTGTCTTCTTTAGACTCGTACGGTCGCCAGTCGTATTCGCCCCGATCGCCAGATTCGCCGCGGTATTCACTCTGAGACTCAAAAAAGTGAACCGTCAACGTCGTATCGCTCGAGCCGGGAGGAATAACGGGATTGGGATCCGCCTCCCAGCCGTCGATACCGAGATCCTGCGCCTGCTGCGAATAGTATTTGAAGGTCAGCTCCGTTGTGTCGGCGATCTGGAAGTCGATGTTCCAGTAATCGCCGCCGGCATTGTCCATCACTAGCGTGGTCTGGTCACTGTAGTCGATGACGTTCCCGTCGAAGAGCGTGACCGGGAACTGCCCGACCACCTCGCCGCGCACGTCGATGTGGCTGTCGGTGCGTATCGTGTCCGGAATGGTCGATGTGTTGAGGCGCAGCGTCACGTTCCGCTGTGCGTGCGCGGTGGTCGCAAATCCGACGACGGCAACTAGTACCAGAAGCCATCGCCAATCTGTTGTAGAGATTCTCATGTTATCCCTCCGTTATAGGTGTTGTGAAAGTTGAAATCCCGCATCGCCCCGTCGAGGGGCGAGCGCACAAAAAAAGGAATCGCCAGCATCAAAATTGCACGGTGAAGTTGAAGCGGTTGACGCCGTCGAAGTACTTCTGCGACTCGTAGGCGTAGTCGACCGCCAGATCGAGCGGTCCAAAGCGGTACTGCAGACCTCCCCCGAGCGTGAGCGATCGGATGCTGTCCTGCAGGAAGAGCTCCGCGTAGCCGGCGCGGAGCATGACCAGATCGCCGAGCAGGCCAACCTCGGTCCCGACGTTGACGTACTGCTCACTGTTGTTGGGGCTCAAGGCATCCACCGCCAGTGTCAGGCGGCTTCCGTTGGATTCGAACAGCTCGCCGGCCAGGCCGATGCGCATCGTCAGGGGAATGTCGAATTTGTCGGTAACGAGGGTCGCCCGATTGCTCTCGTTGTTGCCGCGGTTGTTCGGGTCGATGTCGATGATCGACAGCAGATCATCCCCCTGGAGGCTCAGCTTTGTTCCGAAATTGGAAATCGACGCTCCCAGCCTTATGCCCTGAAACGGCGTCACGAACATGGTGCCCACGTCGAGCGCGACGCCGGTGGCCGAGGAGTTCCAGATGCGTTCGTTGATGACCTTGGCCGTGAGACCGAGGGCAAAACGGTCCGTCAGGTTTCGGCCGTAGGACAGAGAGAAGGCGTACGAGGAGGCGGTGAAGCGCTCGCCGGTGCCATCCTGTTCCTCGACGGTCGTGACCTCCATCTCGGGGCTGCGGAGCGAGGTGATGCCGAAGCCGAAGGTTCCCGCTCCGGTGGGTAGCACAATGGCCGCATAGTTGAAGTTGATCTCAGCCAGCCAGGTCGCGTATTCGGCCGAGAAGGCGCGCTTGTCCATGGCCGCGAGACCGGACGGATTCCAGTAAATTGCGCTTGCATCGTTAACCGACGCGCTGAAGGCGTTGCCCATCGCCGTGGCCCGGGCTCCAATCGGAATACTTAGAAATTCGGCCGCCGTCGTACCCCGTTTGGTGACGCTTCGCGTCTCGTCGCTGAACTGCGCGGCGGCCGGTTGAAGCAGCACGATGGAGATCACAGCCGCAGCCATCCTGCGGGCGATTCTCCGAGCAAACACGCTGTATCCGCTACTCCGCATGGTCTCCGCTACTTGATTATGGCGAATGTGCCCGTCTTTTCGCCGAGGCCGGGTGCTTCGACTTGATAGAGGTACAACCCGTACGCGACGGTGAGATTGTCACTGCTCTGCAGATCCCAGTCGAGCGTGCCCTTCATGAGGTCGGCAGCCGTAAGATTTTCGTTGGAGCCCTCGCTCAAATGCAGCTCGCGAACGAGGCGACCGCTGACCGAGAAGATGCGCACGGTCGCCTGCGGCGGCAGATTAATGAATTTGAGCACGCGAGGCCCCCGTCCCGTCGCAAACGGATTCTGCGTTTCGAAGCGGTTCGTCGCTACGTAGGGATTCGGAACGACGCGTATCCGCGCCAGAAGTGAATCGGGATTCGAGGCGTCGGCGGTGGGCATCCGAGCCGTGAACTCGAATGCATCGCTGGAGAGAAACGGCTTGCGGGTGACGATTTGCGCGACGTCACCGTCGTCTGGATTCGATCGATCAGAAAACGTGAAGTTGAGGCTGATCTGCCACGTGATAATCCTCTCTTCCGTCGCGTCGCCGATCTTCGGCTCGAAGATGATGATGCGGTCACTCTCGCCGCTCGCCGGATCCGTGCTGAAGCTTGCCGGCTCGGTCGAGACATCGCTCACGAAGTCGTCGCCGGTCAGGTCCCAGAACGCGTAGTCGACCTCGACCTTGCGTTCGCCGCCCTGCCCATCCGGCTCGACCCGGTAGACGCGAACGTTCGTTGGGCGGGATGGCAGCGTCTTGGTCCGCCGGACCTGCAGCTCGATCGACTGCCCCTCTCCCTGGCCGACGACCTCCACCTCGTAATCGGCAGGGTTTCGAAGGCCCCGCACGAATCCTGGCGCCAGATACGGATCGAGGGCGATCGGGTAGACGCTCTCGTCGTTCCAGCCCGTCTCCGTCGTGTTCACCGCTACGCGAGGCTCGGACATGAATAGGAGACGAAAGCCGAGGGGGTCACCCCTCTCATCGGCAATGGGGAATTCGGCGCCGGGAAGGAAGGCCTCGGATTCTTGAATCAGCGTCTCGCCGGACGTCACGTCGAGCAGCGAGAAGTTTTTCGTGCGCAAGGTGTCGGGCGCCAGCAGGCCACCGGATATCAGGGTGTCCTGGAAGACGACACGAT
>CAZQAS010000267.1:0-3755 GCA_964591285.1 uncultured Rhodothermales bacterium
CGCAGGTCGAAGCGCTCGGTTCGCGTGTCGGACGCAGCCGATTTGGGCATGATCGATGTGCTTATTCGTCGAGGTGGATGACCTCCGCCTGTCGGGCCGAGGCATTCGCGATCTCCAGGCGTACGCACGTCTTCACCTGGTGCAGTCCCTGCCGGCCGGCGGCTCCGGGGTTAATGTACAGCATATTGTCGAGAGCTCGAACGCGCTCGATCCGCAGTATGTGGCTGTGGCCACAGATGAATACGTCGGGCGGATTCTTCGTGAGGTCGTCTGCGACGGTGCGGTTCCATTTACCCGGCCGCCCTCCGATGTGGGTCATCCAGAACCGGAGTCCTTCGAATTCGGTGCGCAGGTGCTCCTGCGTGCGTGCCCGTACCGCCGCTCCGTCGACGTTCCCGTAGACGGCCTCCACGGGCGCGATCTCTTCAAGGCGATCGAGAATCTCCGGCGTGCCGAGGTCTCCGGCATGCAGGATGAGATCAACGTCGCGGAGGTACTCCTCCAGGGCCGGGTGAAAGTACGCGTGCGTATCGGAGAGAATGCCGAGGGTCAAAACGATGGGCTATCGCAGCATGAGCCGAACGCCGAGCTGCATGCGCGCCTCATCCCCGCCGTCCGGTGCCCACTGCTTCAGCGGTACGCTCAGGAACGGGATGACCTGATAGCTCGGACGATTGTATTCGATGCCCGATCGTACCCAGACGATGCCACCGCGATATTCCGAGGCACCATTCTCGTCCGTCGTATCGGGCACGGCCCCGATGCTCGTCTCGAAGAGCGTGTACTGGCCGCCCTCCCCCATCAGGGCGAGAAAGAGATTGCTTCGGGCCGGATCGAAAATGAGGTTGTACGTCCACATGAAGTGCAGCTCCATGCCGAGGGCACGGGTGTCGATGAACTGTGAGCGCGTGGCGTCGGTCAGCGGATTCCCGCCATCGCCGGGGTTGGCCGCGGCCGGCAAGAACTGACGGTATCCTTTTCGGACGCGCCGCACGCCGACCGCGAAGTCCGTCGAAAAAAGCGGCGTCAGCGCCTTCGAGGAGATGAAGGCGAGATCTAGCTGCGGAAATCCGACGCGCCCGTCGGAGGCCGGGTCAACGGCGAGGCGGAAGGCGTAGTCGGAGGCGTCGACCGTCCAGTAATACTTGAGGCCGACCCAGCTGAGCACGACCGTTCGGCCGGTGGGGGTCCCCGCCGCATCCCAGTACGCATTCAGGTCGATGCGGTCGGCCATGCGATAATGGAGGCGAAAACTCAGCGACAGGGGTGATCCGCTCGTGGGAATGCCGCTGCCGGGAACGGGTCCGGACGCGCGATAGGCCACCTCGCCGGTAGCTGCGAGACCATCGTGGAAGACTTTTCGGGCGGTCTCGCTCCGGTAGAAAGGATCGTTGACCGGGAAGGGTCGCTGCGCGTTCGCCGCCGGCGCGAACAGGAGACTTGGAAGCATCGCGAAGAGGCCGATCAGCGCGATGCCGTACCCGGCGATCGAGCAGGAGGTGCCGCAACCTCTAAGACTCTTCAGTGGTGCGGCCGTCGAACCGGGAAATGATGCTAGCATGGCCTGCCTTGACAGTGTGTAGCGGCGATCATGCAATGTACGCCTGCGGCGATGGAAGCGTTTCGCGATGCGGCCGATCACGCCCTCAACGGATCCGATCACGCCCGCAACCGATCATTAATGACGGATCATCCGGTCGCGATCAGGCTCATACGACGACCGTCTGCGAGCCCGGCCCGTCCTCGGTCGCCTAGAGTTCCAGCGTCTCGCCGGGATTCAAAACGCGCGTCTTGAATTCCGCCGCATCCATCAAGCGCTCCCACTCACCGACATCCACCTCAATGTAAGGAAACGTATCGTAATGTATAGGAATGCTCAGATTCGGCCGGATCATCCGCGCGGCCCGTACAGCGTCACGAGCGCCCATGGTGAAGCAGTCTCCGATGGGCATCAGCGCGAGATCGATGTCGTGATCCTCACCGATCCACTCCATCTCATTGAAAGGGCACGTGTCGGCGAGATCGTAGATCGTGCGCCCCTCGATTTCGAGGATGTATCCACCGGGATTTCCGCCGTACGTTCCGTCGGGGAAGGACGACGAGTGCCAGGCATACGTCATCGTGACGCGCCCCCAATCGAAATCCCACGAGCCACCGATGTTCATCGGCTGGATGTTCTCGTGCCCGTGCTCGTCGGTGATGTAGTTCGTAACCTCGAAATTGCCGACGACGAGCGCGCCGGTACGCGCGGCGATGTCGGGCGTATCGCCCCAATGATCGCCGTGTGCGTGCGTTAGCAGAATGACGTCCGGGTTCAGATCGTCCGGGCTCACGATGCCCTCGGCGTGTTTGTTTCCCGTGATGAACGGGTCGACGAGCAGGGTCGTGCCCGCGGTTTCGATTTGGAAAGCAGAATGACCGTAGTACGTCAGAACCATGGATGCTGGTGTCGTTACACTGGTGCCCTTATAGGAGATCTGTGATTTGAGATTGGTGATGGATCTGCGCCCAAGCGTGTTCCCTCCATCTCCTATCTCCCCTGTCCTATCTCCTATTCGTTACTCCCGCTGCGCGACCCTGTAGAGCCATAGCACGAAGCACACGAAGGCGGCGATGCCGAGGATGTTGGCGATCGGCTCGAAGCCTTCCGGCGCGAGGGCGAGCACGGATGTCGACTGCGCGGCCGCAAACGGAATGGCGAGCAGGATCCCGACGAGCGCCTCGCCCGTGATCAAGCCGGAGGCGAACAAGAGCCCGCGGCGATTGGCCCGAAGTGAGACTTCGTCGAACTCCTGTCCGAACTGCTCCTTGCGACGCATCAGCGAACGCTCGGCGGCGAAGGCCACCATGCCGCCGATGAAAATCGGCACGCTGAGCTCCAGCGGCAGATAAATGCCGACGGCGACGGCGAGGACGGGCGTGCGGAACGTGGCGTCGCGTTTCTCGAGCACCTTGTCGACGATGATGATGGCGACAGCGATCACGGCGCCGATGATGATCATCGTCCACGGAAGATCGCGACGGAAGACCCCGTCGGCGACGGAGCTCATCAACGTGGCCTGCGGCGCCTGGAGGGCCTGCGAGGCGTCCATGCCCTCGCGCGGGAAGACGTCGCCGAGCCCATAGGCCTGGAAAAGCAGCTCGAGAATCGGCGCAAGAACGAGCGCCGCCGCCGTCACGCCGACCATCTGCATGATCTGCTGTTTGACCGGCGTCGCTCCGACGAGGTATCCCGCTTTCAGATCCTGCATGTTGTCGCCGGCGATGGCCGCCGCGCAGCACACAACCGCACCGACTAGAATGGCGGTCGCGGCGGCGGTGGTCGCCTGCACCGTGTCGATCGCGAAGTCGATCTGGGTTCCGAGCAGGGCCAGCAGTATGAGCGAGGTGAGCAGAATCGTAGCGATCGTGACGCCTGAAATCGGGTTGTTCGACGACCCGACGAGACCGGCCATGTAGCCCGCGACGGATGAGAACAGAAAGCCTGCAATGAAGGCGAAGACAACGCCCAGGAGAATCGTACTCCAGTAGAGTCCGCTCGTAATGCCGAGGGCTTGCTGGTCGACAATGAAGAGAAAAACGAAAAAGACGGGTACGGCCATGGCGAGCGTCCCGTAGAGCACGATGTTGATCGGCGTGTCCCGCTCGGTCCGCTCGATGACCGCCTCATCGCCCGAGCGGGCCTTGCGCACGGCGTCGAAGGAGGACTGTATGCCGTCGCGAATCGGCTTGACCAGCGAGAGCAGCGCCCAGAT
>CAZQAS010000268.1:0-3739 GCA_964591285.1 uncultured Rhodothermales bacterium
TTCAAGCTCGAAGGCAAGCAGGGCTACGGCCCGGCGCGCGGTATCTGGCAAACGCCGTACCTGGAGGCGCGCGGCGACGTGCCCGTCCGGCTGCTCCACATCACGCCGAACATACGCGAGAACGAGGCGACGCTCGACGTCCGTCTTCTCGAGGCCGCGCCGCAAGAATTGACGCTCCGTCTCAACATCCGCGGACGGAACGGCGGAATGACCGCCGAACGGATCATCCCGCAGGGTGCAGATTCGCTGCGTTTCATGGTTCCGATCGCTGATCCGATCCTCTGGACGCTCGACGATCCGCACCTGTACGAGGTGACGGCGACGCTGACCGGCGATGGCCTCGAGGAGGATGTCGTCAACACCTATTTCGGCATGCGGGAGATCGGCGTCGTCGATCTGCCCGGCACCGATTACCCCTACGTCGCCCTGAACGGCGAGCCGGTTTACCTCGAGACGACGCTAGACCAGGCCTATCATCCGGAAGGATACTACACGTTTCCGAGCGACGCCTTCATGCGTGATGAGATCCTGCGCTCGCGGCAGATCGGACTGAATGGGATGCGTATCCACGTCAAGGTCGGCATCCCGCGAAAGCTCTACTGGGCCGATCGCCTCGGCATGCTCATCATGGCCGACGTCCCCAACAGCTGGGGCGAGCCTACGGAAGAGATGCGGCACGAGGTGGAGTATGCGCTGCAGCGGATGATCGAGCGGGACTTCAACCATCCATCCATCGTCGCGTGGATGCCTTTCAATGAGTCATGGGGATTGAAGACGCCGGTGGAAGACGAGGGGCAATTCGAGGGCAACGTCATCCTGCCGGAGACGCAGGAGTGGGTGGTTTCCGTGTATCGACGTGCGAAGGAGCTCGATCCGACCCGCCTGGTGGAGGACAACTCGGTATGCTGCTTCGGCCACACGGAGACGGACATCAACTCGTGGCACGTGTACACAGCGGGTTACGCGATGGCGGAGCATCTCGACGAGGTCGTGGCGAAGACGTACCCCGGGTCGGAGTGGAATTTTCTGGATGGGCGCGCGCAGGGCCGACAGCCGCTGTTCAATTCCGAGTTCGGCAACGTCTGGGGATACCGGGGCAGTACCGGCGACGTGGATTGGAGCTGGGACTACCACATCTTTATGAACGAATTCCGGCGCCACCCGAAGATCGCGGGCTGGCTCTACACGGAGCATCACGACGTGATCAACGAATGGAACGGCTACTGGCGCTACGACCGATCCGAGAAGTTTACGGGGATGGATGAACTGGTGGATGGAATGAGCCTCCGCGATCTGCACGCGCCGTTCTACGTCGCGGTGGGGGAGCGGAGCGCTCTCAGTCGAGAGGCGCAGGCCGGCGAGCAGATCGAGGTGCCGCTCTGGCTCTCCTTCATGACGGGATCGGATGCCCACGGGGAGGACTTGACCCTGCGGCATCGGCTCTACGGTTGGGACAAGATCGGGCGACGCTTCGAGGCGGGATCGGGGACGCGGGTCGTCGAATACCGTCCGTGGCGCTCGGAGGCGGTCGAGCCGCTGTCGGTGCAGATGCCGGACCGTCCGGGGCTCGCCGTGCTGGCCGTCGAACTGGTGGATGCGACGGGATCGGTTCTCCACCGAAATTTTACGACCTTCCTGGTGGAGGCGTCTGGTGCGGGCACCGACGACGCATCGCTCGCCACCGTCACGGTCCCCCCGTCCGGCTTTGCAGACGCCGACTGGTCCCTGAAGCAATGGGACGTACTGGATGGGCTGAAAGTCAACGGCGCGGGCTCCGGCTTCTTCGAGTACCGCATTCCATGGCCGGATGACGTCACGCCGGCAGAGATTGAGGCGGCGACGTTTGTCTTCGAGGCTTCCGCTAAGCAACTCTACGGCAAGGATGTCGACGACGGTGCCGAGGTCCAAGGCGACTTCATGCGCGGCCGCGGCACGCACGATCCGAGCAAGAATCCGAACGCCTATCCGATGACGGATGAGGATCGCTTCCCGAGCGCCGTCACCGTTTCCTTCGGCGGGCGTTCGGCGGGGACCTTCGAGCTGGCGGATGATCCTGCCGATCACCGGGGGATTCTGTCGTGGCATTCACAGCTGCAGGATCACCGGCTAAGAGAGGCCGGCTCCTACGGTTGGCTGGTCGAGGCGTCGGTGCCGCGTGCAGGGCTCGAGGATGCGGCAGCGCGCGGCGAGCTCGTCGTGCGGCTGGCGGTGAGCGATGCACTGCCGCACGGACTGGCCATCTACGGCGAGCGCTTCGGGCGCTACCCACTCGATCCGACGCTTGTTCTGACCGGCAAATGAGCATGAACGTGAGAATGCTTCTTCCAGAACCGCTCGCGGACTGGCGCGAATCGAAAGGCGACGACGTCCTGATGCAGATGAATAATGGGCGGCGTGGTTCGGCGACCGTGTGCGCCATCGCATTATTGTTACGGACCTACCTTAAGATGCGAGGGTATCTATGGGTACACGGCCTTCGTGCCGATAGGAATCTCCTTCGATTCGGCGGCCGAATCGACCACAGCGTTATCCATCCAACCGGACAAAATAACCATGGAAGTCGCAACGAAAGTGGACAAGCAGACGCTCGTCGACGGACTGAATAGAGACCTCTCTTTCGAATATCAGGCCGTCATCATGTACAACTCGTATTCGGCGATGGCATCCGGCATTCATCGCCCGATTCTGACGGGCTTTTTCGAATCGGAGATTGCCGAAGAGCTCACTCACGCACAATTTCTGGCGAACAAGATTACGGCGCTTGGTGGAACGCCGACGACCGAACCGGAGCCGGTGGAACTGTTCACCGATTCGCGCCAGATGCTCGAGGCGATTCGCAAAGCCGAGACGGAGACGATTAAGCGGTATGTCGAACGCCGGAAGCAGGCCGAGGAGTACGGCGATTACGGCCTAGCCGCCGATCTCGATGAGATCATCAGCGACGAGACGGAGCATAAGGAGGAGACCGAGAAGCTCCTAAAAGACCTAACAGCGTGATGCTGGGATCGCGGCCGCTGATTCTCGTCTTGATGGGCATCCTCATCGCGAGTGTTCTCGCGGCCTGCGGAGGAGACGACCGCCCGCCGGAGGAGCAGGCCGGCGTGGATACCCCTCGCGGCGATACGGTTGCGGTGGTCGACAGCCTCGTCGACGCGCCGGGTGATGGTGTGCCCGATGCGAACGGCGCGCCGTCCGAAGGCGCCGCCCGAGACGAAGACGACCCGCCCGCCGAGATCCCGGGCCGTGACGTGGGAGGCGCCGATGGCGAGCAAGTTGAGGGGGATCGCGCCGACGAATCGGATGACCGCCCCGGCGGCAGCGTTGCTGGTGGGGGCGAACCTCCGATCGAATCCGAGGCGCCGCTTCGTGCTACGTATCAGCTCGCGAGCGTTGAAGGCGAGTCGCTGCCTGTGACGATCGGCGAGGGCCCGGAATGCGATCTGCAACTCGTGCACGGCGATCTACGGATCGATGACAATCTCGAATTCGTGCTTCGAACGACGGTCCACCACGTCTGCGGCGGCGAGCGTGCGGGTGAAGAGCTGCACACTGCAGAAGGAAGCGTCGCGCGAGACGGCCCCGGACTGCGTTTCGAGGCCCGCTACGAATCGCTCTTCGCGACGGCCCACGGCCGGCGGCTGGTCGACGGCACCATCGTGATCGATCGCCTCGAAACCGAGGGGGAATCGCATGAGGTGGAGTGGCGCTTTCTGCGGTGATCGCAGGAGTGATCCGGGGG
>CAZQAS010000269.1:0-2402 GCA_964591285.1 uncultured Rhodothermales bacterium
TTCACCTCGCCCGTCTCGCGGTCCTTCACGGGTGAGCCGAGCTCAACGAGGCACTGCCGGCAGTTCGCCGGAATCGAGAGGGCCGGATGGTAGCAGAAGTGCGGAAGCTCGATGCCGGCGTCCAGACACAGCTGCAGCAGCTTCGGCCGGCCGTCGAATTCGTAAATCTTGTCGTCTATGGTGACCTTAGGCATAGCCTTGTCTTATCATCGTAGGTCGGAGTCACATCGTTTCGACTTGCGGGCCGCGATTTGGAGCACGTCAGACATTACGCGACCGCGGCGCCGGTGGCATAGACGCCCTTGCGGCACTTTGCCTCGAATTCGTCGCGGAACCGATTGATGGTGTTGCGGACCGGCCACGCCGCCGCGTCGGCGAGCGCGCAGACGGTGCGGCCCTCCATCTGATCGCAGAGGTCGAGCAGCAGGTCGAGATCACGCAGGTTTCCGTCCCCTTCGTCGATGCGCGTCACGAGGTTTTCGATCCATCCGGTCCCTTCGCGGCAGGGCGTACATTGCCCGCAGGTCTCGTGATGATAGAAGTGCGTCACGCGCCGCAGGAAGGAGACCATGTCGGTGTCTTCGTCCATCACGAGCATACCCGCCGTGCCCATCATCGAGCCGGCCTCACGGAGGGAGTCGGCGTCCATCGTGACACCGTCGATCATATCGGCCCGGAGCACGGGAACGGAGGCACCGCCCGGCACGATGGCCTTCAGCTTCTTGCCGCCGCGCAGGCCGCCGGCGATCTCTTCGACGAGATCGGTAATCAGCATGCCGGTCGGATATTCGTAGACGCCCGGTCGATTCACGTGGCCTGAGATGCCGTAGAGCACCGGGCCGGGATGCTTCTCCGCACCCACTCCCGCAAACCAGTCGGCGCCTTGATTGATGATGAGCGGCGCGCAGGCGAGCGTCTCGACGTTGTTGACGGTCGTCGGCCTGCCCCAGAGTCCGCTCTGCGCCGGAAAAGGCGGCTTGATGCGGGGATAGGCCCGCTTGCCCTCTACGGACTCGAGCAGGCTCGTCTCCTCGCCGCAGATGTAGGCGCCGGCGCCTTTGTGGATGACGATCTCCGTCGTAAAGTCCGTGCCCATGATACTGGAGCCGACGAAACCCTTACGGTAAAGCTTTTCGAGTTCCCGCTCCATATGTGTAACCCAATCCGCATACTCTCCGCGGATGTAGAGATACGTCGTGTTAACGGACATCGCGTAGGCCGCGATGAGAATCCCCTCGAAGACGAGGTGGGGATTGTATTCCATCAGCTGGCGGTCCTTGAAGGTGCCCGGCTCGCTTTCGTCCCCGTTGCAGGCGAGATAGCGGGGCGTTTCCGGATCAACCGGGGGCATAAAGCTCCACTTCATGCCGGTCGAGAAGCCGGCCCCTCCGCGGCCGCGGAGGCCGCCGGCCTTGACTTCTTCGGTGACCGTCTTGGGATCCCAGTCACTACCCTCGAGAACCGTTCGGAGGGCCTTGTATCCGCCGTTCTCCTGGTAAACGTCGAGCTTATGTAGATCGCGGACGGGCGGCAGCAATACACGCTCGTACTTGCGCCAATTGCCGGCCTTTGAGGTCCCCGTTCCGTTTCTCGATTCCATCGTGCGTTGCTACTTCTTCGTGCGCATTGTGCGGCGCTTGGGGCGCGATCGCCGGCGGTCCTTGGATGGGCCCATCCAATCTGGACGGTGCCATCGTAGCCGGACAATTCACCGCATCGCCTGACCCCGCGGCGGCGTCTGGTAGGTATCGACGGCCTCCGCATCCGTCCGGCGATTACCGCCCATCTCGTCTTCATCCTGCGGAAGCGTCACGGAGGCAAACGGCGGCATCTCGCCGCCTCTGAGGCTTTCGAGCAGGTTGTCGATCTTCTCCTCGGTCAGATTGTTGACGTACGGTCCGTTGGTCACCTGGAGCATCGGCGCCGATCCGCAGGCGCCGAGACACTCGACCTGTTGGATGGTGAAGAGGCCATCCTCGGTAGTCTCTCCTTCGTGGATGCCCAACTTCTCCTCTAGATAGTGGAGGATGTCATACCCGCCGCACATCTGGCAGGAGAAGCACGTGCACACGTCGAGGACGAATTTCCCCTTCTTCTCCTTATAGTACTGGGTATAAAACGTCGCCACACCGTAGGCCAGAGAATATGGAATGGCGAGCTCGTCCGCGACGAGGCGGATGACCTCCGGCGGAAGAAAGTCGAACTTCTCCTGGGCGAGCCACAGCGCCTTCATGATGGCCCCCTCCGGCGTCGGATACTGCTCCCGAAATTGTGCGATCAGCGCCTTTTCCTCGTCTGAGAACACGAGTTCCTCCTCAGAGAAGACCGGCTCCGGATCCTGTTCCGGTAACGGGACGATGGGGTGCTTGATAAACTCGCTCATGCTCTAGTTGTCTGTTGCA
>CAZQAS010000269.1:2502-3731 GCA_964591285.1 uncultured Rhodothermales bacterium
ATGACGGTGTCGGCCACGAGGGAGCCCTCCATCATGTACTCGAGTCCTTGAAGGTTCGTGAAGGACGGTGCCTTGACGCGTGCGCGCCATGGCTTTCCGGTGCCGTCGGATTGCAGGTACCATCCGAGTTCGCCCTTGGGCGCTTCGACGGCGTGATAGATGTAGGCATCCTTCGGCGGCGCGATGCCGACATCGGTGTAGAGGAAGTCGTGGATCATGCCTTCCATCGAATAATACACTTCGTCTTTCGATGGATAGGCCTGCTTCGCGTTGTCCGTTCGGATCGGTCCGTCGGGCAATCGGTCCAGACACTGCCGGATGATCCGAACGCTTTCCTTCATCTCTTCGAGCCGCACGAAGTACCGGGCGAGTGAATCGCCTTCCTCGCGAATCGGAATATTGAAGTCGACGTCCTCGTAGCGGAGGTACGGTTCGAACCGGCGGATGTCGTACGGCTCGCCGCTCGCGCGGAGATTCGCGCCGGTTACGCCGAGCTCGATCGCCTCCTCGCGTGTCAGCGTCCCGATTCCCTTGTTGCGATCGATCCAGATCCGATTCCGGTTCAGGAATTTCTCCCAGCCTTCGATCGCATCGTCGAACGTGTCGATAAAGTCAATGATCATCTCGCCCGAAGTGGGAGTGAGGTCGGAGGCGATCCCGCCGATACGGCTGTGCGATACGGTAAAGCGCGCCCCCGCGACCTCGTCGAAAATCTTGTAGATGTCCTCTCGGTTCTTGAACGTCCAGAGAAAGACAGAAACAGCGCCCGCATCCATCAATCCAACGCCGAGCCACAGCAGATGGGCTGAGATGCGCGAGAGCTCGCTCATGATCATGCGAATCCACTGGGCTCGCTCGGGCACCTCGATGTTGGCGAGCTTTTCGACGGCCAGGCACCAGCAGACGTTGTTGGCGTACGGCGCGAGGTAGTCCATGCGGTCCGTGTAGGGCATGAACTCCTGGTAGGTTTTCGACTCGGCGAGCTTCTCGATGCCGCGGTGCAGATAGCCGATGTCGATGACCGCCTTCTCGATGGTTTCGCCGTCGAGTTTCACGACGCACCGCAGCACGCCGTGCGTGGCGGGGTGCTGGGGGCCGATGTTGAGGATCATCTCATGCTCGAGCGGATCCTCTTCGTCCGGCCACTCGCGATGGCGCTCCTCCAGCCAGGCGTGCTTGCTCTCCAAGCGCTCGTAAATGGCCTCATTGTGCCTCGGCCAGAACCGGAA
>CAZQAS010000270.1:0-3727 GCA_964591285.1 uncultured Rhodothermales bacterium
GCAGGCATCATCATCATCGCCGCCGCGCTCGGCCTGTGGGTCTGATAAGTCTCAATATCAACGGACGCATCTCATGTCTGTCAGCCGAGTCATTTCAGCGGCCATCCTGCTACAACTTCTGGCGGTGTGTGCCGTACCCGTGCGGGCCCAGATCACCATCACAGGGCACGTCCAGGACGATGCCGGGGCGGCTGTGGGTTTCGCCAACGTCCAGCTCCTCGCAGCGGCCGACTCCTTACTCGTCGGCGGCACCGTCGCCGACGAGGCAGGCGACTTCGTGCTCGACGCGGTGAAGCCAGGGCGCTACCTGCTCTACGTCTCGCTCATCGGCTACCGAGATCACCTCTCCGAGGAGCTGGTTGTAACCGGCGAAGGAACGCGGGAGGTGGGTCCGTTCACACTCGTGGAGCAGGCCCTCGAGATGGAGGAGTTGGCCGTCGAAGCACGGCGAACGTTGTACGAGCAGAAGGGAGACCGCCTGGTCATCAACGTCGGGACGAGCGTGACGCTCTCCGGCGCCACGGCGCTCGACGTACTCGAGCGCTCGCCCGGGGTGATCGTCAACGAACAGTCCGGCGCCATCTCGATGCTGGGCAAGGACGGGGTGCAGGTGATGATCAACGGTAAGCTCAGCTACATGCCGGGCGAGGCATTGGTTCAGTTCCTGTCGGGCATGAGCGCCGACAATATCGAGACGATCGAACTCATCACCTCGCCTCCAGCCGAGTTCGACGCGGAGGGCAACGCTGGCTTCATCAACATCGTACTCAAGCGCCGTCCCGAAGCTGGAGTCAGCGGTTCCTTGTCCGCATCCGGCGGCTACGGGGGCGGCGAAGTCGGAAGTTCCAGCGCTAGCATCGATTATCGGCGTGACCGAATCAGTCTCGTCGGCAGCTATTCCTTCCTCTGGAACGGCCAGCGACAGGAAATCTCCAACCTGCGGCGGATCGTAGAGGCAAAAGACGTGGTGGAGATGCCCACTATGAGCCGGCGCGATCCGGTGCAACGCAACCTAGGGGCGCGTCTGGGCATCGACTACCAGGTAAGCGAGAGGACCACGATCGGTGCTGTCGTGGCCGGCTATGACAACCGGTGGAGCATGAACGCCCTCAATGTTCTGACCATCAAATCCAATGGTAGCCCTGTCACCCTCATCGACAGCGACAACGACGAGGTCAACCACTGGCGCCATGTCATGGGCAATGTGAACGTACGGCACCGTCTGAGCGGGGGCAGCACCTTTAGCCTGGACCTCGACCACCTCCGATACCATAACGACAATCCCACCGAGTATCACAACACGACCACTGATGTCGCAAGCAGTCAGGCTACCGAGACATTGCTGAGTAGCGGCAAGCTCACCCCCCTCCGTATCCTCGTAGCAAAAGCCGACTACCAGAGCGGCGAACAGGATAAGTGGAAATTAGGCGCAGGGGTGAAGGGGGCTTTGTCGCGGTTTACGAACGAGCCCACCTTCGTGAGTTCGGTGCAAAATGAATGGGTCGGCGACGTCGGCATGGGCACCAAGAGCTATCTGAAAGAGGACGTGCTCGCTACATATGGGTCTGCAGCCTACCAGGTCAGCGATGCAGTCTCGCTCGAGATGGGTCTCCGGTACGAGCTCACGGCCTCTAACCTGAGCTCGGACGAGGAAGACGACCTCGTGGATCGCCGGTTCGGGAGCCTTTTCCCGAGCCTCGTCTATTCGCACCAACTGGGCGAAGATCTGCGGGTTAGTGCCTCGTATAACCGGCGGATCACCCGCCCTTCGTTCAACGACATGGCCCCCTTTCTCTACTTCTTAGATCCGTATACCTTCTTCACCGGGAGTACGGCGCTTCAACCATCCATCATGAACGCGCTGAAGATGGACGTGACCTATAAGTCGGTGCTGGCCTCCTTTCAGTACGCGTGGGAGGACAGCTCCATCGCTAGGTTCCAGAACCGGATCATACCCGGAGAGAACGTCCAGATTCTCTTCCCGACGAACTTGAGCGACACGCGAACCGTCACGGCCCTGCTCGCCGCACCCGTGGTGCTAGCTGACTGGTGGAGCACGCAGAACAGCGTCATGACCATCTGGCAGCAAGTAGATGGACCCCGGAATGGCACTCCCGTCACACTAAGTCGGACATCTATCGTGCTCAACACGACGCAGAACATCAGCCTGCCCTTTGCCTTCGCCCTTGAGGCAACGGGATTTTACCAGAACGCCACGCTGTTTGGTACGGTGCGATTCGCGTCGATGTGGGGCGTTAACCTGGGGCTTCAGCGAGCGCTTCCCAGGGGGAAAGGAAAGCTGACGTTCTCCGTGGATGACCTGTTCGGCTCCGTCGACTGGTTATTCACGACAGGGTCGCCTGCCGATCCCCTGTACATCAGATCCTTCGTGGATATGGGCCACCGCACCTTCAGATTGACGTACTCGACCCGCTTCGGTGGAGGGAAGGAGGCCCGAGAGCACGCCACCGCCTCAGAGGCGGAGCGCGAACGTGTACAGTAGAGGATTCCGAGCGTCAATTCGCCTGGAGTCGCCACTGTTGGTCTGAGATGCAGCGGTTCTCCCAAGGCGGCATGTACTTAAACTTTCCCGGTTTTCAGGTTCCCTTCACTCAATCGAAACGAGGTGCTCCCATGAAAAGACGTCTATCTCTTGTAAGTGCGATGCTTTCCCTCGCCCTCCTATCATCGACATCCGCTCTCGGACAGGCACAGGTCCCAGCTGCCGACGCTCCCGGCATGGACGACCCCATCGCATACGCCGAGAGCGCCGGGATTCCCGAAATCGCCGCGGAGGCGACCATTCTTGACGCGGAAGGCAACGTACTCCGCGAGGGCACCAACGAATGGACCTGCATGGCGATGCAGCAGGCCCCGATGTGCTTGGACCCACAGTGGATGGAAATGATAGGTGCTCATATGAGCGGTGACGAGACGTTCGAAGCGACCTCGGTCGGGCTCGGCTACATGCTCCGGGGCGATGCCGGTGCGAGCAACATCGACCCGTCCGCCACCGAGCCAGCACCGGATAACGAGTGGGTGGTGACGGGACCGCACGTCATGCTGATTTCCCCTGACCCCTCGGCCCTCGCGGCGATCCCGACGGAGCCGTCGGGGGGCGGCCCCTACGTGATGTGGCCCGACAGCCCGTTCGCCCACGTGATGATACCGGTCGAGCCAGACGCCGTCAGCATGCCGATGAAGGAACGCTGATCCGGCAGATCTGAGTGCCCCCGCCTCTGTGACCGATCGCCTACTACTTGCGATCCGTCGCTGCGCACCGAAGCCCCGGGAGCCTTGCCCACGCGCTGACGGATCCGTGTGAGCGACGTCACCTCGCGCGGGGAGCGTTCGGGTTACCAGCTCACCACGCCGAATCTTCCTTGACATCCTTCCGCGCATTCAGTTAATAGAAGGACCGGAGACAGCCTAGTGCCGGTAGTTTCAGCTAGGCACGTCGGTTCGGCGCGCGGACGGTACGTTCTTTTCTAGGTGTCGTCAACGCCTGTCGGGTGCAGTTCCGAAACCTCGAAAAACTGTACCGCGATCCAAACCTCGGAGGACCTATGAACCGGCTGATGACCGTCGTGCTCGCTGTCTCGCTGTCCCTCGTCATGCCTTCGCCTGCATCGGCGCAAGGTACAGAGTCGACGGCGCCGACGCTCGATTCTACCCTTGGCACCGTCGCACTGTCCACCTCTTGTACCCCGGGTGCCGAAGTAAACAT
>CAZQAS010000271.1:0-3727 GCA_964591285.1 uncultured Rhodothermales bacterium
GCGCCGAGTTTAAGGACTTCCTGCGCCAGCTTCATACCTCATTTCCTGATTTCCGTATCGAGATCACCGAGAGCGTCCACTCGGGGGATTCCCACTTCTGCCATTGGATTGCCTCGGGCAGCGTTCCGGCAACGGGAAAAAGCTTCACGGTCACCGGCATGACCATGCATCAGTTTAAGGACGGCATGATGACCGAAGAGTGGGCCTACTTCGATGCGGCCTCGATCCAGGCCCAGTTGAATGCGGAGGCCGTCACCCCGACGCGCTAGTGAGAAGGTCGGCCGATTCCGATCGTTTCCGGAATCGGCGGCCGTAGCGGGGGCGTTCGCGGTAACCGGTGACGGTGATGCGTGGGAACCGCGGCCTCGGCCACCTCTTTCCTCTAGGCTGATGGTACCCTCGTACTTCCTGCCTCCTGGAAACCACGACCTCACCAATCATGCTCGATATCCCTCGCGCGCTGGCGGAGGAACTTTCCCTTCCGAAGTGGCAGATCGATAACGCGCTCAAGCTGCTGGACGAGGGCGGCACGGTGCCTTTCATCGCGCGCTACCGGAAGGAGCAGACAGGGGGGATGGATGAGATCCAGCTGCGCAGCCTCCTGGAACGGCATCAGTACCTCACCGAGCTGGAGGATCGGAAGGATGCCATCCTCCAGTCCATCGAGGAGCAGGGAAAGCTGACGCAGGATCTGCGGGCACGCATCGAGGCGGCGACGCAGAAGGCGGAGCTCGAGGATCTTTATCTTCCGTACCGGCCGAAGCGGCGAACGCGCGGCACGATGGCGCGCGAACGCGGGCTGGAGCCGCTCGCCGCGTGGATTCGAGAGCAAAACGAGCGGGGATCGACGGGAGTCGATCTCTTGCGCGAGGCTGCTCGGTACGTGGATCCGGAGAAGGACGTCGAGACCAGCGAGGACGCTCTTCAAGGAGCATCCGACATTCTGGCCGAGGAGGTCGCCGAAACAGCAGCCTACCGGGCCTGGATTCGCGACTATCTGCTCAAGCACGGCACCTTCACGTCCAAGGTCAAGCGCAAGCACAAGAAGGGGACGACGCAGTTCGAGACGTACCGGGACTTCCGCGCGCCCGTGGAGCGCATCGCCGCCCATCAGACGCTCGCTCTGCGAAGGGGCGAGGACGCCGGCGTGCTTACCGTCAATCTCTCCTTCGACGAAGAGCGTGTCCTCGATTATCTCGGCAAGCGCGAGATTCGCACGCACGATCGGTCGCTGCGCGACTTCCTCACGGCGATGCTGACCGATGCCTTCGGTCGCCTCATGAAGAAGACGCTCACCGGCGACGTACGCCAACTCAAGAAGCAGGAGGCCGACGCCGCCTCGGTGGAGACCTTCGCGGCGAACCTGCGGGAGCTTCTCCTTGCTCCTCCGGCCGGGATGCGCCCGACGCTAGGCATCGACCCGGGTTATCGGACGGGCTGCAAGCTGGCCGTCCTCGACGAGACGGGCAAGTTCCTCGAGCATTCCACCATCTATCCGCATGGATCGGAAGGGCAGCAGCAGGATGCGGCGACGGCGATCCGCCGTCTGGTAGCACGGCATGAGATCGAGCTCGTAGCCGTCGGAAACGGGACTGCAGGCCGCGAGACCGAGCAGTTCGTGGCGAAGGCGCTCGATGGCGCGGACGAGGCGCCGACCTGCGTCCTCGTGAGCGAAGCCGGCGCCTCGATATATTCGGCCAGCGAAGTGGCCATCGAGGAATTCCCCGACCTGGATCTCACCATCCGCGGGGCCATCTCTATCGGCCGCCGCCTCCAGGATCCGCTGGCGGAGCTGGTCAAAATCGATCCGAAGTCGATCGGCGTGGGCCAGTATCAGCACGACGTCGATCAGAATCTCTTGCAGCAGAAGCTGGAAGAGACCGTAGAGGACTGTGTCAACTTCGTTGGAGTGGATCTCAACATGGCCTCCAAGGAGCTGCTTGGCTTCGTGGCCGGCATCACATCTTCGACCGCCGAGAATATCGTCGCCCACCGAAACGACCACGGCACCTTCTCGACCCGTAAGGACCTCTTGGACGTCAGCCGCTTCGGTCCGAAGACGTTCGAGCAGGCTGCAGGCTTTCTGCGCATCCGTGGAGGGGACAATCCACTGGACAATACCGGCGTACACCCGGAGAGCTATCCGATCGTGGAGCGGGTGGCGAGCGAGGTGGGCCTGGCGACGGAGGACGTCATCGGCGCTTCGGACCGCCTCGAGCGACTCGACCTGCGGAAATACACCACCGACGGCATCGGCTTACCGACGCTGCAGGACATCGTCGCGGAGCTCGAAAAGCCCGGCCGCGATCCGCGCGAGGCATTCCGCTACGCTCGCTTCCGTGCGGATGTGACGAAGGTCAGCGATCTCGAGGAGGGTATGGTGCTGGAAGGGGTGGTCACGAACGTCACCAATTTCGGCGCGTTCGTGGATCTCGGGGTCAAACGCGACGGACTCGTGCACATCTCGCAGCTGGCCGATCGATTCGTGAAGGATCCGACCAACGTCGTGAAGGTCGGGGAAGTGGTGACGGTCCGCGTGACGAAGATAGACGAGAAGCTGAATCGCATCGGGCTCTCGATGCGTCTCGGCGGAAAGGGATAATCGGTCGGTTTCGACGAACGCCTACGAACGTGTCGTGCGTCCGCACCTGAGAGCTCGGCCGGCATTCGACGAGCTTCGTCCCTGTGGGAAAAAGATGTTCACTCCCCGTGCGGTTCAAACAGCTCGATGGGATTGCCGGACGGATCCTCGAGCAGTATCTGCTTTCCGCCCTTGCCGGACACGACATCGTTGCGGAAAGTCGCTCCTTGCTTCTTCAGCTGTTCTACTGTTGCGGCGAGATCGTCGACCTCGATTTGAATGCGGTTCCAACCGCCCGCCTCCGGTCGTCGCCCATCGGGCATCTCCTGTCCGGCGCCTCCCGCTCCCGGTGCATTCAGCAGCAACCGGAGCGCACCGCGTTGAAGAGCCGCGAATCCAGGTGCAGGGTGCATGAGCACGTCGAATCCGAGATTCGTCTTGTAGAATTCGACTGCCTGATCGACGTCGTTGACGATGTAGCGTATGCTGACACTATTCATCCGACTTCCTTCGCTCATGTAGGGCTCTCGGCGGGTGTTTCACTACTCCATCGGCTCGATGCTGTCCAGGACGCCCTGGAATTCAGCCGCGCTCGCGGTGAACGTCTCCTCGGGTCCGCCGACATCCACCTTATAGCATCCGTCGCCTTCAATCCAGTAGAAGCTGTAGAGGTGATTCGTTGCCGCTTCGCGCGGAGCGACGTGCAGGAAGCCGGCATGTGAACCGAATTGGACCGGTGCGTCCTCCGGTAAGGGCTTCAAAACATCCTCTTCGCTGAGGTGGCTTCGCGTCAATTCACCGCGTACCCACGCGCGCTTCTGCTCGTCCGGCTTGCACTCGTCGCGTCGAATCGCCACGAATTTGCCCGAAGCATCCTCCTGCACGTGGTAAAGTGCCATTGCAGGAGCCTGATCGACGACGTCCCATTGCGACGTCTCTCCCCATGAGTCAGGGATCTCCACCGACAGCCCCACGTGCGGCATCTCTACGTGTCCTTGAGCAGATACCTCCGCTGCTCCCAGTACGAGTAGGGCACCTGTAAGCAACGCTTTTGTGGCCTTGAGCATGGATTCGGAAACGTCAGCGGCAGGTATCCACGGCGATAGTCGAACCATCCTTCGGTGTCACTCAGGTATCGCAATCACG
>CAZQAS010000272.1:0-3699 GCA_964591285.1 uncultured Rhodothermales bacterium
CGAGCGAGATGCGCTTCCGCTTTGGGGATCGGCTGCGATCGTAGAACTCCGCATGGAAGTTTGTAACGTGTTTGACGCCGTACTTATCGGTGTAGGACTTCGGTACTAGGCGGGCGTGCTCCGCCGTATAAGTGACAACGCCCGGGATACTAACGCTGCTGATCCGGAACCTCCGTGTTGTCCGGCGGCGTGCGTGTGGTGTCCGAGTCGTCCCGCTCTCGCCGGAATTCTTCCCTGACGGCATCGCGTAGTTCCTCACGCCAGTTCCCGTTTTCCTCGTCCTCCCGCTCGATCCTGCGCCGTTCGATGCGCTCGGCCGCGTCCGGATTGAGGAGTTCGAATTCGACACGTCGATTGAGCGCACGCTCCGTCTGGGATACATTCGGCATGAGCGGGCGCGTTTCGCCGAATCCAATCGACGTAAGCCGGTCCGGTGCTATGTCGAAATTCTCCAGCAGGTATACCCGGACGGACTCTGCTCGGCGTTCGGACAGGGCTTGATTGTACGCCTCCGAACCCACACTGTCGGTATGACCGGCAATCTCGATACGCAATTCGGGATACCGCACAAGTACATCCGCTACCGCATCGAGGGTCGGTGTGGCGCTCGGCAGCAGCACGCTCTTGTCGAATTCGAAATTAACGTCTACCGCGCGAAAAAGGCCTGTCTCCAAAATCGTTCGTTCGATTTCCTCGGCCGTCGGCTGCATCAACAGGTCCGGAAACGTGTCGTCCTCGGTACCGTCGCCTGCTTCGGCTCGCTCGGATACAAGACTATCGATCAACGCACGGTCTTCATCATCAAATATGAATACGCGTCCGTCGTCTCCCGTTCCATTGGAGGCGGATAGCAGACGACGCACGCTGTTGAGACGATCATCAAAGCGCCGTGAAAGGCGGTCCAGATCCTGCCGTGTGACGGCCGTCGCATCAGACTCCGGCGGCGCCTCCGAAACGGCGGGCCAGACCTGGACGATCACTGGATATACCGGCGTGATACTGCCCCCACCGATGCGATCGATGCGCTGCCGAACCGCCTGGACGTTCGACGGCGCGGCACGCGACTGCGGCACGTATATGATGACTGTCGCAGGCGCGACGGTGTCCTCGGATTCGGGCATCTGGGCCATTGCCGGACGCGGAGCGACGATCACCATTAAGATGATCGCGAAGCACCTCATTACATTATGCGTCAACGGATCGAGCATTTCGATAAAGAAAGGGACGCGGATCGTCTCGCGATTCAGAACCGCAGGCGATACCCGACGAGGAAACGATTATAATCCAGAAAATTGAGGGTACTGAATTCGCCGAACAGGCTACCGCTCGGCGTGGAATATTCGACACCTCCGAGGAGATTGATGCCGAGGCCGAAACCGGTTCCAAGACCGAGGCCCGCGCCAATGTACGGTTCCAGGTCTCCGTATTCGGTGCCGAGACCCGTTGCGATGTTTCCGATGGCGCTGACGGATGTGCCGCCACCGAAACCAAGCGTCAGCTCGGGCAGGAAGCGCAAGTTGTCGCCGGGGGCGCCCCGATAGTCGCCGCGAAGGCCAAAGAGCACCTGCTCGTTCCCCTCTCCGACGCGGAATCCGGCATACGGCAACGTCGCGACACGACGTTGACCAGCAAATACACCGCTATCCGTACGCGTCACACGTGTTTCTCCATCGTCGGTCCGATCGATGATCACATCGCCGTCATCGTCCCGCTCACGAGCAAGGTCGTACCGAAGGCGAGTGACCTCGTCGTCCAGACGCCTGTCGAAGCGCGCCTCCATATCGTCGAGGCGGTCGATGAGGCGCTGTACTTCTGACGCATCGAGGTCGCTCACGTCGGATGCCCGCATCTGCTCCCGAATCGTCTCACGTACGATCCGGCGCACTTCAGCAGCAGAGAGATCATCTCCCGGCTCCGTATCCGCAGCCGTATCTGAATCGGCAAGCTGAGGTGGTGCGCCCTGGATAACGGCCGACGGAACACCGTCGCCACTCTCTGGAGCGTCGCCACCGAATCGCACGTAAATTTCGCCCTCTTCGGGGATGGGCAGTTCCATCGTTTCGCCCGAAATGTACGAACGATCGCCGCGTCCATCGACCACACTTCGGTCTGTGCGCTCCTCGTCCACGCCTAACCGGCGCCGGTCGTCCTCGATACGGCGGAGGGCGTCTTCATCTCCCTCCTGCGCACGCGCGATATTTTCCGCCAGCGAGTCGAGCCGGGTTTCCAGGCCCCGCAATTCGTCTTCGCGCTCGTCCCGCAATTCGTCTGTGATCCTGTCCTCCACTTCCTCTTCAACCTCGCGTCGCACGTCTTCCTCTACACGCGCACGCGCTACGTCGCCGGGCGGTTCGCCGCCACCACCGAGGTTGAACGCCAGCCCGGCCGTATACATGAGGCTCGAGTAGACGCTGCTTGGATCATTGACATTCTCGACATCCTCGGTGCTCATCAACACGGATCGGACGCCGCCCTGCAGGCGTATCGTGTTTGAAAGTGGAAGCTGCAACCCGCCGCCACCCATGGCAAAGTACCGGTTGTCGGGACGGAAGCCGCCGCTTTCGTTTCGGTACTCACCGCCCGTATCGAGATAACCGCCGCCAACGGTTACGTACGGCACGATTCCACTGCCGAACTCGGTAGCGAATCTAAACATCATCTCACCGCCGTAGAGCGCGATGGCTTCGAAGTTCTCGGGTAGGTCAGTATCCAACACCTCTTCATCGTCCGTACCCCGCCAGTAGAAGCCCCGAAGTCCAAAGTAGGGACCGAGGTCCATGCCCACGCTCACGCCTGCAAGCACCTGATTTTCCGGAAATCCGCCGAGAGCCTCATTGAAATTAATTTGCCCATAGTACGGCTCGACAGCGAGGCTGAAGTTTCCGCCCTGCACCTGGCTCAGCAGCGCACGGTCCAGGTCGGTGAGTTCACCCGGATCTCTGCCGCCCAGATAGAAACGCAACGCGGCCGAAACCGCCGGATTATGGACGGTCTGTTGGGTGAAATTTCGACGCGACAGGCCCACGTCATCCAGATCACTGTCCGATAGAAGGACACGGCTCGGATTGTAGCGGTACGCCAAATTTTCTCCGGCCACCGAGAGCGTATATCGACTCCCGACGCTGAAGGTCAGGCCGACTCGGCCGTTCACGTAAATATTCTCGCTTACGTCGAGATCCTCCGGATCGAAGCGGATGATGCCCGTTCCGAGCGTGACGAATGGCACGACGCCCCCCGCGCCAAGGTTAAGTCGAATGTTGCCGCCGTAGCGACGAACGTGCACGTCTCGCGGATCAAGATCTTCGAACGCATCCAGCACGGCGTCATCGTTTGCTGTGAAGGCGGCAAAGTCCGTCTCGAAATTCCGCCCCAGCATATAGCTCCCACTCAACTCCAGGTACTCCCCGAATCCGAAACCTGCCTCGCCGCCATACATATATCCGTCCGTCAGCGCCGCGTTGTCGTTCCAGAACACACGCGTACCTACAGGAGCAATGCTGTAACTCATCCCCTCTACCTGCGCCTGTGCAGGTGGTGGTGCAGGAATGAGCAAAAGGAGGCCCGCAATTGCTGCGGCCAGACTCGCTCTTGGGACGGAATGGAAGGGACGGAAGGTACCCTGCGATTGTATCGAGTTGCTTGTCATCGGCGGAGAATTAGTGTCGATTTAATAACGTCGAAACATAGCAGCCGCTGCCG
>CAZQAS010000273.1:0-3653 GCA_964591285.1 uncultured Rhodothermales bacterium
TCGGACAGTTCGATCTATCGCTCCTGCCCACCTATCTGATTGAGTCGGTCGAGGTGGTCCATGGCCCGACCTCGGCGCTCTACGGGTCCGATGGCCTCGCCGGTGCGATCAATCTCCGACGCCGGCGGCCGGATGCGGACCACCTCACGCTGCTCACCGAGGTCGGCGCGTTCGGCGAGCGGCGGATGTCCGGCGGGGCGGCTCTCGATGGTCCACGCTGGTCGGGAAGCATTGCCGCGGAATACAGCTACGCCGACGGCGACTTTCCATACCTCAACGAGGCGCTGTTTCCGGCGCGTGTGGTGAGACGGCGAAATGCCGATCGTGAAAAGCGGTCCGTCTTCGGTACGCTTTCTATGGATGCCGGTCCGCATCGCGCGCGCGCCGCGCTGCTGTATGCGGAGGCGAACCGTGGGCTGCCGGGCGGCTCGGGCAGTCCGCCGGTGGGCGAGCGGCAGTGGGATGAGCACGTCCGGCTGTGGCTGGAGGATGACGTGCGCCTCGATCGCAGCCTCCTCAAACTGACCGCCTTCGTGCACCGCAGCTCGCTCCGGTATGCGAATCCTCAGATTGCGGTCGACGAAACCGGCCGCGTGGCGAGCGGTGGGACGGAGGCCGTGCTGAGGCATCCCGTCGGCGAAAACACCGTGCTCGTTGGCGGATTGAGTGGCGGATACGCGACGGCGGACCATCCGTCTCTCGCTGGGTCCGCGGGCGAGTACCACGGCGCCGCGTTCGTGAGCGCCTCGCACAGCATCTCCGAGGTCCTCGTCTATCCGGCAATGCGCACGGATCTTTTCATGCCGTCGTCGGGAGGCGCTCGCGCGGCGGTCAGCCCGCGGATCGGCGTCAACCTGCCGCTTACCAGCGGGCTGTATGCGAAGGCTAATGCCGGCATGGCGTTCCGGATGCCCACATTCAACGATAGGTTCTGGCAGCCCGGCGGCAATCCGGCATTGCGGCCGGAGCGGTCGAACTCCCTGGAGGGTGGGCTGTCCCTAAGTCAGTCGAGTGTAGCGGCCGAGCTCACGGCATTCGGTTCGCGAACGAACGATCAGATTGTCTGGACCTATGACTCGGAGGATGTCTGGACGCCCGAGAATCTCTCCAGAACGGCGGTCTACGGCGTCGAGACGACGGCGCGGTGGCGAGCGCATGACCGGTTGTCTGCCGGGCTCATCTACACCTACACGCGGGCCGTTGACCATTCGGATCCCTCCTCTCGGACGTACGGTCGACAGCTTCGATACGTGCCCCGGCATCAGGCGAAACTGTACGCCGATACTCAACTGGGGCCGCTGCGCGCATCCGTCCACGGACGTTACGTCGGTCGGCGTTTCGTGACGAGCGATGAGTCCGAGTCGCTCGACCCCGTAGTGACGCTCGACGGGCAGGCGGGCGTGGTGCATCCGGTCGGTCCATTTCGCGCTCGCTTGTCCCTGGTCATTGAAAACGTGCTGAACGCCCAGTACGCGCTCATTCAAAACTATCCGATGCCGCCGCGCCACGCCCGCGTGCGGCTGCTGATCGAAACGCGCTGAGCCCACCTTGGCCGTCGAGTGCTCGGTGCCCCATCGAAATTTCCAACACCAGATCCGTATTCGAAAAATGACACGACAGCTCATCATCTTCGCCACCTTTCTGCTCGTCGTCGGTTGCGACGTCACCGACGACAACGATGGGAACGGTACGGCCGGACGGGTATTTGTGGCCAATCAGGGCAATTTTTCGGATGCAAACGGCAGTGTCAGCGTCTTTAATCCCGAGAACGATGCGCCTCAGCCCTCTGCCATTTCCGGACTCGGGAGCATCGTACAGAGCGTGGCGGCGGTCGACGGACGGCTCTACGTGATGGCGAACAGCGCCAATCGGATCGACGTGTTCGATCTGGAAACGCTCGATCAAATCGCGCAGATCGACAGCGTGGTGAGCCCGCGCTACCTGCTCGCCGATGGGAATATCGCGTACGTGACGGGCCTTTACGGCGCGGTCGGGCAGTTCGACGGCGGACTCGTTACCGTGATCGATCTCGAAAGCCACACGAAGCTTGATGAGATCGCCGTCGGTGACAATCCGGAAGGGCTCGCCCTCGTGGGGTCGCGACTCTACGTGGCGAATCACGGATTTGGGGGTGGGCGCACGGTGAACGTGATCGACACGGGCACGCACGAGGTGATCGATACCATTGATGTGGACTGCGACGGGCCGCGCTTTCTAACGGTGGACGACGAGAACGACGTCTTCGTCTTCTGCACCGGCGAGACCGTGTGGGGGGACGAGGGGATCATCAGCCAGAGCGACGGCGCCGTGCGCGTGCTCGATGGGACCACGGGCGAAATTATTCAGCGGATTGCCGTCGACGGGCAGATCGGAGCGGCGGGCGCCGGACAGGATGCCTACCTCGGCGTAGACGAGGACCTCGCGTTTGCGGTGCTCGATGGATCGACTATACTGCGGTTCGACACGGACGATAACGTGCTCGGCGGATCGATCGGGCCGATCGAAGGAGCGCCGATCAGCGCCGTGGCGTATGATGACGGGCGGCTCTACCTTGGCCGCTCGAACGGGTTTACCGCCAGGGGTGACGTGTCCATCCACCTGCTCGACGGCGGCGAAGTGGCGCGTTTCGAAGCGGGTATCGTGCCGACGTATGTCCTCTTTGCGAAATAGCGCGTGCCGCATACGGCCGCTGATTCATGATTCGAATCGATCGCTGCCAGTGCTTTCAGACGACCTTCGACGAACTGAAGCAGGTCGCCGCGGAAACCGGCTCCCAGAGCGTCGAGGAGCTGCAGCAGCACGTGGAATTTGGGGTCCGGTGCCGCTTGTGTCATCCCTATGTACGGCGGATGCTTCGGACGGGCGAAACCGTTTTCCATGAGGTGATCGTCGATGAATAGCACGGTGATCGTCAGCGAATAGATTGCCGCTCCCGAACCGCCGCGAGCCCACGATTGTTGGATGACTACCATGGCCAAAGTCCTCTACATTTTTCCACATCCCGACGACGAATCATTCGGCCCCGGGCCGGTGATGGCGCGCCAGCGGCGGGCCGGGCACGAGGTCCACCTCCTAACGCTTACGCGGGGGGAGGCGACGAGCCAGCGCGAGAAGCACGGCTATTCTAAAGAGGAGATGGCGGAGGTCCGCTACCGAGAGATGCAGGCTGTCGAGAAGGTGCTTGATCTGAGCTCGATGGACGTTCTCGAGCTGCCGGACGGCGGGCTCGACCGGATCGACCCGCTTGAGCTTGAGGACATTGTGAGCCGGAAGATGGAGGAGATCGAGCCGGAGGTCGTCGTTACGTACTACACGCACGGTATCAGTGGTCACCTCGATCATCTGGTCACGCATGCCGTCGTGAAGCATGCGTACTGTGCGCTTCGCGCCCAGAACGCCGACTATTTGAAGCGCCTGGCGCTCTTTACTCTAGATGAGGAGCCGAAGGGGCGGCCGGAGCACCTGCGAGGGACGCCGCGCGAGCGCATCGACTGCATCGTGCCGCTCGACAAAGAAGACTTCGAGCAGGGAAGGAAGGCGCTCGCGGCCTACGAGACGTATAAAGCGGTTATCGAAGAGCACCGCCCTCTCGACACCGTAGCCGACGGCGTCTGCTTCGTGCTCTTCGGCGAGTCGCGGCAGCCTCCGATCCA
>CAZQAS010000274.1:0-3653 GCA_964591285.1 uncultured Rhodothermales bacterium
CGTTGGGTCTTGCCCGCAAGCGGCTTCGAAGTGTACGGCGAGTGGGCGCGCGGTGACCATACGTCGACATTCCGCGACCTTTTCGTGGCTCCCGACCACGCGCGTGGGTTTACTCTGGGATTCCAGAAGTCCTACGAGATCACACCGCGATTCCTTACACGTATGACGGCGGAGCATACCTTCCTCGAGGCGCCGCGCGAGGAGGGAAGCCGAAATACCCTCGATCAGGGCAATGGCTACTTCTACGTCCACCAGAGCGTCCGTCAGGGCTACACCCACCGCGGGCAGGTGCTGGGCGCCGGCATCGGCCCTGGCTCACAGGGCCAATTCTTCCGCTTCGATCTGTTCGCGCCGTTCGGGCGCGTCGGCGTGCACGCGTTGCGGGAAGTCTTCGACAACGACCTCTATTACGCTCTCAAAGAAACGCACTACGAACACCAGGTCGACCTCGCCGCCGGCCTATCTGCCCTCATCTTTTACGAGGGTTTCCAGGTGGAGGGCGGCTTCACACGAATCAAGACGTTCAATCGCGACTTCATACACCGTAACGACACTTACAACACGAATCTTCAGCTTTCGGTGCGGTATATGCTTGGGTACAGGTAGTATGCTGCGTACCCATCCGCTGCCGTGAATCCCAACCACAGACGATGTACATTCCAGCGGGCCAATTCGCCCGTGCCGGCGCGACCGCACGGTGCGCTGCGCTCGCCCGCGCGCCGCACGATGTGATCAGACGTTTGCCACACAATCGATAGAACAAACACGGATGGAAGTTAAGACGAAAACCTTCGGTACCATTGAGTACGACGGCTCGGGCGTCGAGGCCTTCGCGCCACGCGTTGCCGAGGCCGTCAGGCAGTACAAGGTCCTGCACATCAAAGGCATCGATAAGCGTGGCGAAGAGGATCTGCTGAATTTCTATGATGCGCTCACCGAGCGCGCCGGCGATTGCTCGTATCTCGCCGAAGATGCCAAGACGGACAGCCGTAACAATCAGAAGTGGTTCGAAATCCGGTTCGATCCGAGCATTCCGAACGCCTATCGGCACAGCGCCAACGGTCAGCCGCTCCACACCGACGGCTCCTACATCAGCGATCAGCCGCCCATCACGTTCATGTTTTGCGTCAACAGCGCCCCGAAGGGCGGTGCGACGATTTTTCTTGACGCAGACGACGTCGTGGAACTGCTGCAAACGCACGATCCGGACCTCCTCGAAGCGCTCGAGAACACCGAGATCACCTTCGCAAAGGTCGGCGATAAGAAGCGGCGCAAGGTGATCGAGCGCGACGACGAGGGACTTCGGGTAAACTGGAACTACTACTGCGTCGCGCCGGGACAGGGCGAGCACATCGAAGAGCTGCGCGAGCGCTTCTTCGCCTTCCAGAAGGAGGTGCTCCAGACCTCCGATCGACTCATCTCCGTCGCCCTACAGCCTGGGGAAGCCGTCACGTTCCAGGACGAGCGCGTGATCCATGGCCGTGAAGGCTTCGAGGCGAAGAAGGTTAACGACCGCTTCCTCTATAAGGCGTTCATGGATCCGCGATGAACCCGCGCGGAACCGCGCCGCAGCCCAGTGCGCCGCGATCTCGCAGACCGCCACGCCGGATCGATTTCCGTAAGCAGTACTCCTCGGACATGATGGCGAAAACGTTAGTCGAACGTGCAGCCGCTGTCGTCACGCTGCTCGTACTCTCGCCCGTGCTGGTGAGTGTCGGTTTGATGGTCCGCGCCTCGGTCGGTCGGCCCGTCTTCTTCAGACAGGAGCGCACCGGCTATCGAGGAGAGCCCTTCAGGCTCTATAAATTTCGCACCATGCGCGACGAGCAGGATGCGTCCGGAAAGCCGCTTCCGGATGAGCGCCGCCTCACCCGCACCGGCGAGTGGCTCCGGCGATTCAGCCTCGACGAACTGCCGCAGCTGATCAACGTCGTCCGAGGCGAAGTGTCCTTCGTCGGACCGAGGCCGCTGATGCACAAGTACTGGCGGCTGAATCTCTACAGCCCCAAGCAGGCCCGCCGCTTCGAGGTCCGGCCCGGCCTCACTGGATGGGCTCAGATCAACGGACGCAACCGCGTCTCCTGGGAGGAGAAGTTCGATCTGGACGTGTGGTACGTCGACAATCGCTCGGCGTGGCTGGATGCCAAGATTCTCCTCCGCACACTCCTCTACGTGCTGCGCGGCCACGGGGTCAGTGAGCATGGGCACGTGACGTCGGGTGAGTTCCAGGGATCGCCGGACCACGTCCCGGCGGGCACGTCCCAACGCGGCGCATCGCGATCGCACCCGGTCGCCGTCACGAATGTGGGCGGACGCTGAAGTCTCTCAACCACGTTCCGCACGACCATCGCAGTAGGATGCCGGTCCGTTGAAGCTCCTCTACATTTCGAACTCGGACTGGAATCTGTACCTCTTCCGGCTTGCTCTCGGAAAGCGCGTCCGCGAGGCCGGCCACGAAATCGTCATGGCGGCGCCGCACGGGCGGTTCGCCGAGATCATCGAGCGCGCCGGTTTTCGCTTCCGCCCGATCCGCATGACCCGCAGCGGCTTTAATCCGATCGTCGAACCGCGATCCATCTGGCGAATCAAGCGGATGATCGACGAGGAGCGCCCCGACGTCGTCCACAACTTTACGGCCAAAGGCGTCCTCTACGGCGCGGCGGCTGCGCGCCTGGCCGGCGCGCCCGTCGTCGTAAATTCCATCACCGGACTTGGCTACATGTTCTCGAGCGGCGACCTTCGGGCGCGCACGCTCCGACCGGTCCTCAAGCAGTGGTACCGCACCGCGCTGCGCGGCAGCGACGTCATTTTTCAGAACCGCGATGACCTACATTTCTTCCGGGAGAAGCGCCTCGTGCCCGACGAGCGCGCGCACCTGATCGTCAGCTCGGGCGTCGACACCGAGGAGTTTGCCCGCCGCGACGAGCCGCCGCTGAACGGCGCGGATGCGAGCTCGCGAAACCCGCCCAGCCCAACGAACCCACCCAATTCCGCCCGCCCCGTCGTCTTATTCGCCGGGAGGATGGTCTGGATGAAGGGCGTCGGCGAGCTGGTGGAGGCCGCGCGGACACTTCGCGGTCGGGCCCGCTTCGTGCTCGTCGGCGATACGGACGAGGGACATCCGTCGGCCATCCCGCGCGAAACGCTTCAGCAGTGGGATGACGAGGGGATCGTCGAGTGGTGGGGCCACCGCGACGACATGCCGCACGTCATGGCGCAGTGCCACGTCTACTGCATGCCGACGAAGGGACGCGAGGGCGTGCCGCGCACGCTTCTCGAAGCCGCCTCCGTCGGCCGCGCGCTCATCGCCACCAACAGCCGCGGATGCCGCGAGATCGTGCGTGACGGGGAGAACGGACTGCTCGTGCCCGTAGGGGATGCGTCGATGCTTGCCCGGGCCATCGGGACGCTAATCGAAGACCACGCGCTGCGGCGGCAAATGGGACGGACCGCCCGCCGGATCGTCGAAGCGGAATTTTCTATCGAGCGGATTGCGCAGGAAACGCTCGATGTCTACGTCGGGGCGGCGCAACCTACACCGCGGATCGCAGCAGCTCGGCCAGGCGCGGCGCCGTGACCGTCGTGCAGTAGCTCTCTTCTACCCGCTTCCGACCCTGAACGCCCATCTCCTTGCGAAGGTGGGCGTTTTCTTT
>CAZQAS010000275.1:0-2296 GCA_964591285.1 uncultured Rhodothermales bacterium
TCGCCATCTTCGTCACCGCGAATCTCGGATCGATCAGCGAGGCGTGGGGGCTCGTGCTCACGGCCTCGGCGGGACTCGGACTCGTGCTGATCCTTCGGTGGTACTGGTGGCGAGTGAATGCGTGGAGCGAGCTCGTTGCGACGGTGTCGCCCATCGCGCTGCTCATCGTCGCACTCGTCCTCGGTGCGTTCGGCGTCGAGGTCCCCGGTCTTCAGGCCGAGTTTCCGATCAACCTCTTCTCGGTGACCGCCTTCACGACCGTCGTGTGGGTGCTTGCGACGTTCGTGACCCGGCCGACGAATCCGGCGGTGCTCGATCACTTTTATCGGAAGATCCACCCGGGCGGTCCGGGATGGAAGCCGGTGGCGGGGCGCAATCCCGACGTGGAGCCGGACACGGGCCTCGGCACGCTGCTGGCCGACTGGGGTGCCGGCGTCGCGCTCGTCTACACGACGCTGTTCGGGTTCGGCTACTTCTTGATGGATCGCACCGGGCCGATGCTGCTTTGCCTGGTGATCGCGGTCGCTTCGGCGGTGTTCCTGTGGTGGGACATCAGCCGCCGGGAGCGCGCGCTGGTATTCGATCCGACAGCCGAGTAGGCGCCCTTGCGCATAGGATTGGGGGTAACCGCCTGGAGTGGAACCCGTCCCAGGGTCTAGCGGTGGGAGTCCCGACTTGTAAAGGAAGTGGATCGATAGGATGAACGAACTGATAATCGTTGGTGACCGCGTCCTAATCTCGCCGGACACCGGCGAGAAGCAGACCGACACGGGGCTCGTACTGCCCGCTTCGGTGGCCGAGCGTCAGGAAGTCCGGTTCGGGCGCGTGGAGAAGGTCGGTCCCGGGTACGTGATGCCGAATCCGGATTACACCGGCGAGCCGTGGGCGTCCGAGCGGGAATCCGTTCGCTACTTGCCCCTGCAGGCGAAACCGGGCGATCGGGCCTTTTTCGTGAAGAAGGAGGCGATCGAGATCAAGTTTGAAGGCAAAGAATTTCTCATCGTGCCGCACGCTGCGATTCTGGCGCTCGTGCGCAGGCATCCGGAGGATCTTCCGGATGATGTGGAGGGGGTGGATATCGAAGATCTACTTTCGTAGATCTTCGGGTTGAAAGTTGCAAGTTGCAGGTTTCTTTGTACCTAGCGTTGGTGCGCCGTTCAGAAGGGGTGGCTGCGCAGGCGGAGGAGGTAGGCGGTGTATTGGAGGGGGGTTGGTGCGTCCAGGGTGTCGAGGCGGGCTTTGATGTTTTCGTGTTCTCGTTGCTGGACGGCGATTTTTTCTTCGATGCGGGTGATCTCGCGGTCGATTTCCGCGAGTTGTTTTTCGAGGTGACGCTTGAGGCGGCGTTCTTCGGCGGGTGACAGGCTCTTGGGGACGTCATCCTGGTATTCGGCGGCGAGGGTGGAGCGCCAGAGATTCACGCGGGCCTTTGATTCGGGGCTGAGCTTTAGAATGGCGTTGACTCGGTCGGCCGTGGCGTGGGAGGCGGTTCGGATTCCCTCCGCTTTCAGGCGCACGACCACTTTGTGCGTCAATCCTTCGAAGCCCCGGATCTCTCCGACGAAGTGGTGCTTGAGTCGCTCATCCAGCGCTTGCTGCTGGAGCTCTTCCAGCCGTCGCGCCGTGCGGTCGTTCTGCGAGGTGAGGAACGCCTCCCTTCGGTCCTGGGCCTGCCGAAGCTCATCCCGCAGTCCGCGAATCAGCCGCTCGAAATAGGCATCTTCGCGGATGAGCCGGTGGCGACGCCGCACCGACGGCGTTCGCCGATATCGGAGAAAGGTCAATAGCGCAAAACCGGCGACCACGATGAACGCGAGGAGCGCGGTTGCAGTCCAGCCGGCGAAAACGCCCGCCGCGGCCACCACGACGATCGCGGCCATCATCCCGGGCAGCGCCCATCGTTCGAATCCGTCGCGGTCGAGGGGCGCGCTGTCAGCCTCGGGCGATTGACGGCGTCGGCGCTTCCGCCCGCGACGCACCGATACATCGGATAGGCTCGACACGGAATCCTTACCGTTGACTACGTCCGCGAGGGGCGGCAGGAGTTCCGGCTCCAGATAGCAGGCGCGCTCCAGGGCCGCAGCCTGTTCTCGCAATCCGTCGATCGATCGCAGCTCCTCGAAAAGGACTGACGTGGACGGATCCGCGAGGTCATCCAATCGAAATAGCATGTTTTCCCCGCTGTCGAAACGCCCCCACAGCTCCGACCGACGCGCGCAGGCCTGGAGCGCCGTGTCGATGACGAGGGCGGAGAACCGGTCGAGATACGGGCCGAAGTCGTGCTCGTCGCGATCCG
>CAZQAS010000275.1:2396-3651 GCA_964591285.1 uncultured Rhodothermales bacterium
ACGAGGGCGGAGAACCGGTCGAGATACGGGCCGAAGTCGTGCTCGTCGCGATCCGGATGCTGGTAGTTTCGATGCCCGACCTCGGGACTCTTCCGGCCCCGGAGCGCGGGGACATACATCGTGTCGTAATCGACCAGTCGCAGCCGATCACCATCGACCAGTATGTTGCCATGCTGCAGGTCGCCGTGCGCGACGCCCGCCTCCTCGAGATCGGCGATCATTCTGCGCCACGCGGCGGTGAGGCGTTCGGCGTCCTCCAGGCGGTTGGCTACGTATCGGTTCAGAGCGACTCCGTCGAGCCATTCCATTTTGAGCAGCGGATAGGCGCGCTCGCCGACGTGGATGCCGTTTTCCTGGTACTCGAAGGCGGCGGTGTACGGCAGGTTCGCTTCTCGCAGATGCTCACCGACGGCCCGGTAGCGTCGTCGTTGATCGGTCACGTCCGTGAGGAAGCACTTCAGTGCCCACCGCGCTCCACGGACGCTGACGGGGAAGACGACGGCGAACGCTCCGGTGATCGCTCGAGGAAGTCCGAGGACGTTCGACTCGGGCTCTGCGCCGCGGAGGTGCGGATCCGCCAGTGCGGTATCCGGGAACTGGAGTGCCTCCTGATATTCGCCGGGCGTAGGATACTCCATCGTTCGTCTAGGAGGCGATCACGACGGCGACGAGCGTGGCGTCGTCGTTGCGCATCCCCGATGATGCGGCGCGGCTGACGAGCGCATCGAGCTCTGCTTCGAGGCATTTGGCTGTCGGCGAATCTCCGAGCGTCGGAAAGGGCTCCTGCCGGAGCAGCCACTGCGCGATCGCGTCCGTTCCGAGCACGAGCGCATCGCCGGGCTGCCACGTGCCGGAGGTGGCCTCGATCTCGAGATCCGCGGCAGCTGCCGGACTGCTCCCCGAATTCGCATCGCGGCTGGAGACGAGCGGCGGCCGGTGCGAGAACGCCTCGGGGCTCGTCATCGGCCAGCTCCGGAGGAGGCGCCCGTCGCGGAGGTGAAAGAGGCAGCAGTCGCCCACGGCTTCGGCGCGCCATCCGGCGTGATCGACTTCCAGGCCGAGGACGGTGGCGTGCGCCCCTTCGGCGGCCTTGGCGGCGACGTACCAGCGCGCGTCGGGCTCCGGCTTCCAGCGAGATCGTGCCTGTTGGATCACTGGCCGGAGGCCGGCACCGCGCGATCCATCCTCAAGCTCGGAGCGGGACGCCGCATCGGCCCGCCCGCGGACGAAGCCCGCCGTCAGCGCGCGGGCCCAT
>CAZQAS010000276.1:0-3629 GCA_964591285.1 uncultured Rhodothermales bacterium
GGTGCATCTCCACCGGTCCCGACTCCATTCTGGCGAGATCGAGCAGCTGATTGACTAGGCGGAGCAGGCGTTGTGCGCTCTGACGTATGCGCCGGAGTGACCCTTGCAGATCAAGCCCACCGGACATCTTCTCGTCCGGGAGCAGATCGTCTATCAGGCCGATGATCAGTGTCAGGGGGGTACGAAACTCGTGACTGATGTTGGCGAAGAAACGGTTCTTGGCCTCATCCAGCTCCACCAGCCGCCGGGCCTGCGACTCCGTCTTTTGTTTCTCCGCGAGGAGGGCGCGCGTGCGCTCCTCAACAACATTCTCGAGATTCAGTGCTCGCGCCTTCAGATGTCGGACGCGCAGGCGATAGCCTGCGTAGGCTGTAGCAAGAATGCCAATCATACATAACGCATAGAACCAAGTCGCCCTCCAGAAGGGAGGCAAGACGTCCAGCGCGACGGAAGCTCCCTCATCGTTCCATACTCCGTCGCTGTTGGCAGCCCTGACGCGAAACACGTATTCACCGGCAGGAAGGTTCGTATAGGTGGCCGAGCGTCGGGAGCCCGCCATCACCCAGTTCTCATCGAATCCGTCGAGCCGATAGGCGTACTCGTTAGCCGCCGGTTGCACATAGTGAAGGGCAACGAATTCGAACGTGAGCACCTTGTTGCCGGGGCCGATGCGAACTTCCTCCGTCTGCGAGAGCGGCTTCGACAGGAGAGATGCTCCCACTACCAGGGGTTCATTGAAAACCCTGAGGTCCGTAAAGACGACCGACGGCGGGGTGCGGTTTTCCAGCATCTGCTCCGGGAAGAATGCCTGCACCCCGCCGACGCCGCCAAAAAACATCTCCCCTCTCAGGCTCTTGAAGTAGGTCAGCGGATTGAACTCCTGCACCTGGAGACCGCTGCGCACGCTGTAATTGCGGAACGAACGGCTCTCCGGATCAAAGCGTGACAGACCGTCGGCTGTGCCCAGCCAGAGGCGGCCTATTTCATCCTCCAGAATGCTGAGCACCCGGTTGTTCGATAGGCCCTCGTCTTCAGTGAGGTGCGTGATCTTGCCCGTACGAGTATCGAGTCGATTGAGGCCCCCTCCAGCCGTGGCCAGCCAGAGCACTCCTGGTTCCTGCGTCCGTTCGTGAATGCTGTAAACGCCTGGATGACTGAGACCCCGTTGGTCACCAACGTCATACAGATATCGATGAAACCGTCCGGTTTCCCGGTCGAAGCGGTTGAGACCGCTGTAGGTGCCCACCCATAGCCGACCGGCTGCGTCCTCATGAATGTCGAGGATACGGTTGTCGCTAAGCGACGACGGATTGTCCGGCGCGTGGCGGTAACGGGTGAAGTGGTCGCGGGCGCGGTCGAAGAGGTGCAGACCGGCGCCCCAGGTTCCCACCCAGAAGGCTCCCTTCCGGTCCTCGAAAAGCGAAGACACAAAATCACTTCCGATGCTCGACGGCTTCTCCGGGTCGTGACGATAATGGACGAAGCGACCCGTACGGCGGTTATACTCGTTGAGACCGCCGCCGTAGGTGCCTACCCAAAGCGTCCCGCTTCGGTCTTCGTATAGAAAGTTGATGTTGCTGCTGCTCAGACTGGATGGATCACGCGGATCGTGGTGGAAGTGCGTAAACCTGCCCGTCTGCCGGTCGAGCCGATTCAGTCCGGCATTCGTACCGATCCAGAGGGCGCCGGTGTGGTCTTCCTGGACGGTCCAGGCATCGTCGTGGCTGAGGCTGTTCGGCTCCCCGGGAATGTGTCGATACCACACGAAGGCGCCGCCGTACGGGTAGAACTTGCTCACACCGTGGCCGAAGCTTCCCGCCCAGATTACGCCGGTCCGATCCACGTATAGCGGCCCCAGCTTGTCCGCGCCGATGCTTGTAGGGACGTGCGGTTCGTGCCTATATGGTTCGAAGTGCTGCGTGCCGATATCGAACCGGTAGAGCCCACTGCCATTCGTCGTGAGCCACAGGACATCGGCGGCAATGGGGTCTTGGACCACGTCCATCACGACGCTGCCATCGGGATCGGCCGGGTCCGGAAAGAACCGTCTGTAACGTCCGGAGGTCGACTCGAAACGCACGAGACCATGCTCCGTGCTCACCCAGAGCACGTCGTGATCGACCGGGTCGTTGCAGATACGGCGGATGACAGTGGGCCGCGCCGAGGGCTCGGCGGCGATGCCGTAGAGGATGTCGCTCCGCTGCTCGGGAGGAGGATCTCGACCGTGCAGATACCGCATGAAGCGGCCCGTGGTCCGGTCGAGGCGGTTGAGGCCGTTCGCAGTGCTCACCCACAAGCGGCCCCGGCGGTCCTCGTGTAAAGCGTAGACGCGGTCGCTGCTGAGGCTGTATGGATCTTCCGGATCGTGACGGTAGCGCGTGAACCGACCGTCGGCTTGGTCCAAGCGGCTGAGTCCGCCTTCGGTACCGATCCACAGCGTCCCGGCGCTATCTTCGTAAATCGCCCAGACCAGATCGTGGCTAAGGCTGCGCGCGTCTTCCGGACTGTGAACATGCCGTTCGACGTGCCCGGTGGCCGGATCGAGGCGATTGAGCCCGCGGAGGGTGCCGACCCATAGCGCTCCTACACTGTCCTCCTGAATCGCTAAGATCCAATTATCAGAGAGGGATGCCTCCTCGAACGGCGCGCTTCGATAGACCGAAAAGGAGTATCCATCGTAGCGGTTAAGGCCGTAACGCGTACCCAGCCACACGAAGCCCTGGCGATCCTGGAAAATCGCGTAGACGTCTTTTTGAGATAGCCCGTCTCGAATCGATAGGCGATCGAACTGCACGGCCGCCGTCTCGCCGGAACGAGTGGCCGGTAGGCCGTCCACGGCTGTCGATCCTTGAGCCTGCACGTTGACCGCAGCGATTAACGAAATATCGAGCGCGACGATTGCCAACGAGCCGAGGATGGGCTTACTCTTGCTTCGCATGACGCTGGCGCGAAAGGCTCCGGGGCCTTCGACAGTCGCTCCGCGCTCCTGCAGAGTAGCGGAGCGACTTTGACGTACATCGACAACAATGTACATGAAGAATATACGCAAGATAAACGCAGGTGTCACGTTCGGATTTAGCCCGTCAGGTTAGCGATCACGATGTTCAATTTGAGGAGGGCAGAGATGATCTGGCGCGTGATCGAGCCAGCGTTCGACGAGCGTTTCGCGTACGACGGCGCCGCGCGGCCTTCGATCTTCATCCCGGATTCGCCCGGATAAACGCGATCACGTCGTCGATCAGGAAGAGGGGATTTCGCCCCGGCCGGTAGAGCTTCAGGCGCCCTTCTCGAAGGGTCTGGAATTCTCCAAAGAGAAATCTTCCCAGACTGCCAAGTCATCGCCAGCGCGAAAGTACATGGGGCAACGTGATTATGACCCACGATCGCAGCTCGCGAAGGGCATAATACCTGTCACGGATTTGTTGACAGTCGGAGTCCAGCAGAATCTGCGGGCTAGAATAAAAAAGGGGCACCCTCTCGGATGCCCCTGGCGCGGGCCTGCGGGTTCGCGACGTGCGCACCTACCGGCGAAATGAGAGCGGCACCTACGTCGGCGAGGTCTATCTCAGCGATTCCAAAACCCATCAGAGATCGAGGACGGTGCCGATTACGGACCGCCTCTGCCGCGA
>CAZQAS010000277.1:0-1420 GCA_964591285.1 uncultured Rhodothermales bacterium
GCGAGGCGGGATTTCATCCTCTCGAGGTGATATGGTCGGCGACGCTCAAGGGTGCCGAGGCACTCGGCCGCTCGGATGAGATCGGCAGTGTCGAGGTCGGCAAGCTTGCGGATCTCGCGATCGTGGATGAGAATCCGATCGAGAATCTGAAGGTGCTCTACGGAACCGGCTGGCCGCGCTTGAACCGGGAGTCGGGAGAGATCGAGCGTGTCGGCGGCGTGCGGTACACCATCAAGGACGGCGTGATCTATGATGCGCCGGCCCTGCTGGAGGACGTTCGGCAGCTCGTTCGTGAGGCGAAGCAGGCGGAGGGGATCCCGCCCGGTCCAATGCCGATCACGACGAATTAGCGCGGCAGGCCCATCGCGGCAGACTTAGCGCGGCAGGCCCATCGCGGCAGACTTAGCACGGCAGACCCGTCGCGGAGGGCCCGGACTTTGTTAGGCCTCCAGCATACGTTTTACGTTCGCGACCGTCTGACGCATCTCACGCTGCATCAGGCCCTTGCCGAACAAGGTCTCCGCAACCCATCCGATCGGTCGAAAAACCGGCATCATCCTGAAGTCCGTCTGGTGGATGAACCGCGTGCCCTCACCTTCGGGCTCCACCTGCATCGTAAGCTCGGCCTTGAGTGTCGGTTCGCGGCACTCGTGCACTTGGACCTTCGGGGGATCGAACGTCGTGATGCGCCACTCGGTCTCCGATCGGCTCGGCCCGATTTTGGACACTTCACGATAAATCGTACCCGCCTTCGCCTGCTCGTCGCTCAGGTGCACGACCTCCTCCATCACGGTGACCCATTCTGGTCCCCGCCGGATGTCACTGATTAGCGTCCATACGGCTTCCGGTGGTGCCTCGATGTGTTCGATGATCCGAATTCGCGGCATGTCGAGGTTATGTTTTTGGCCGTCGTGTGTCTATTTAAATAAGTAGGGCACGGTTATTCAACATACGGATATCAACAGACGGGCATGAAAGTCGTCCTCGCGATGCTTGCCACGACGTTCCTCGGGATGCTGTGTGTTCCGCCCGCGCAGGCCCAGCTGCTCTCCGATACGCTCTTTACATGGGCCGGCTACGCGAATGAGTCGCTGTGCCGACTTCGCGTCTACCGCGCCGAGCCGGGCGAGAAGAGAGCGTACGTGATCGTGCTGGATGAGCTCGCCGAGAACGAGGGGCGCTCCACGCTCGACGATGCCCGCCATCTCGCCGAGCTTGTCGCACGGGCCACCGGCGTCGACCCGGAAGAGGCCTACTGGGTCTTCCACTGGGGCGGGTTCAGCTTCGAAGGATCGGCTGCGGGTGCGAACCGTCCATCGAGGTCATCCTCCCGGAAAGAGATCTTTCTTCGAGCGACGTTTCGTCGATCCGACAGCGGGACGGTCACGACGCCGTCCTGGCGGCTCATTAACCGCACGAC
>CAZQAS010000277.1:1520-3629 GCA_964591285.1 uncultured Rhodothermales bacterium
CTAAACTCTCCGTCGGATGCGAATTCTTCGCTGCGGCGGCGGAGGTCCGGTGCCTTCCCGACGCCGCTGACGACGTACTGCCGCACGTTTCCCTCGAGATGCAGCACGAGATTTCCGATGCTGTTCGTGTGCTCGTTGGGTCGCCACCACAGGTTTTCGTCGCTCAGCAGCTGCAGGCAGCGGTCGATCTTCGGCAGGTACTCGTCCGACAAGAAGCGGCGCGAGGCGCGAATGAATTCGGTTGAAAGGTCCATGGCAGTCATCGTGTCTACGGCGCGAGACGCTCGATTACCCATTCCTGCTCGTCAATCAGTCGGTACGTGATCCGATCGTGCAGGCGGTTTAGCCGTCCCTGCCAGAATTCGAAATAGTGCGGTTCGAGGCGGTAACCTCCCCAGTTTTTCGGGCAGGGGACGTCTCGACCAGCATACTCCTGCTCCGCCTTCGCGACGGCCTCTTCCAGAACCTTTCGGCTCTCGACGACGCGGCTTTGCGGCGAGATCATCCCGCTGATCTGGCTCCCTCGGGGTCGCGTGGCGAAATATCCGCTCGATTCCGACCGCTCCGCCCGACGCACCCTTCCCTGAACCCGCACCTGGCGATCGAGCTCCGCCCACCAGAACACCAGTGCCGCCTGCGGATTTTGCTCGAGCTCGTTCGCTTTTCGACTATCGTAGTTGGTGTAAAACACGAATCCGTCGTAGTCGAAGCCTTTCAAGAGCACGATCCTACCGGAGGGCTGTCCCCGCTCATTCGCGGTGGCCAGCGTCATGCCGCTTGGATCACGGACCTCCACCTCGACGGCCTGTTCGAACCACTCCTGAAACTGATCGACGGGGTGCGAGCGCACGTCGTTTTCGTCGAGACTCAGATCGCGGTACTCTCGTCGAAGCGATGCTACGTCTGTCATCGTCAATCTTTTGTCCTAGCTTTGTCGACGTTCATTCATCTTCGTTCCATCTGCCCGAACTTCCATGCCGCACATCGAGACGATCCTCGCACATTCCGGCTGCGATCCCGAACCACCGTCGTTCGACGTCGTTACGCCGCTCCACCTCGCGACGACCTACGAACGGGCGAAGGACGGCTCCTTTCCCGGCGGATACAAATACAGTCGTAACGACAATCCTACTCGGCAGCAGTTCCAGAAGGCCATGGCGCAGCTCGAGGGCGGCTCCGATGCCGCCGCTTTCTCTTCGGGGATGGCGGCCGCGGCGGCCCTCTTGCAGGCACTCCGGCCGAACGACCACGTCATCATACCGGATGACGTCTACTACGGGGTGCGCCGGCTACTCACCGACGTCTTCGCGCCGTGGGGCCTCGCGATTTCGGAGGCGGACTTCACGGATCTCGAACGTGTGGCCGAGACCATCCGACCGAACACTCGACTCATCTGGGCGGAGACGCCCTCGAATCCGCTGGTGAAAATCACCGATCTGGCCGGCGCGGCGCGGCTCGCGCACGACAATGACGCGCTGTTCGTCGTGGACGGCACGTGGACGACGCCCGTTCTGCAGCGGCCGTTGGAGATTGGTGCCGACATCGTCCTGCACTCGGTGACGAAGTACCTCGGGGGACACAGTGACGTACTCGGGGGCGTGCTCATCACGAAGCGCAAGGACTCGTTCTGGGAGCGCATCGTCGGCAATCAGATCATCGCCGGGGCTGTGATGGATCCGTTCAGCGCGTGGCTCGCCATGCGCGGGATGCGTTCGCTCGGGGCGCGCATGTCTGTGCACTGCCGGAATGCACTGGCCCTCGCCGAAGTGTTGGATTCGCACCGGGCGATCGAGGCCGTTCACTATCCCGGGCTGACGAATCATCCGGGGCACGAAGTCGCAAGCCGGCAAATGAGCGGATTTGGAGGGATGCTCTCCTTTCAGGTTACCGGCGGTGAGAAGGAGGGGCTCGCGGTCGCTGCCCGGACGAACGTCTTCAAGCGAGCCACGAGCCTGGGTGGAACCGAGAGCCTCATCGAGCACCGTGCATCGACCGAACCGCCGTCGAGCCCGACCCCGGACAACCTGCTGCGCCTGTCGGTGGGACTCGAGCACGTCGAGGATCTCGTCGAGGATCTCCAGCGGGCGCTGGCTGGTTAGCGCTGCGCCG
>CAZQAS010000278.1:0-3617 GCA_964591285.1 uncultured Rhodothermales bacterium
CCGTGCACGCGGCCTCGCAGGAAACCAGTCTGGCCGTACTCCCCCTCGACGATCTGGGTCCGGATCAAGACGACGCATACTTCGCCGACGGCTTGGCCGAAGAGCTCATCTCGGGCCTTTCGCGGATGGCCGGCCTCCGGGTAATCGCCCGCGCCTCCGTTCTTTCCTACCGCGAATCGAGTAAAGGAGTCGCCGAGATCGGCCGCGAGCTGGGCGTCGAGTCGATCCTGGACGGAACCGTGCGGAAACACGGCGACTCGGCGCGCATCGACGTGAACGTCGTCGACGTAGCGACCGAGCAGCCGCTGTGGTCGAAGCAGTACGATATCCACATACAAGAGCTATCGGCTTTGCAGGCCGAGATCGCCGAGCGCACGGCCGAAGCGCTGCGTCTGCAGGTTCGGTCGCCCGAACGAGAGCGGCTCCTGCGGCATGGGACCGATAACGCTGAGGCATACAAGCTCTACCTCAAGGGCCGCCATGTCTGGAACAAGCGAAACCGCGACGAGATGCTTCAGGCGAAGGCCTTTCTCGAACAGGCCATCGATCTCGACCCCGCCTTCGCCCGCGCATGGGCCGGGCTTGCGGCGGTCTACAACACGCTCGGCAGCTACGGCATCCTCACTCTGGAGGTGGCCTATCCGCGCGCGCGTGCGGCGGCGCGGCACGCGCTGGAGATTGATCCCGACCTAGCGGAAGCCCACACGGCGCTGGCTGCGGCGCTGGCGGTGTACTATTGGAATTGGGACGAGGCCGGACGACATTTCCGGCGGGCCATCGAGCTGAATCCGAATCACGCCGTCGCCCTGTACTGGTTCAGCGAATTCCTCGCGAACCGCGGGCAATTCGACGCAGCCCTTCAGATGGCCCGGCGCGCGCAGGCGGTCGATCCGTTCTCTTCCCTGGCGCTCGCCGACGAAGGGCGTGTATACTACCTCTCGCGCCGCTACGACGAGGCCATCGAGCATTTTAAACACATCCTCGAAAGCGGTCCGCAATTCGTTGCCTACCTCTATCTTGGCCTGGCCTACGCCGAGAAAGGCCTGTTCGATCTATCCATTGCAACGCTGCAGGAGGCACGGAGCCACTTTTCGTTCCCGGATCTTACGGCACTGCTGGCGAACGTGAACGCCAGAAGCGGACGCGTCGCCGAGGCCCACCGGCTACTGGGCGAGCTTGAAAGGGAGGACGGTCATGTGCAGGGCGTCATCATGTCGGTACCGCACATCGCTCTGGGCAACACCGAAGAAGCGCTCGAGTGGCTTGAACGAGGTCTCGCTGAGCGTAACTGGCAGATGATCTTTGTGGAGACGGATCCGGTCTTTGATCCGCTCCGGGCGCATCCACGATTCATAAAGCTCATCGAGAACATCGGTCCGCCGGAGGACCCATCATCTCAATAGCTGCATCGTGCGGCTTTCAACCTGACCGTCCGCCTCTATCCGATACAAATAGGCGCCTGAAGCCGCCGGTTCACCGCTCTGGTTCGTACCGTCCCACCTGACGTCGTGGGTGCCGCTCGGCATCGGAGCATTGACGATCTGGCGGACCGCCCGTCCGAGCACGTCATATACCGTGAGGAGCACGTGCGCACGCCGCGAGAGGCGAAAGGTGATGGTCGTCCCCGGGTTGAACGGATTCGGATAATTCTGCAGAAGTGTGAACGCCCGCGGTATAGACGGAGGCCGCTCCGCGGTCGTGCCGATTACGCCGGCATCGAGGCGAAGAATCTGACCGTCCGCAATGCTCGAAAAGTACAGGTCGCCGTTCGGGGCGAAATCGATGCCTGTCGGAAAGTTCAAGCCTGACGCGAGCGTATCAATCTCCTCTCCGGATAGCCTCACGATGCTGCCACTGCCGGGCGCGAATCCCGTCGCCGGGTCGAAACGACCGAGCTGTGCGACGACGAGGGATCCGTGCGGGTCCACCGTCAGGTCGACGGCCGTCGTCAAACCATCTCGGAAGAGCGAGACGTTGCCTTCTAGGTCGACGGCAAAGATCCTGGCCTCATTCTCCGGAAACGGAAAACCGGGGAAGGACGACACGTAGAACCGGTCCTCCACGGACACGATGCCCGTGGGCACCGCCTGCGTCATCGGCGGTCCGACTGGAGTCGGGTTCTCGATGCGGGGGAACGCTGCGAAGACGCTTAGTTCACCCGTGTCGGACGCGCGCCGGATAACCGCATTCGCCGATGCATCGACGATGTAGAGATGCCCCTCCGGGCCGAACGTCATGTTGTACACATTCGTCTGGCCGGTATCGTCCTCGAAGGCGTAGTCAATCACGAACGTGCCCACATCCTCCTGCACGTCGACGCTTTTCGGAGGGTCGCCCGGCACGAATCCGGCCGTGTCGACGCGAATTAGATAGCCTTCCGGCGCAGTTTCGCCGAGTCCTTGCGTCGCCCACAGCTCACTCTCGCTAAACAGCAGATGGTGAGCCGCCTCAGGCATGTTCTCCACAATATTGGAAGGCATGCCCGTGAGAAACGCGTGCACCTGACCATCGGATGTCACGACTGAAACGCCGGCATCGTCGTTGCCGGAGCCCTGCTCGGCCACCCAGATCCGTCCCTGTTCGTCGATCTCGATGCCCTGCGGAGCCTGGAGCCCCTCTGCGACCACCTCTGGAGAGCCTTGACCCACGGCACTTTGCCCCGCGAAGAGCAGGGCGGAAAGGGTGACGGTCAGCCCAACGAAGTGAAACCGTCGTATCGTCTTCATAACACACCTCAGGAAATCAGTGGAAGCAACAGGAGAGGGCCCACGCAGGCCCTATCGTGTTCCTATTACTTGCGTGAACTGATCCTTCGAGGTGCAAACACGTTTCGACGAGGGGTAAACGAAGAGGGGTGAACGGTCTTGAATCTCGCCAGGCTCAGGCGGCGTGCGCGCCGCGCTGCTTCCTCACCAAGCAGTTCTACCATTGCATCTAATTCCACGCCTGCAGGAAACCGCAGCAGTTGATAAGAACCAGGAGAACCGCGATAGCGATGTCTTCATGCTAGGATCGCGGAGCGGCTCTTTTCGGGGACCTTCGCCTCCGTCTAATCGTGCCGCCCCTTCCCGTCCAGGATTCTCGGCACACACTTTTCGATCCTGGACCTTCGTGTCTTGGACTGCTTAGCACCGGAAAAGTGAAGGATATAGCCCCTCTGCCGTCCCGGTGTCAACGCCTCAAACGCCTTCTTTAGGCCGGGAGTCTCTTCGAACATCTCCTTGAGTTCACGCGGAACGGGTTCGGGCGTTCTGTCCAATTCCACTTCCAATCCCGCCTTCTCTATTTCGATCGCCTGAGCTATGAAGTCGCGAATCCGGTCCTCCATCTCGTCCACTTCGTCCACGCTGGAGAAGACCAACCGCCGACCCACACGTGAGTTCTTCCCAGGTTTCTCGAGCAGCCCCTCCGCGTCGGTCAATAGGGCTCCCTTGAAGAACATGAGCGCGCACTTCTCCTTGAAGTTCTGAATAATCGCCACGTTGCTCTGCTCGTAGGTGTAGCACGGGAGCCTCCACTTCAGCTCCTCATCCAAGCCGCAGTCGAGCGCAATCGATCTCAGCCTCTCCATCTCCCCGCGCCATTCTTCGGCGCTCTCCAAGAACGCGTCAACTTTC
>CAZQAS010000279.1:0-3582 GCA_964591285.1 uncultured Rhodothermales bacterium
GATCTGATAATTCATCTCGGTGAGCTGCTGCCGCAGGTTCAGCGAGTTCATCTCCATGTTGAAGCGCGTGTTCTGCAGCCGATCGCGCTGCTCGATGCGCTGCGCCTCCGCATTCAGCAGCCGCAGCTGCAGATCGTTGTTCGAGAGGCGAAGGATCGGCTGGCCGGCCGCTACGTGCGCGCCTTCGCGAATGAACACTTCCTCGATCCGGCCGCCTTCGACGGCATCCAGGTAGACCGTGGTGCGAGGCAGCACCGTGCCGGTGGCCGAGATCAGCTCCTGGAACGGCCCTTCCGTCACCGCCGCAACCGTGATCTTCTCGCTGTCTACGTTGAGACGCTTGCCTCCCGTCGTTGAGGCGACGGCGTAGACGATGAACGCCAGAAAAGCGGCGGCGCCGCCGATCATCGCGAGGCGCTTGGGCGTCCACCACTTCTTCTCGATCTTTCGATCGATGCCCTCGCCCGCTCCCGAGCCGTTCGCCGGCGCGCTTGAGCGAGGCGCCGATTTCGAGGTGTCGACATCCATTCTATATAGACCTGAAAATCAGGATCATCCATCGTATCGTCCAGTCGTACGCCTTCCCCATTACAACAGCTGTGCCACGACGGTACGCCGGTCGATTTCGACGACACCAGCGCGCAACTCGCACCGATTCGCCGACGACGATTGTTCGAGCGCGTAACATTAGGTGTTCGATTCCGTACACCGCGGCGTCGATGACGGGGGCAAAAAACGGCTGGTGTGCTCGTGGTCGGCACCGGCCTGATGCCGCTGGGAATGGTTATTGGTACTCTCTTCGGCACGCCCTCGACTCGAACGCTCCGCACGTCGGCCCTCATCCACCGATTCGACACATGTCTACTGAGTTTGGAAAAGTCCTCGTCGTCGACGATGACGAGGACGTCCTGCAGGCGGCTCGTCTTCTGCTCAAGAAGCGATCGACCCTCGTACACACCGAACGCGACCCCGAACAGATTCCATTGCTCCTCCGGAATCACGATTACGACGTGATCCTGCTCGACATGAACTTCAAGCAGGACGTCAGCAGCGGACGGGAGGGGTTCTACTGGCTCGACCGCGTCCTGGAGATCGACCCGTCGGCCGTGGTGGTGCTGATCACGGCCTTCGGCGACGTGGCCATGGCGGTGAAGGCCATCAAGGAAGGGGCGACGGATTTCGTCCTCAAGCCCTGGAGCAACGATCGGCTTATCGCGACGCTCCACTCGGCGATGCGACTCCGTGCATCGAAGCGGGAGGCGGATCGGCTCCGCGCGCGCGGGCGGCAGCTCAATGAGGACCTCGATCACAACTACCAGGAGTTCGTCGGCGCCTCGCCGGCCATGCGAAAGGTCTTCTCGACGATCGACAAGGTGGCCATAACGGATGCCAGCGTGTTGATCCTCGGTGAAAACGGTACCGGCAAAGAGCTCGTCGCTCGGGCGCTGCACCGGGAATCGAAACGCGCCGACGAGGTCTTCGTGAGCGTCGACATCGCGGCCATCCCGGAAACCCTCTTCGAAAGCGAGCTCTTCGGCCACGTCAAAGGCGCCTTCACGGACGCAAAGGAGGATCGGGCCGGGAGGTTTGAAGTGGCTTCCGGCGGCACGATCTTTCTCGATGAGATCGGCAACATCTCGCCGCAGATGCAGGCTAAGCTCCTTACCGTTCTGCAGCGACGAGAGGTGACGCGCGTCGGGTCGAACAGCTCACGATCGATAGACGTCCGGCTCATCTGCGCCACGAACATGCCCATTTACGAAATGATTCGCGAGGGCGGGTTCCGGCAGGATCTCCTCTATCGAATCAACACCGTAGAGATCCGAATCCCGCCGCTTCGCGAAAGGCCCGAAGACATCCCGCTGCTGGTCGACCACTTCCTCGAAATCTACGCGCGGAAGTATCAGAAGGGGGTTAAGGGCGTCAACCCGGCGATCCTCCGCCGGATGGAGAAGTATTCATGGCCGGGAAACGTGCGCGAATTGCAGCACATGGTCGAGCGGGCCGTGATCATGACGGAGACGACCATGCTGCAGCCGGAGGACTTCTTCTTCGCCGCCGAAGGGTACGAGGACAAGGACCGGTTGAGCTTCCAAAAGCTGAACCTGGAAGACGTCGAGAAGCTCGTCATTCGAAAAGCCCTCGACAAGTACGAGGGCAACATCACGCGCGCCGCCGACGAGCTCGGCCTCACGCGCGCCTCGCTATACCGCCGTCTCGACAAGTACGGCATCTGAGTGGGGCCTGCGCCTCCACGGAATTATGGTCCTCGCAGCATGAAGCGTTTCCGCCTTCAGTGCACGGTCCGGATCCTCGGCATCGCGGTGACCTTGACGGTCGTGGTCTATCTGATCGTGGCCACCACCGCCTACCTGGCCGCAGCCCTTGCGGGGATGGTCGTCCTGCTGCAGATCCGCGGGCTCATCCGCTACGTCGACAAGACGAACCGCGACCTGGTTCGCTTCCTTCGATCCATCCGGTACTCGGATTTTTCGCAGACTTTCACGGCGGAGGGACGCGGTGGATCGTACGATGAGCTCGGCGGCGCCTTCCGTGAGGTGATGACGCAGTTTCGCGGTGCTCGTGCGGAGAAGGAAGAGCAGTACCGGTACCTTCAGACCGTCATCCAGCACATCGGGGTAGGGCTGATCTCGTTCAAACAGGACGGCTCGGTGGGGCTCGTGAACAATGCGGCCAAGCGGCTCCTTCGCGTTCACCGGCTGAAGAACATCCAGACGCTGTCGCGCCTGGACAGCGGACTGGTCGAGACGCTCCTCCGCATGCGATCCGGAGACAAAGAGCTCGTCAAGCTCGTGGACGACGACGAGCTGCTGCAGCTCTCCCTCAGCGCGACCGAGTTCAAGATGCGGGGCGATCTCATCAAGCTCGTCTCGATTCAGGACATCCAGAGCGAGCTGGAGGAGAAGGAGATCGAGGCCTGGCAGCGTCTCACGCGCGTGCTGACGCACGAGATCATGAACTCCATCACCCCGATCTCGTCGCTCGCATCGACGGCCAACGAACTCCTGCTCGAGGAGGAGCCGGGCGCGAACGGGGCCCTCTCCGAGGAGGCGATCGGTGACGTGCGCGATGCGGTGCGCACGATCGAGAAGCGCAGCAGCAGCCTGCTCACGTTCGTCAACGCATACCGCAGCCTGACGCGCATACCGCAGCCGGATTTCCAGGTGGTGGCCGTGAGCGACCTGTTCACCAACATCGCCGATCTCCTGCAGGCGCAGCTGAAGGAACGCGGCGTACGCCTGGAGGTGAGCGTCGAGCCGCGCACGCTGACGGCCACGGCCGATCCCGAGCTCGTCGAGCGCGTGCTGATCAATCTGGTCAAGAATGCCGCCGAAGCGCTGGCCGGCGAGCCGGATCCGGTCGTTCGCCTCTCCGGCAGCATCGATCGCCGGGGCCGCACGATTTTGCAGGTCGTCGATAACGGGCCCGGGATCGTGCCGGAGGCCATCGACAAGATCTTCGTGCCGTTCTTCACGACGAAAAAGGAGGGAAGTGGGATCGGGCTGAGCCTCTCGCGCGAGATCATGCGCCAGCACAACGGCTCGCTGTCGGTCTTTTCTG
>CAZQAS010000280.1:0-3567 GCA_964591285.1 uncultured Rhodothermales bacterium
GGCGCAGTACAGGTAGCGCGCGTCGGCCGTGCCGAGGTCCGATCCTCCGATGAAGAGCCCGTACGGATGAGGATGCTGGTTCAAATTCATATACTGCGGCTCCGTAAAGTCGGCCGTCACCGTGTAGTTTCCGGTCGCAACGTTGTCCGGGTTCCAGTACGTCACGTTCGGTCCGGTCGTGACGTGCAGGGCGTCGCCATCCATCGCGAGCCGTGAGTCGTCGAGGCTCGCGTCGGAACCGGTGTCAACCATTCCCTGCCATCCGGAGACGGTGATCCCGCCGTCCTCGACTTTCCGATCTTCGTGCTCCTGGGCGATGGAAGTGTTCACGCTCGCAAGAGCCATGATGGAGACTGTAAGCATGAAGCAGCAGATGCGATGCATAGCTTCCTCTCAAGTTTGGATGAGTGGTTTTGAGGCATTCATGCCAGGACTGACGATGCAATGTCGGTCCGGGGCGGTGCGAAGTCAAACGCACATACAGGGAGATTACGAAGGCCCTATGACAATGCGGTGGCACGCACGAGGTTATATTGAATTCCACCGCCGATCGCGTTTCGAACGCTCGTGAGCCTGATACTATGGTGGTTCGATCTCCATCGCACATCGCATCCGTCGTCGCGTGATACCGTTGATGAGCCCGCGTGATCGAGCCTATTCTATATCAAGTCCCTCGCTATTTGCACCCCATGCCGGATACGACATCTTCCTACCACAGCGTCCTCAAGCGGGTCTTCGGATACGATCGTTTTCGTCCGAAGCAGGAGGGGATTGTGGACCGCATCGTGAAAGGCGGCGACGGTCTTGTGGTGATGCCGACGGGAGGGGGCAAGTCTCTCTGTTATCAGCTTCCCGCCTTGCTCCGTCCCGGTACGGCCATCGTCGTATCGCCACTCATCTCGTTGATGCAGGATCAAGTCGATGCCCTTCAGCAGCTCGGCGTTCGGGCCGCGGCACTGAACTCCAGCATCGCGCGATCCGAGCAGACGGCCATCGAGCGGCGCCTTAGCGCGGGCGAGATGGATCTGCTGTACGTGGCGCCGGAGCGGCTGACCACACCGTCTTTTCTCGAGCTGATGGGACGATTCCGCGTGGCGCTGCTGGCTATTGACGAGGCGCACTGCATCTCACAGTGGGGACATGATTTCCGGCCGGAGTACCTCCAGATCGCCGACGTGCGCCAGCGGCTCAAGAACGTGCCGTGCATCGCGCTGACGGCGACGGCCGATGAGCCCACGCAGCAGGATATCCTCAAGAGTCTGGACATGAAGCCCGCCGATCTCGTCGTGACGGGCTTCGACCGGCCGAACATCCGCTTTACCGTCGAGGTCAAGCGCAGTCCCAGGCAGCAGTTCCTTCGCTTCCTGGATGCCGAACACGCCGGCAATGCCGGTATCGTGTACTGCCTCTCGCGCCGCAAGGTTGACGAAACGGCCGCATGGCTAAATGACCAGGGGCACCGCGCGCTACCCTATCATGCCGGACTCGCGCCCCAGGTACGCGAGGAGCACCAGCAGCGGTTCGTGCGCGAGGAGGGTTTGATCGTCGTGGCAACCGTTGCTTTCGGAATGGGCATCGACAAGCCGAACGTTCGGTTCGTGGCCCACCTCGACGTCCCCAAGAATCTGGAGGGTTACTATCAGGAGGTCGGGCGCGCGGGCCGCGACGGGCTTCCCGCCGACGCCTGGATGGCCTACGGGATGGCAGACGTGGTCCTGCAGCGTCGGTTCATCGAGAGCTCGGAGGACGAGCGTCATAAGTGGGCCCTTCACCACAAGCTCAACGCCATCGTCGGTTTCTGCGAGACGGCCGAATGCCGTCGGCGCGTCCTCCTGAATTATTTCGGCGATCAGCACGGTGCCGAATGTGGTAACTGCGACAATTGTCTGCATCCCGTCGAATCGTGGGACGGCACGGTGGCGGCGCAGAAGGTGCTATCTTGCGTCTACCGCACTGGCCAGCGTTTCGGTGCTTCCCACGTCGTCGACGTGCTGGTCGGAAAAGAGACGGAGAAGACGCGTCGATTTGGACACGGCGACCTGCCGACGTTCGGCGTTGGTGCGGATCGCAGCACTGCGGAATGGCGCTCGATCATCCGACAGCTGGTCGCGGCCGATCTGCTTCGAGTGGACGTCACCGGCTATGGCGGAATCAGTCTGACGCCGGAGAGCGGCCCCGTCCTCAAAGGCGACCGCTCGGTGCGGCTTCGACGCGATCCCATCCCCCCGAAAACACGGAAGAAGAAAAGCTCGTCATCGGAGCAGCCGGAGCCGCAGTCACCCGAGGAGAAAGTGCTCTTCGACCGGCTGCGCGCGCTTCGTCTCGAGCTCGCTCGAGACCAGCAGGTACCGCCCTACGTGATCTTTCACGACAGCACGCTCGCAGCCATGGCCGCCGCGCGCCCCACTTCGCTCGAAGCATTCGCCGAGCTACCGGGCGTCGGAGAAGTGAAGCTCAAGCGATATGGCGAGCGCTTCCTGTCCGCCGTCGAACGGTTTGCCGGCGAGCCCGCCGCCCCTTGACGTGGCGCACCCCTAATCGAGCGCGGATTCCAGGAAATCGCGCATATAGACGTTCATCTCCCAGGCGTCGCCGACCGGCTCGTTCTCGAACGGCAGCGTATGCATGTAGTTGGGCGGCCCGAATTCCGGGGCGATAGTCAGCGACGACGCCCCCTCCTCACGGCGCCGATCGACGATCCGCTGCCAGATGTCGATGTGCCGATCCACATGATTCTTCCATTCCGGCGCTCGCGGGTCGGGCACCTGTGGGCCCTCCTCGTAACCGACGCGGGCGTGGATATGATCACTCCGGTCGATCGCCCGCCGCAGCGTATCTTCCTGATCCTCTAGCATGGATTCGTGCACGACCATCCAATGCGAGAAGTCGGCCGTCAGCCGCAAATCCGGCAGCGCCTGTAGGTATCGTCGTGTCTCGGTCGCCGCATAGGTGGCGCGACCGCGGTGCGTCTCGACCGAAACCGGCACGCCCCCTTCGTTCCCGAGCTCGATGATTCGCTCGAAGATGCGCGCGTTGTCGTCAAACGAAAAGACGTCCCGACCGGCGTGCACGTTCACGTGCATCGACCCACAGGCGCGGGCGAATTCGAACTGCCGCTCGAGACTCTCGAGGTGCGCATCCGGGCTCTCCCCGTCGGTGAGAATCTGGCCGACGAGCTGCAGGCCGCGGCGCTCGTGGCCGGCCACGATCTCCTCAGCCGACGCCGTTTCGGTCTTCAGAAAAATCTCCGTCGCGTCGAAGCCGTCCGCCTCCGTCCGCTCCAGAAACGGCTCGAGTGGTTCGTGCCACATTTCCCACTTGGTTTTCACGAAGATGAGATTCATCTGCATTGAAATTGATTTGCCGAGGACGACACAGTATACCTTCTATGGGCGTGCACGTCTAGTTGCGCGTAGATTAGGCCGCCCGGGCGAATGGACTGCATTACGATAGAGGACGCTCCGCATACATGCTACCGATCAAGTTTCTGAGCACCGAGCTCTCCTACTTCATCAGCGATCCGAATGCGCGGCAGAACGTACGCGCGCTGTTGAAATACGTGGCGTT
>CAZQAS010000281.1:0-3564 GCA_964591285.1 uncultured Rhodothermales bacterium
GACGACATGCCGAGCGTCAATGAGTCGGCGATGGGAAGGCTTGGATACTACATCCGGCCCGGTCTGCACCACGCGCGACGAAAGAGGGGGCGCCCGTGCCTCGGGTCATATTGCGTTGATTTCGTAGCGCTCGTCGCGTGGGCGTGCATGGCGCGATCGATCTCCTCCGCCTGCTCAGCCGACATTGCGACAGCGAAGGTTCACAGGTGCACTTAGCTAGGCTCCGCCGAAACCAAAAGCTCAATCCACTGCCAGATGGTGTAACAGCCAGCCGTCAAACGTCAGGTCGAATCTGTCGTCCGACCTTAACACGATAAGAAGGTCGCCACGACCTTCCGTCTCGTCACGTTGCACGGCGTCTATGTCGCCACCATCAATCTCGGCCTTCGTCTCAATTACAATTCCGTCTCGTGGGCGTCCCTTGGTGAGTACTTCAATTGCTGGGTCCGGCGCATACGATCCAGACAACGTGCCTCCGGCGGCCCCCGTGAACAGGAACTCACCGTCGTAGAATGACGCCAGGTCGCCGGGTGGCGCACAGTGGGTAACGACACCCTCGATTCGACCTAAATGCGTCGCCGAGCCCGTTCCTTCTAATGTAAGCGTGAGATCCGAGCCACAGCGGCCGTCGGTTGAAGTCTCCACAGTACCGTCGGCTCGGATCTTCATCGCCACGCCGAACGAGTCACGACCTGTAAAGAACCGATACGAAATAGCAGCCCCGTCTCCAAACTCCTCGTTGTCACTCACATCGATTGCGGCCGTGGGGACGTGCTGTGCGTCGCCGCAGCCAACTGTCGCCAGAACTAAGATCCATACGAATGAGGATAAAACATTCGGTGTCGTTCTCATACCATTTGCCTCCTCCCTCGGGCCGAGCGATAAGAAGATAGAGCCCATCCTCGAGGTCGTTTCGTTTGATGGATGTTCGCGGAAATGTATGAATGTAGGGCACATCCACATTATCGGATGCTCGCCCGTAACCGATGGTGCGGTCTGCTACACTAAGGAACGCTGATCTTCCGTTTCGTGGACCGGGGTACGCATCAGCACGACCCCGAACCAGAGGGTCCATGCGCTCATCACGATGGAGGCGACCACCCAGAGTAGGCCTCCGAGGCGCAGCCCGAACCACATCCCCAGTGCCCAACCCGAAAAGGAGCCGACACCTGCGATCACGGCCGTCCACGCCGACCACGTGGGTGTCGCTCCCATTGAGGCGCGCGCCTCATTGCCGGCGATAACGGTGACGGCTAACGCCAGGAGGGCAAACCCACTGGCCTTGCCTTCGGAAAATGCCCACCAGGCTTCAAACGTCTCCGTGCTCCCGGATACCGCGGCGTCGGCCACCACCGTCGTCTCAGCCACAGCCGTGGTCATGGTCCAGAGGGCGCCGATGGTCACCACCGCCCACGCAGTCATGGTCCAAAAGCTCTCCGTGAGCCGTGAATGAGACGTAAGCACGACCAGCCCGCTCACCGCATACAGTGAAAGCGCGGCAGCTGCAATCCAGTGGACCACCGACCATCGGAACGCCGCACCGGCAATTTTCGCCATCTGATCGTCGAGGCTGGGAGCGATGGGGCCGTGAAATAAAAGCACAACAACCATCAAGAATGAGGCGATTGCAAGCCACGTCCCTCCAACTTCTAGTGCCTTGTTCGTGCGCGTCATCGCAATTCCTCCAGGATTGTTGGAAAGGATTCAAATGAGCAGCTCAGGTCGACTCTCGTAGCCGGCCGAACGACGCGCTCCTATTGGTACGATACGGAAAGCCCGAACTCATCGCATCCGGAGAACGACCCAAACGAGACGGCGGTAGAAAAGTGGGTATTTATATGTATCCTATCGCTCGGCACCGAGGGCCTACCCATCCAGTCGCAAGCAAGGGTATGATGCTCATCATCGAACGCCTCCCGGCTTTCTCGCGCATTCGTCGCAGCCTCACCGTCGCGCTGCTCGTCGCGTCGGCGGCTGTTCTGCTCGGCTCTATCTGGTCGGGGATTCCGGATCTTGCCGGCGAGGCGGAGCGGCATGATCCTCATCAAGAAGAGTGGATTCAGCTCTTCAACGGCGAAGACCTGGAGGACTGGGACGTCAAGTTCGCAGGGCACCCGCTCAGTGAGAACCTCCACAACACATTCCGCGTGGAGGATGGTCTCCTCAAGGTGCGCTACGATGAATGGGCCGCCTTTGACGGTGAGTTCGGGCACATCTTCCATAAACAGCCCTTCTCCTATTACAAGGTCGCCGTGGAGTACCGGTTCGTCGGGGAGCAGGTCCGAGCCGGACCGGGCCTTGAATGGGCCGTCCGGAACAACGGGATCATGATCCACTCGCAGTCGGCCGCAAGCATGACGTTGGATCAGGACTTCCCGATCTCGATCGAGGTGCAGCTGCTCGGCGGACCGGGCACGGGAGAGCGGACGACCGCTAATCTCTGCACACCGGGGACGCACGTCGTGATGAACGGAGAGCTGCTCACGCGCCACTGCGTCAATTCGAGATCCGAGACCTACCACGGAGATCAGTGGGTACGCGTGGAGGCTCTCGTCTTGGGCGATTCCGCCATCCATCATATCGTTGAAGGGGATACCGTGCTCACCTACCAGGAGCCGCAAATGGGCGGGGGATTTGCGAACCACCACGACCCGGAGGCCATGCAGGAGGGGAAGCTCCTTTCGGAGGGCTACATCGCCCTACAGGCAGAAACCGCGTCGATCGATTTTCGCACCGTCGAGGTGCTCAATCTGAAGGGATGCATGGATCCGGATGCGCTGAACTACAAGAGCTATTTCGTGGAAGGCGATCCGGCCGCTTGCAGGTACGACGATCCGTGACCTAACCGTCCAACTCCCCTGCCAGAGCCGCTCCCAAACGCCGCAGTTCCTCGAACACCCGGTCGATGTCGTCGAGCGTCGTGCGATGCGAGCAGATGGACATGCGAAGCACCGTCCGCTCCCGCACCCGCGTGGTCATCAGGAAGGCCAGCCCGCCCACCTGGATCTCGTCAGCTATGCGCTGGTTCAGCCGGTCGATCTGTACATCGCCGACGTCCAGCCCGGCGGGTCGGTACCGAAACGAATAGATGTTGAGGATGGGTGGATGGAGGGCCTCGAAGTCATCCGCGGCGCGGACCAGCGCGTCAAGATGCTCGGCGCAGCGTACGTTCTGCGAGAGCAGCTTCCGATAGCCCTCTCGGCCGTAGTGCTTGAGTGTCATCCAGGCCTTGAGCGCCCGGAAGCCGCGAGACATCTGCGGGCCGTACTCGAAATAGTTGAGTCCCTCGTATTCGGTCGGAAGGGTTCCCCGCAGATAGGACGCCTGCATCGAAAACGAGCGGTGCAGACTTTCGGCATCGCGCACGAGGATGCACCCGCACTCATAGGGCACGTAGAGCCACTTGTGCGGGTCGAGGGTGATGGAATCCGCCAGCTCCAGTCCACGGTAGAGGTGCTGCTTGTCCGGAAGCATGGCACCCACGGCCCCGCACGCCCCGTCGGCATGGAACCACAGGTCGCGATCGCGGCAGATGCGGGCAATCTCCTCGAGCGGATCGATCGC
>CAZQAS010000282.1:0-3553 GCA_964591285.1 uncultured Rhodothermales bacterium
GGTTTGGCCATCAGACCACGCATTCCGCCAAGCTGACGGATCTGCTCTTTCGATCCACGAGCGCCGGAGTCGGCCATCATGTAGATCGCATTGAATCCTTCCTTGTGATTCTTCAGCGTATCGAAGAGCGTCTCGGAAACGCGGTTGTTCGTCTTCGTCCAGATGTCGATCACCTGGTTATAGCGCTCGTTGTCCGTGATGAAGCCCATCTCATAGTTGTTTCGAGCGCGATCGACCTCACCGTGAGCATCGCCGATGAACGTCTCCTTGCTGTCGGGCACGATAATATCGGCCAACGAGAAAGTGAGTCCGGCCGTCGTCGCACGCTCGAATCCGAGATACTTGATGTCGTCGAGGAATCGCGAGGTACGTGCAAAGCCTGACGCCTTTAGAACGCGAGCGATGATCGGACGAAGATTCTTCTTGGTAAGCACCTCATTGATGAAGCCTACCCCCTCCGGTACGATCTCATTGAAGAGTACGCGACCGACGGTGGTCTCGATGATCTCGCCGTCAAGACGCACCTTTATCCGTGCGTGCAGTGCAAGATGTCCCTGATCGTAGGCCTGTCGAACCTCATTCGTGCTTGAGAATCGCCAGCCCTCGCCTTTCTGACCGGATCTCGTCTTGGTCAGATAGTACAAGCCGAGCACCATGTCCTGGGTCGGCACGGTAATCGGCCCTCCGTGCGCCGGGCTCAAAATATTGTGGCTCGAGAGCATGAGCACCCACGCCTCGAGGCACGCATCGTGGCTGAGCGGCACGTGGACGGCCATCTGGTCGCCGTCGAAGTCGGCGTTGAACGCCGTGCACACGAGCGGATGAAGCCGGATGGCCTTGCCCTCAATGAGTACAGGCTGGAAAGCCTGGATGCCGAGCCGGTGCAGCGTCGGTGCACGATTCAGGAGCACCGGTCGCCCGTCGATGACCTTCTCCAGAATGTCCCAGACATCCGCGGTACGCCGATCGACGACCTTCTTGGCACTCTTGACGGTCTTCACGATCCCACGCTCGATGAGCTTGCGGATCACGAACGGCTTGAAGAGCTCAACGGCCATCTCCTTCGGCAACCCGCACTGGTGCAGATCGAGCTCCGGACCTACGACAATGACGGAACGGCCGGAGTAGTCGACGCGCTTACCCAAGAGGTTCTGACGGAAGCGGCCCTGCTTGCCCTTAAGCATGTCGCTGAGGGACTTCAGCGCGCGATTCGAATCGCTGCGGACCGCATTCGCCTTCCGGCTGTTGTCGAAGAGCGAGTCCACCGCCTCCTGCAACATTCTCTTTTCATTGCGGAGGATAACCTCAGGCGCCTTGATGTCGATCAGCCTCTTCAGCCGGTTATTCCGGATGATGACACGGCGATAGAGATCGTTCAGGTCGGAGGTCGCAAATCGCCCTCCTTCCAGTGGGACGAGCGGACGAAGCTCCGGCGGAATCACCGGGACCACGCGCTGGACCATCCACTCCGGACGGTTCTCGACACGCGTGTTCGCGTCACGGAAGCCCTCCACCACGGCTAGGCGCTTCAGTGCATCGGCCTTCCGGGCCTGACTCGTTTCGGTCTTGATCTGGTAGCGCAGCTGCTGAGACAGCGACGGCAGATCGAGGCGCCGCAGCATCATCTCGACGGCCTCGCCGCCGATCTTTGCGATGAACTTCTCCGGGTCCTCGTCATCGAGGCGGTTATTATCCTCTCGAATTTGATAGAGGATGTCGAAATACTCGTCCTCAGAGAGCAGCTGGTTCTCCTCGATGCCAAGCGTCGACGAGCTGCCGGCCTGAATGACGACGTAGTTCTCGTAGTAGATAATCTTCTCCAGGTCCTTCGACTTCAGGCCCAGGAGGTGACCGATCTTGTTCGGCAGCGTCTTGAAGTACCAGATGTGCACGACCGGAACGCTGAGCGTGATGTGGCCCATGCGTTCGCGGCGCACCTTCTTCTGCGTCACTTCCACGCCGCAGCGGTCACAGATGATGCCCTTGTACCGGATTCGCTTATACTTTCCGCAGTGGCATTCCCAGTCCTTGACGGGACCGAAGATCTTCTCGCAAAACAGCCCGTCCTTCTCCGGCTTAAACGAGCGATAGTTAATAGTCTCAGGCTTCAGTACCTCACCGTAGGACCGCTCGAGGATGCTCTCCGGGCTGGCGAGACTGACGGTCAGGTTGTTGAAATTCTTCTTAATCTGCTGCGTCTTTCCGTACGGCATAATTCAGTAAAGAAATGTCGAGTGTCGAATGTCGAACGATGGCCTGAGAACCGAGCGGCGGCACGAGCCCCTCGTTCTCGGTAGATCGCTCGTTCGTCAATCCAGTCTGACTTCGAGCCCGAGGCCCTGAAGTTCGCGCACGAGGACCTGGAAACTCTCCGGTACGCCTGGCTCCGGCATGTTTTCGCCTTTAACGATGGACTCGTAGGCCTTGGAGCGTCCCTGCACGTCGTCTGACTTGTAGGTAAGCATCTCCTGGAGTGTGTGGGCCGCACCATACGCGTAGAGGGCCCAGACCTCCATCTCACCGAGTCGCTGACCGCCAAATTGGGCCTTACCACCGAGGGGCTGCTGTGTGATGAGGCTGTACGGCCCGATGCTCCTGGCGTGGATCTTGTCCTCGACCAGATGGCTCAGTTTCAGCATATAGATATAGCCTACCGTCGTTTTCTCATCGAAGGCCAGACCACTGCGGCCATCGTAGAGCTGAGCTCGTCCGTCGACCGGAAGGCCGGCCTTCTCGAGCTGCTCGCCGATGTCGTCCATTGTGGCGCCGTCAAAGATCGGGGTTGCGAAATTCGTCCCGAGCTTCTTGCCGGCCCATCCGAGCAGCGTCTCGAAGATCTGCCCAAGGTTCATGCGCGAGGGCACACCGAGCGGGTTCAGCAGGATGTCAACCGGCGTACCGTCGTCGAGGAACGGCATGTCCTCTACCGGCACGATCTTGGCCACGACACCTTTGTTGCCGTGGCGACCGGCCATCTTATCTCCCACCTGGATTTTTCGCTTTCGCGCGACGTATACCTTGGCGAGCTGCACGATGCCTGGAGGTAGCTCATCCCCCATCTGCACCTGGTGCTTCTCACGCTTCATCTCGCCTTCGACGCGGCTATGCACGCGCTGGTAATTGCGAAGAAGCTTCCGAAGCCGATCGTTCAACTTCTTGTCGTCCGTCATCTCCTGCCGAACGCTAAGCTGAACCGGCTGAACCTCCTCGAACGACTCGGGGGTCAGCTTTGCGCCCTCTGAGACAACGACGCGACCGTCGCGATCTTCGATACCTGCCGACTGCTTTCCTTTGGCCAGATTGAAAAACTTCTCCCAGAAGCGATCGGTCAGATCGGACATCGCTCGCTGATAGCGATCGTCGATTTCGGAGAGGCGTTGCTGCTCGATCTTCTTCGAGGCCGGATCCAGCTTCCTGCGGCTGAAGAGTTTCGTATCGATGACGACGCCCTTCATTCCTGGAGGCGCCTTCAGCGAGGCGTCTTTGACGTCGCCTGCCTTATCACCGAAGATGGCACGTAGGAGCTTCTCTTCAGGCGTCGGGTCGGTCTCGC
>CAZQAS010000283.1:0-3544 GCA_964591285.1 uncultured Rhodothermales bacterium
TGGCCGTTTGCTGCGGTCACGCTTCTGCCACTTCTGGATGCCGCTCGCTCCGGCTTCGTACCTCATGCAGAAATCCAGTTCGAGAAGCGCTGTGCACGTGACTCGAGACGATGGAATGACAACTGCAGGGAGGGGACGTCATGAAGCCACGCCACCGTATCCTTTCACTTTTTCTCTTCGTAGCGCTTCTGGTCGCCGGCTGTGATGACGGGGGCCAAGCGGTCGTTGGCGATGCTTCCCCGGATCCGATCGAGTACAAGAACAATGTCTTTGACGGGCGTGACTCGGTCGCGACGGGATTTGACGACCTGAAGGCTACGCAGACGAATTTTCAGATCGCGACGGAGTTCCTCCTGGTAGAAGTTGACGGCGGATACGTCGGAATTGACGATCCGGACGCGGTCGAATCGTCAGATCTCCTCTTCGAAAGTCGTGAGGAAAATGAAATCTTGACTCCAGACGAAAACCAGGTTACCTGGGGCGAGTTCAGCGATGCGGAAGGGGCCGTCATCGCCAAGTGCAATGAGAAGGGCACGCATCTAGTGTCGCACTTTGGCGGACTCATTCCGAACGGCGTGTATTCCGCCTCGATCCGCCTTTTCGACGCCGGGGATGGCAGCGAACTTGAGGAGCTTTCCTACTCCGGCCGAACAAATTCCGCCTCACAAGGCATCTTTCGAGCATCCGCAGACGGGGAAGGACACCTATCCGGTTTTGTCCCGGCCGGAGCGGCGGGCATCGTCGGCGACTGCATGCTCTCTGACGCACGAAACGACGACTACTTCTGGCAGATCGTGTCAATCTATCACATCGACGGCTCCCCCGAGACCGACGTAAGCGGCACGTTCGTCGAGCACGGGATCTTCGAATTCGGTGATCCGCCTCCCGTGGTCGACTAGCGTCCAGCAAGGAGACGCGGCCTCAGTGCATTGCAGATCGAGCCGCTTGGCGCGGTCGACCTTTGCACCGTCCGAATCTGTACGATGTCTGGGCGTGTGCGGACGCCCTCTCCGTGCGGAAGGCACAAGTGGATCGTTGCAGCGGCGTAGGCGCGATCCGGAAGAAGCGGGTACGGAAATTGATCTGGTGTCGCACGAGCGCACCCACCGTGATCGATCTCGCGTCCCATGCTCCGCAACTATCTCACGATAGCCCTTCGCAGCCTCCGAAAGCACCTCGGCTACTCGGTCGTCAACGTCGTCGGCCTCGGTCTCGGCGTTGCATGCTGCCTCTTGATCCTTCTCTACGTTGAGGACGAGCGGTCCTACGATCGCTTCCACGAGCATGCCGACCGGCTCTACCGTGTCGCCGAGATCATCGAAGCCGACGGCGGGGGCGAGAATTCGGCGAGTGCGCCTATTCCGGTCGGGCGTACCCTCCGCGAGACATTTCCTCACCTGGTCGAGGAATCCGTCCGATTCTTCGACTTTCAGGCGCCGACCCTTGCCCTTTCCTACGGAGAAGACAAGAAGTTTAACGAGCCGCGCCTGTTCTTCACCGACCCGTCCGTCTTCAAGGCATTCAGCTTCGATCTCGTTCGCGGGAATCCGGAGACGGCGCTTGCCGAGCCCAATACGATCGTCCTGACCGAGGCGATGGCGCGCAAGTACTTCGAGGATGAGGACCCTCTGGGCAAGGTGCTCCGGTTTGAAGAGGATCACGACCTGACCGTCACCGGCGTGCTGGCCGACGTGCCGCATAACGCGCACTTTCGGTTCGATTTCCTGGCCTCGTTCCGAAGCCTTGAACAGCTCCTTCCGCGGGGGGCGAGAGAGACCTGGTATTGGAATCCCGCCTGGACGTACGTGCTGCTCCGCGAAGGAACACCTCCGAGTACGCTCGAGGCGCAGTTCCCCGCCTTCGTGGAGGCTAATTTTCCCGAGGTCATCAGGGCGGACGTGCGGATCTATCTGCAGCCGATCACGAGCATCCATCTGCATTCCCAGCTCGATTACGAGATCGAGCCGAACAGCAGCATCGCCAACGTCTACATTTTCTCGGCGGTCGCATTGCTCGTCCTCCTGATCGCCTGCATCAATTTCATGAATCTCGCGACGGCGCGTTCGGCATTGCGAGCGCGCGAGGTGGGCGTCCGCAAGGTGCTGGGCGCCCATCGTCGTCAGCTCATGCGTCAATTCTTGCTGGAGGCCGTGCTAATCGCCAGTCTCGCCGTCGTTTTGGGCGTGGCCCTCGTCAAGGTCTCGCTCCCGGCTTTCAACGCCTTCATCGGGAAAGCCGTGACGCTCGATCTGATCAGCGGACCGATATGGCTGGGACTCCTCGCCATCGCGCTGACGGTCGGGCTGATGGCCGGGATCTATCCGGCCGTCGTGCTGTCCTCCTTTCAGCCCGTCAAAGTGCTGAAGAGCTCGATTTTCAATGAGGGACAGGGATGGGGCCTCCGCCGAGTGCTCGTCGTCTCACAATTCACGCTGTCGATCGCACTCATCGCGGGCACGATCGTCGCGTTCAATCAGCTTGGGCACCTCGCGCGCGCCGACGTAGGATTCGACCGCGAGCAGGTGATCATGCTTCCGGTCATTCGCTCGCCGCTGGCGCAGAACTACGAAACCTTCAAAGACGAGCTCCTCGAACACAGTGGAGTCACCGGTGTAACGGCCCTCGAGGAAGTGCTCGGCGCCAAGCACCAGACCGGCAATTACCGGTGGGAAGGCATGACCGAGTCGCACCTCTTCGCACGATTGTTCGTGCGGCATGACTTCACTCGCACCTTCGGAATCAAGGTGGCGGCGGGCCGCGATTACCGCGAAGCGATCGAGACGGACGAGTATGAAGCCATCGTCGTGAACGAATCAATGGCGCGGCAGATGGGCTGGTCGGCAGAGGAGGCCGTCGGCAAACGGTTCTTCGACAACGACGGAGATCCACAGGGACGCATCGTCGGGGTCGTCGAGGACTTCCACTTCACGTCGCTTCACCAGCCCGTCCAGCCGCTCGTTCTTCCGCTGAACACCAACCCCGGCGCGTTCAATCTCTTCATCAAATACGTCGCGGTTCGGCTCGCTCCCGGCGATCTGAAAGGATCGCTTGCACACGTGCAGGATACGTGGCAGCGCTTCGTACCGAGCCGGACGTTCGACTACTTTTTCCTGGATGAGCGGCTCGATCGGCTCTACCGGGCGGAGTCGGATCTCGGACGCGTCGCCGGGGCTTTCGCGCTCTTTGCGCTCTTCGTCGCCTGCCTCGGACTATTCGGACTTGCCAGCTACATGGCCGAGCAGCGAACGCGCGAGATCGGCGTGCGCAAGGTGATGGGCGCCTCGGTGAACAGCATCGTCTATTTGATGACCCGCGAATTCTTCCAGCTCGTGACGATTGCCTTCGTCATCGCCGTGCCGCTGACCTACGTCGCGGCTTCGCGCTGGCTCGAGGGCTTCGCCTATCGTGTCGATGTTGCGTGGTGGATCTTCCTCGTCGCGGGCGCCTCCTCGCTGGCGATCGCATTGCTGACGGTGAGCTTTCAATCACTTCGAGCGGCCCTCGTCGATCCCGTGAAGGCGCTGCGGTACGAATGAGGGCGCGG
>CAZQAS010000284.1:0-3512 GCA_964591285.1 uncultured Rhodothermales bacterium
CGAGCCGCGGGGCACGTCGCATGGATCTGTTCGACGCCGATCATGCATGTCGACTTCGATCGTGCAATCACGCGTGACGGCGACGGCGCCCTGGAACGATTAAGAGCTGTGATTCGCGTAGCACTCGTCCTTCTCCTCTCGAGTCTGGCAGCCAGCGGCTCGCGGGCACAGCTCTACGACGCCTGGCACCGTCCGATCGACGTCGCCTATTTCGAGGCGCGCAGCCCCCACTTCCGCATCTTCTATCAAGCCGGGCTCAGTCGAGAGGCGCTGGAACTGGCCGAACTCCTAGAGGAAGAGCTGCCTGCCGTGGAGGCGGTCGTCGGGCTCCGTCGCCCCTTGCACATGCCCGTCGTCATCAATCAATTCACCGATCGCGGGAACGGCTTCGTCACGCCGATGCCCTTTCGACAAGAGTTCGAGGCCGTCGCACTACGCGGCAATACGCTCTCGCCCCGCTTCGCATCCTGGTTCGAAGCGGTGGGGCCCCACGAGCTTGTTCACGCCGTCCATGCGGAATCCGGACGGGGCTTCGGCGTCGGCTGGATGCTTCGGCTGTTCGGAAAGGATCTGGCGCGATCGCTAAACCTTTCGGGTCCGCGCGGCATCAATGAGGGTGCGGCGGTCTGGTACGAGAGCGGTCGGGTACCAGGCGCAGGGCGACTCGGCCATTCGCTGTTCAAGATGGAGTTTCGGGCCGCGATGCTGTCGGACGACCCGTGGAGTCTCGCCCAGATGCTGGAGCCGCCCAGCTACACGAGACCGTTCGATAGGTACTACAACGGGGGGGCGCATCTCTTTGCGTACATGGCTGATCGCGATGGAGACGTCGACTTCTTCAAGCGGGCGCGCACGTTCTATTACCGATTTCCACTACTGGGGTACGGGCCGGCCCTCTGGTATGGCACGCGAACGGCACCGCACGCACTTGGGAGACGGCTGCGCAGCTACTACCGTGACGAGGCGGTGTGGCCGCTTCCTACCGAGAAAGAGCTCACCGAGCCGGATGTCATCGCTTCGAAGCGTGGCACCGTCCACCGACGACCCGTCTGGATTGACCGTGAAACCGTGGTGGTTCACGCGAGCGGGTATCACCGGCGCCCCGGCTTCTACGCAATCGATGTGAGCTCCGGCAATATGGAGTCCCTCGCCTACGAGTCGATTACGGAGGATTTTCAATTTCAGCTCACGCGGGACAGCAGCTCCATTGTATTCTCGCGATACGTGCCGGACCGGCTTGAGGCTATCCGATTGCGATCGGATGTCTTTCGGATAGATCTGGCAGACGGCGAAGTCATCCGCTTGACGCGCGGTGGAAGAGTGTTTGCGCCCGTTGAAGCCTCTGGTGGCCGGACGTGGGCTATTCGCAGCGCACCGCAATTCAACGAGTGGGCCGACGTGAGCGAGGAGGGTGCCGTCATGCCGGTCGCCGCTTTCGATCGCACGGCGTTGAAGTCTATCCATCCCTCTCCGGTAGGCGAGCGCACGATGGTTCTTGCCAATAAAGAGGGACGGCAAGGTATTTTCGAGGTCGCCGAGCGAGAAGATCGCGCCGAGCTCGTGCCGGTCGTGGTGTTTCGCGACGCGTCCGTGTTCGACCTTTCGTGGGGACCGAAAGGTGAATACGTCCTGTTCTCGGCCGATCCGGGGGGTATCGCCAATATCTTTTCGTGGGAAGCGGTCTCGGGTGAGGTGCACCAGCTGACGAACGTCCGGTTCGGGGCGATCGAACCGTCGTTGTCTCCCGATCGATCGACACTCGCCTTCGTCAACTATCGTCACGAGCGGTACGATCTCGTTCGGGTGCCCTTCTCGATGCCGGTTCCTGGAAGAAACACGGCTACGTCGATCGTTCCTCCGGAACGGTTCGTGTCGACGAGTACGCTCCGCCCGACGAGCGCCTCGGCGTCGGTTCGTACATCCCCGCCGGTGCAGGGCCAAGACCGTATAGACGATTCGATTCGGACGACGGATGAGCGCTACCGCCCCATCCTGGAGATCCGGCCGCGAGTCTTTTATCCATTTCTTCTCTACCAACGACCTACGGGTGACGAGGAGGACGTTCACCTCGGATTCGGTGCAGGGGCAGGCGTCGAATGGTCGGATCCCCTCCAGTACTGGACCGCACACACGAGTGCATATTATCAACGTGGCACGGTGTGGGGGAGGCTACTCGTGCGCTCCGGCCGATTTCTGCTGCGCTCATCGGCTGAACTGTTTCGCGATCCTTCAACCGTCGTGGTGCGGCGGAACCAGCAAGGGCGGATCGATACGGTTCGGGTGGGCCGCGACGAGCGCGGGATCGGGTTGGGACTTACGCTGCCGGCCGTCCTCGAAGCGAATGTATTCCGCACGACGGTCCAGTCGACGCTGAACGGAGAGTACCGGACCGAGAGGCTGTTCGATGTGGACGGACCTATTGGAGAGAAGGACGATCTGATCACCTTGCGGCCGTCGTTTCGGCTGGACTACCGGATCCAGACGAACGTTCGAGACATCGTACCGAACAGCGGTCTGCGCGTGTCGACCCTCGCGCGCGTCGACGTCTGGTCGCGCCGTAGCCGCGCATCACGATATGCGCGCACGCGCGCCGAACTCTTCCTGCCCTTTCTCCGGCAGACGAGCACGGGCCTTGCGCTGAATGGTACGATTCACGCGCAGAATCGCGGGGGAATCGCCGATTTGAGCGAGGTTTTTCCTCGCGGGTACGAAACGGAGACGGTATTCCTGGCAAGCGGCACGTACGGCAAAGCCGGGTTCGAGGTCACACAGCCCTTGTGGTACATCGACGACGGGTTCGTCCTACTGCCGTTCTTCTTCCGTGCCCTCTTTGCGTACGGGTTCGTGGAGTCCATGCAGCCGATTACGGGGTCAGCTCGTGTTCTGACGGTGGCCGGCGGAGGGCTCGGGCTTGAGGCGCGCTTCGCCTACGGCATCAATATCACGTTACGAGCGGCACCCGTGTATCGTTTTCACGATCGTGACTGGGCGATGACGTTCCGCTAGTACCCAGAACGCGACTTATCCACGAGCCTTGCGGTTGCGGCCGCATGAACTTATAGTGCCGTAAACGGTTTAGTTCTCAGGTGCGTCCAGAGAATATTTGTCATCTGCCGATGGAAAAGCTACAGTGCAAAGCGTGTGGCAGCTATAGCATGGTTCCGATGGATGTTGTCGTCGATGAGGAGGAATCAAATTTGATCGGCGAGGAGCAGGAATCGCGCTTTTACACCTGTCACGTCTGCGGCGATAACTGGCTTTCGGTGAAGGAAACGCGAAGTGGCGATTGCAAAATCACCTTCGTTCATCAGATGGGGATGTCCCCCGAGCTGAAGCGAATCGCGCACATGGACACCCACGTCGTCGTTAATGACGACACCATAGACCGGTGGGAGTATTACGTCGACGACGAAAAGATCGGCCCCGATGCCTGGCATGAGAAGCTGGTTAGCCGGCGAAAGGTATTGAAGTCGATCTGCTCGAATTGAGCCGATCATCTCAGACCTAGAGGA
>CAZQAS010000285.1:0-3463 GCA_964591285.1 uncultured Rhodothermales bacterium
CACCGGATTACCGGCTCGGCGGGCTGAACGTGCCGGGGGCGATCGACTATCGCGATCCGACCGGGGGCGGCGCCGTTCCGCTGACGCTGGTCGCGGACCGCGAAGACGTCGCACTGTCGAAGCATTTTCGCCTCGGTGACTTTGCCGCCAACGACGGGGCGCCGTTTGCACGGGTCGCACCGGAGCTGGTCGACCTTCTCGAACGGCTTCAGGAGCGCCTGGGCCGGCGCGTGCACGTCACGTCGGCATACCGTCATCCCGCGCTCAATTTCCGAGAGGGGATCGACGGCGCCGTCGAGAGCCGGCACATGGCCGGACTCGCCGCCGACATCTGGGCGAACGATACGACGCCGATCGAGCTGGCCGAGGCCGTGCTGGACGTTCAGGGCTGCGGCGTGGGGCTGGGGCTCGGCGCGGCGTTTGTTCACGTGGACGTTCGAGCGCGGCCCGCGAGCTGGGCACGTATCGGCGCCGCGATGCACGAGGCGGATTTCGATCTATGGATGCTCGACCGCTGCGCCGATTCGTTCGGTGCGGAAGCGCGTGCGGCCATCGAAGCTGCCGCGTGCGGAGGAGGATCCGAGCCGCCGACCGGGCTCGCCGCTGCGGAAGCGTATCGCGCCGAGATGACCGAAATGGCGAGCGCATATCGGGACCACGAGGCGGCTGGCGCCGTGCTGCTCGACGTCCGCCGGCACGTGGCCGGTGACGATTCGACGGGCTCGCCCCGGATCGCCTACCTGCCCTCCGACAGTCCGCTGCTGCGCGCGATGCGCATGGAGCGGCTCATTCGGCGGGCCGATCAAAATCAGAACTTTGTGTACGTCCTCATCGAGCCGGACGGATCGCACCGGACGGGATTGATGAGATACGACGGCGAAAGCGCCGTCTCATTTGCCTACGCGTCATCGGATACCACTGCGGAGCATGCAGCCAATCCGGCGGCGCCGCTTTCGACCGACTCGACCACCGCGCAGTTATCTGCCTCGACTATCACGCATCCATCCGATTCAACCACCACGCCTGCCGGGCCGTGCGACTAACCGCAAGCATCCGCACATAATCCGCACGCACCTGCACGCACATCCCTTGTTTACACGCATCATGTCTTCTCTCATCTCGTCCCTTTTCACACGTCAGGTCTTCACAGATACAGTCATGCGTAAAACCATCCCATTTCTCCTTCTGGCGGCGGTGCTCGTCGCATCGGCCGGCTGCGACGCGGTCGAGGACGAGGGCGGCACGGTGACGCTCACCGGACTCGTACTCGACGTGGGCAACGAGCCGATTCCCGGCGCGTTCGTCGCGATCGAACCGTTCAATGAGGTCGTGGAGACCGACGACGTCGGGCGCTACACGGCCATCGTCGAGGTCGACAGCTCGATGCAGGTCAACCTGTCCGCGGCGAAAGACGGCTTCTCGACCGCATCCACACCCGTCTTCGCGGTGGCCGACCGCACGATTCAGGTGCCCACGCTTCGACTGCAGCAGATAGAAGGCGAGACGCCGGAGTCCGGCGAAGCATCCAACATCCTGCTGCTGGAGCAGTCCACCCAGAGCATCGGCGTGAAGGAGAGCGGCGCGCAGGAAGTCGCCAACATCACCTTCCAGCTGGCGGATTCGCTGGGGCGGCCGGTCGTCCTCGATCACGCCGTGATCGTGAATTTCTCCCTCGGCGTACACCCCGGGGGCGGTGAGTTCATCCATCCGTCCAGCGCGGAGACCGACAACAACGGTCGCGTGACGGTCAACCTCTCCAGCGGCACGCGCGCCGGCGCGGTGCAGCTGATCGCCGAAACGGAGGCCGGCGGACGCACCATCCGATCCAAACCCGTGTCCGTCGCCATCCACGGCGGCCTTCCGGACCAGACCCACTTCAGCCTCGGACCCGAAACGTTCAATTATCCGGGGCTCACGGTGTACGGGCTGCGAAATCCGGTCAGCGTGATCGTCGGCGACCAGTACGCCAATCCCGTCAAAGCCGGGACGATCGTATATTTCACTACGGATTACTGCGTCATCAACGGGTCGGCGTCTACGGACGCGGACGGTGAAGGGACGGTCGACTTTATCTCGGCCGAGCCGCTGCCGCCGGACGGCATCGCCGTCGTGACGGCGTCGACGGCCGACGAGAATTACAACGACGTGGTCGCGCGCATACCGATGGTCGTCTCCGGCTACCCGCGGATTCGATTTTCGGATTCGCCGCCGATCTACGCCGAGCTCGGCCGCACGTACAACATCACCGTCGACGACGTGAACGGGAATCCGCTCGTCGAGGAGACCACGATTACGGTGGAGGCCCAGGGCACGAAGGTGAAAGCCGTCGGGCACACCGACGTAACGCTATCGAGGACGGGTTTCGTCGACGGCAACGGCGACGGGGACATCCTGGATTACGAGGACGTGATCCGGGGTGAGGGAATAACGCAGTTCAGTTTCCGCGCCGTCGAGGATCTTGAGGCCGCAGGTCAAGGCGACCCGCGGCTCGAGGCCATCGTGATCACGGTATCCGGCGAGAACGGCACGCTGAAAATCGCGCTTACGCCGGAGGATATTCAGGCGATCTCCAAGAATACGGTCGTCGGCGTATCTTCAGACGGAAGGCAGATGGTCCGGCTCGAGCGGAGCTTCTAGAACACGATTGGAGGAAACACCATGAAAACATTCATATGGCTGGTGTTCCTGGGGATCGCGGTCTATTTCATGGTCCGCCGCGCGCAGGATTACGGCTATCCGTGGGAAGATCAGGTCGAGATCGCGAGTTACGAGGCCAATAAGCGCTACCGCGCCGGCAGCGAGCAGCTCTACGTGCACGGCCAGGTGCGCAACAACACGCGCAAGAATGTCGGGGCCGAGATCGAGTGCAAGACCCTCCCGGGGGGGATGACCCTCACGCCGAAGAATACGACGTCGGTCGCGCTCGCCCCCGAGGAGATCCTCTCATTCGAGATGGACCTGCGCTCGCGGCGGGAGTCCACGGGCGCCGAATGTAGGGTGCGTGACTGGCATGCCGAGGGGGGCATCGAGGAGAAGGTCATTCAGGGCGCTCAGAAACTGTTCAACCGGATCCGATACGCATTCTAAATAGCTCGTCGGATCGACCCGGCAGTGCGACGAGCCCGGCTCATCTTTTCCGAAGAACGGCCGATACCACAAATGACAGTTTTGCCAATTTCCATCCAGACAGGCCCATGAGTATTTCAGATGCGATCACGTCGCCGACGATGAGCTCGGATTCGATCACTTCCGATGGATCGCCGCTCGTCGGCACGGTGCGCACCGATGACGGCGATGCATCCAACGCGACGACCCGCGTATCCGTCGGCGAGTCCGGCCGAGCACAGTTTCGGCGCGAGCTGTACGTCAGCATTCTGGACCGCGAGCAGGATCTGGAGTTTCTCGGACGCGTCGTCGAGGGGCCGTTCCACGAGAATCACGGCGCCGGCGGCGAATCCGGCTA
>CAZQAS010000286.1:0-1359 GCA_964591285.1 uncultured Rhodothermales bacterium
AATGGCCGGCGGCTGCTCCGTCGAGACCGAATCGCAGCCCGCAATCGAGACGCCCAGTACTGTGATGGTCGCGTAGAGAATGCAGCGCGGAACCGTACACATCGGCTACATTGGGTATACTAAAAGGACACGGCTACGACATTCGAAGGGGTCCCTACGATCTCCTTCGGCTCGGTTTCCGTATTCCGTTTCCACATAAGGTAGCTGCGCTTGCAGCACAAATCCAGAATTATCGTCGGCCCGAATCAATCGTCCGTTACGCCGCATGACGTGGAGTAGAATCATCGACCAGACGCGCGCCGTCGAGACGCTGAAGAGCGCGGTCTCCAGCGGACGCGTCGCGCACGCCTATCTCTTTCGCGGGCCGGATGGGGTCGGTAAGCGCGCCGCCGCCATCGCGTTTGCGAAGACGCTGCTCTGCGAGCGCGGCGGCAGCGAGGCCTGCGATGCGTGCCGCGCGTGCTCGAAGGTCGACCGCATGATCCATCCGGACCTCCGGATTTTCTTCGCCCAGCCGAAAGAAACGGACGAACACGACGTGGCTGAGCGCCTGCAGCTGCTTGCGAAGAATCCGTATGCCGCCGTCGACTACCTCCGGCGGCCGTCGCTCGGCGATCCGACGAAATCCTCCAACAAGCAGGCGATTTATCCCGTGGATCGGATCCGCGAGGAGATCGTCGACAAATCGAGCCTCACCCCGGTCGAGGGCGCGTACAAGATCATCGTCATGACGGATGCCGACCAGCTTAATCCGCAGGCATCCAACGCCTTCCTGAAAACCCTCGAGGAGCCGGTGCCCCGCTCCATCTTCATTCTCACAACGAGCCGGCCGGACCACCTGCTGCCAACGATCCTTTCCCGCTGCCAGAGCCTCCGGTTCGACCCGCTGCCGCCGGAGGCCATCGAGGCCGCGCTCATCAAAAGGGAGGAGGTCGAGTCGTCGCTCGCATCCGCCATCGCCAGGATGGCGGATGGATCGTACACCGAAGCTCTCGACCTCGCGCAGAACGAGGAACTCAGGGGGCTCCGCCGGATGGTCCTCGACATCTTCCGGATGTCCTACAGCGGCAACATCGACCGGCTCGCCGATCTCGTGGAGCAGACCGGCCGCCTCGGGCGCGACCAGGTAAAAAACGTGCTCGAGTTGATGCTCCGCTGGGTCCGCGACCTGATCCTCTACCGCACCCTCGGCGACGAAGCGCCGATCGTGAACATCGATCAGAAGGAGGCGATCGCCAAATTCAGCGACAACCTCCCGGAAGCCGACCTCGAAGCGATGGCATCGATCGTCGAAGACGCCATTCGTTTGATTGAGCGAAACGTGCACGTTAACCTTACGTTAACCGTACTTTCACAATC
>CAZQAS010000286.1:1459-3452 GCA_964591285.1 uncultured Rhodothermales bacterium
ATGTCTTGCGGAAGCGGCGGATGCGGTAGCGGCGGCGGATGTGGTTCCGGCGGATGCGGCTCAGGCGATGCGTCCGGCGACGGCGCCTGCGGCACGTCGAGCTGCCCGGCCATGCACGTCTACGATTGGCTCAACGAGATCGGCGTCAGCGAGCCGCCGGTGCTCTACGATCTCGTCGAAGTCACCTTCAAGGCCGGTCGAAAGGACATCTTCCGCAATCCGCGCGAACTCGATTTGCAGGTCGGTGATTTTGTGATCGTTCAGGCCGATCGAGGCGTTGATTTTGGCACCGTGCATATGGTCGGCGAGTTGGTCCGCCTGCGCGTGAACTCCAAGGGCCTCGAGGAAGATACGCAGTTTCCGAGCATCATCCGCTCGGCCGGACTGAACGACATCGAGAAGTGGGAGGACAACAAGGAGAAGGAGGCCGAGTCGTTCCACATTGGGCGGCAGGCCATCGACAAGCTGGATCTGCCGATGAAGCTGGTCGACGTCGAGTGGCAGTTCGACCTTAAAAAGGTCACCTTCTATTTCACGGCGGATCATCGGGTGGATTTTCGGCAGCTCGTTCGCGATCTCGCCGGCCGGTTCCGCACGCGCGTCGAGTTGCGACAGATCGGCGCGCGCGACGAGGCGGCCCGGCTGGGCGGCATCGGATCCTGCGGCCGTGAGCTCTGCTGCTCGACCTGGCTGCAGGAATTCAAACCCGTCTCGACGCAGGCGGCGAAAATCCAGAATCTCCCGTTGAATCCCGTCCGCCTCTCCGGCCAGTGCGGCCGCCTGAAGTGCTGCCTCAACTACGAGCTCGAGCAGTACATGACGGTGCTCCGCGATTTCCCGCGCGTCGATACGCCGATCGTGACGGATCAGGGGAGTGGGAGCATCCAGAAACTGGACATCTTCCAGAACGTCGTCTGGATCCAGCACGAGGACGGTTCCTGGGAGGAGCGCCCGCTCGAGGACGTCCGCGAGATCCTCGGCATCGAAGAGGACGAACCGGCGAGGACGCCGATTGAAGACCCGAGGCGCCGAGATTAGTCGTCGGCGCTCTCTCTGGCGGAGGTCGGAAGTCGGAGGTCAGAAATCGGAGGTCAGAGGTCAGAGGTCAGAGGTCGGACTCGCCGCTCGGAACCATTTCCCGTCCGACGTCTGTCTTCTGACTTCCGCGCAAACGAGCGCCGTCGATCAATCGTCTCGCAATGCCCTACTCCGCAGAAATCAGCCGTACCCATCCGACCGCCATTCTCTTCCTGCTCGATCAATCGGCCTCTATGCAGGAGCCGTTCGGCGGGGCCGAGCAGCGCGGCGACGCCGCTCCTAGCAAGGCGCGGGTTTTGGCCGACGTGATCAATCGTCTCCTCCAGAACCTCGTTCTCCGCTGCGCGAAGGAAGACGGCGTGCGCGACTACTTCTACGTCGGCGTGGTCGGCTACGGCGACCGCGTGCAGCCGCTCGTCCAGCCGGCCGACGATCTCCACCGAGATCTCGTGGCCATCAGCCATATCGCCGAGCGACCGCTGCGTATGGAGGAACGCATGCAGGAGGTTCGCCGCAATGGCGAGACCGTCTCGCAGCGCGTCAAATTCCCTATCTGGTTCGATCCGCACGCGAAAAACGGCACCCCGATGTGCCAGGCGCTCGACCTCGCGGCGCAAATCGTTCGCTCGTGGATCGACGTGCATCCCGGCGACTTTCCGCCCATCGTGATCAACGTCACCGACGGCGAGGCGACCGACGGCGAGCCACTCGAGATCGCCCGCCGCGTCACCTCGTACGCGACCGACGATGGCGACGTCCTCCTCTTCAACGTGCACCTCTCGTCTTCGCAGGAGCCCGCCGTCGAGCTCCCCGATGCCGCCGCCGAGCTACCCTCCGAAGACTACGCACTGCAGCTCTTCCAGATGTCCAGCCGCCTGCCTTTCTCGATGCGCGCCGCCGCGGAGCAGGAGGGCTATGAGGTGAACCTCGACACGCGCGGCTTCATCTTTAATGC
>CAZQAS010000287.1:0-1765 GCA_964591285.1 uncultured Rhodothermales bacterium
GCTTCGAAGACGAAGCGTGCGCCCCGCGGCGTAGTCGTCGAGTTCTGCGTATTGGCATTGTCGATTGAGAAGTCGCCTTCGTAGATGTGCCACGTGGTCGTGCCGTTTCCCTGCGAGCCGCGACTGATCGAGAAGTTGCCGGCGGTGACGTCGATGTTGCCGTAGTGATGGACGATGAATGTCGTGTTGACGTTGCTCGTTCCCTGTACGGAGAAGTTGCCGCCCTCTACGATGACGTCTCCCTGAATCGTCACGATAGCCGTATCGTTGGCCTCGACCGACGTGAGATACCAACGACTCCCAAACTCGCCGGTGTTGATCACACGGACGTCGCCGGCGATCGTCGCATCATCGAGGTCCATGTTGAGGTTGGCGAGCAGTCCCGGCGTGTCAAAAGTCAGGTTGTAGTAATCCTGATTGCGGTTAGCCGGAGCGGTGCTCGCAACGCCGGTAATCAAGAAGGTCGAGCCCTCCTCCCACGTAACGATGGGCATGTCGCCCTCGTCGCGGTCGTACTGATAGACGCCTCCGTCGCCGACGGCGAGATTACCTTCGGTATCAATGATGCCTTGATGGACGAGGCGCCCGGTGATGGTCGTCTCGAGATCGACGAACACTGAATCGGTCCGATCTTCCGTCGCAACGACCGTGATCGTCTCGGAACCTTCCGGCGGCGTACCGATCGCAACCCAACTCGATCCATTGAACCGCTGCCAGATCTGGGCATCACTCCAGTCTCCGCTATCCTGCGTACGATAGTCTCCTTCTTCCTGCGCATTCGCGGGTGCCGCAAACAGCACGATTGTTAGAAGGCAAGTAAGAATAGTAAACAAGTGTCTCATAGGTGGCCTCCGATGTTCATCTGAGATATACCTTTGATTAATGCGTTATATACTTCTGATTAATGCACTGTATATTCATTGCGTCAAATGTACTATCGAACGTCCAACGCCCGGATATAATTGCATTATGTCGCTCATCCCCATTCACCAATTCGGGATTGTGAATGACAGATCGGTGACGAAGGTATGTACGCGTTCCGAATTGTTGCTGACCGCACTTCCCCATGCATCATGGTAGGTAACGTTGGCATGCTCATAGGCGATGTTCCAGCGCACACCCGAGAAGTTGATGCCCGCACCGACGGTGTAGACGCGGAACGTAACCGGCTCCGTATCGATAGGGCTTCCTGCCGGAACGAACACGTCGGCGTCGCGCCGAAGGCCGGCCCGCACATCGAGCCATGGTAACGGTTCGTACTGCGCGCCGATGCGAAACACGGACGAGGACGCCCAGGGGGACGACTCGGCGCCCGAGGCGCGGGTGAGCGTCGCAGAGTCGTAGGGTCGCAGCTCATATTCGAGCCCAATATGTAGTTCCTCACGCGGTCTTAAGAGCAGTCCCGCCGATCCGCGCCACGGCAGCTGAAATTCGTCTTCTCCACCAATGGAGGTGGCCGACGGCGTGCCCGTCGTATCCGTGACGACGTCCATCTCGAACGAACGCGTGATGGTTGTCGGTGGGCGCAGAACGATCCCCACGAGGACGTATTGGCTGTTCAATATGCTGCTAAAGGTGAACTCGGTCCCGGAGAAATCCGACGTCCCGCTCCGCGTCACCCGGCCGTAGCTGGAATCGGCCCGAAACTCGTTCGCGAAGAACGTCAGCTGTCCCCTATCGACCAGATGCTCGAAATCGTCCGTGGATCCATCCAGCAAGAGGCCGCTCAGACCTACCGTGAGGTCGTAGCGTTCAATGCGCCCGG
>CAZQAS010000287.1:1865-3357 GCA_964591285.1 uncultured Rhodothermales bacterium
CGGACGGGCGCGAAGTGCTGCACCTGCCGCAGATCCTGATGGTGCCTCGAGCCGGCGATCGAGACCTGCGGACCGGTGAGCGAGTGGAGAGACGCAGGATTGATGAACATCCCACCAATCGAATTTTCGCTGCCGATTGTGACGCCTCCGAAAGCCCTTGCAGCCGCGGATGGGTTCGGCTGCTGATGAAGGCCTTCGACCGTGAGCGGACCGGGGACCTGCTGTGCCGCAGCCCCGCCGTTCATGAGGGGTACAGCGACCAGCGTCGCCGCAATAACACCGATCATTTTGAATGTCCAGTCCGCCATCGTCATTGCAGCGATACCAGCAGACTAAACCGATGCACGCTGTCGAGGTAGGCTCCCATCGCGCCGAAGCTGTAGTCGATCGCCAGGCCCACATCACTCAGCGAGTGCTGCAGCCCACCGCCGAGCGTGAGACCGTCACTGTCATAGTTGAACTTGTATCCGCCGCGCAGCGACAACACGCGGAGGAACTCGTACTCCATCCCGAAGTGGAGCTGCTGCGCGTAGTCGTTCGGATGGAACAGGTCGAAGGCCGCGCGTACCTGGCTGTTCTCGCTCGCACCGATAAACAGCCCATTCGGGCCGACCAGGTCCGCCGCAATGCCGACGCGGAAGACGAGCGGCACGGGGTACGACTCGACGGCGTACTGCACGTCGGGTCCGAAATTCTGCACGGCCGATCCAATCTGTATCGACCGAAAGCCGGTGCTGTACCGAATGCCGAAATCAAACAAGAGGGCGGAAGCCCGCGTGCTGACGTCCTCGAAAACGCCCTGCCGCACCTGCGCCCGGACGGTGGCCGCATCGAAGAGCGACTCGAAGGCGTACTTCACGCCGAGGCCCAGGGCGAAGCGGTCGGTCAGATGGCGCCCGTACGTTGCGCCGATGAGGTAGCTGTACGGCCGGAACGTACGACCCGTGATGCCCGGCTGGTCCGGATCGCTGATGTAGGGCCGCTCGTTGGTCGTCTCCTCGAAGGCCCCGAAGTCGACGTACTGGACCTGCAGCCCGACCGCGCCCACGTTTCCGATCGAGAGGGCGTACGAAAGCCCGCCCTGCCGGGCGTCGAAGAGCCAGTCCGTGTAGGTAAGCGAGAGCTCCTGGCGCTCGGTGAGTGCGATGCCGGCAGGATTCCAGAAGATGGCCTCCGCTCCCGAGGCCCAGACGCTGTACGCGTCACCGACGGCGGCGGCACGCGCCGAGGGCAGCACCTTCAGGAACTGCATCGATGTGCTGCCGACCTTCTGCGCGGCCGCCTCGGGCGCGAAAAGCAAACCGAGCACGAGCAGCACGGCGGAGCGTTTGGCAATGTAGCAGACCGCGTCGCGCTTCATGGCATCAATGGATGACTACGAATTTGCCGCTGGACGTATCGCCGGTCCCGTGATCCTCGACGACGAAGTAATAGACCCCGGACGCGATGATCTGGTTGTTGAAGGTCAGCTGGTACCACGGGTCGCCGTAGG
>CAZQAS010000288.1:0-3327 GCA_964591285.1 uncultured Rhodothermales bacterium
GCATGGCGTCGATCGCGAAGCCGATCGACACGGTCAGAGGAAGCTCGAAGCTCTCCTCTACGTAGACGAGCTCGCTGGCAAAATTCCTGATGTTCACGGCAAAGTTCATATTTCGAAAGCCGGTGCGGTAGAGCACGCCGAAATCGTACGCCAGCGTACTTACGGAGCGGTCGGTCGTCTGAAAGCTCGATCCCTCAACACCGATCGTGCTGGCGCCCATATCCTGCGTTGCGTATTTCACGTGCGCACCGACGTCGAAGCGGTCCGTGATCGCCTTCGCGTATCCGACGCCCACCGCCAGGGCGGTCGGACTGAACGTGTCCGTGTCCAGGTAGCCGGATTCATTGTCGGCGCGGACCGTCCCCTGGAAATCGCCGTAATCGACCGACATGAGCGAAAGTCCGAATACGCCGTAACGACCGGCCGCGGGCTGAAAAGCCGCGCTGATCGCATTATAATTGATGTCAGCGATCCACTGGCTCCGGCCGAGCCAGGCCTGCGCCGTGTGATCGGTCCGGGCCATCGTGGCCGGATTGTAGAACATGGCCGACGCGCCCATACCGTCGACAGCGGTCACGGCCGTGCCGAGAGCCGCAGCTCGTGCGTCGACGGACTGGGTGAGGAATTTCATCCCCGTCTGTGCCAGCTTCTGACCTTCTATGTCTTGCTCGCCCTGAGCGAATGCTCCCGTCGCACCTGCGAGAAGAACGGCGCAGAGAATGACCGATCTCAATATGGATGCCTTCATTGTTATATCCCCTTTCCTAGAGTCGTTGGTCGTAACACCGCAGGTTTTGGTCATCGGCTGCGCGGTTATCGGATGATGACGAACTTCTTGATAGCCCGCTCGCCGCTGTCTCTGTCCGTTATGACGGCCAGATAGATGCCGCTGACAACCAGCTGGTTCGATGAGGTCGTGAGATCCCAAAAGGTGTCGCCACTGCCGTTCGAGTGGTCGATCGTGTAGATCCGCTCACCCATCTCGGTATAGATCTCAATCTCGGCGTTGCCCGGGATATCGAGGAAGGCGATGCGGTCCTGAACGTCGGGGAATCGGAGGGACGGGTCCGCACCCAGGTCGTATGGGTTCGGCACGATGCGTGCAGCATCGAGTGACGAGCCAGGCGCGCGCTGCAGGTAGGCCGGCGTATATGTCTGGGTCGCGTACAGGCTGCTCCTTAGCGGCACGCCCGTGGGCGTCATACCGGTTCCATCCGTGTTGGGCGCCCCGACGGCCACAATGTGATAGTAATAGCCAAGCCCTCGGGTGACGTCTGCGTCCTGGTAGCTGCGCACTTCCGGACCGACTTCCGCGATCAGCTCCGGTGCCCAGAGGGATTGATCACCGGTCGTGCGGTAAATTTCGAAACCGACCAGTTGTGCACCAGGATGCGTGTCCCACTCCAGCTGGATCAAGTTCGACCGCGAGTTGACGTGAAACTCCGAGGGCGGCAACGGTGCATCCGGGATGGAATAGTCGCTCTCGTAATTGGCGAACGCGCGGTGATACGTCTGGAAGAGTGAATCTTTGCCCGAAAGAACCCAGCGGTTCTTGCTGAGCGTCTCGTCCCCCTCTTGCACGCCGTTACCGGGAAGGTCGGTGATGACCCCGTCGCTGTTCGCGTCATAGCCGAGAGGCCGATCCTGGTCGCCGTCGAGCCACGCCTGTTTGAACTTCGCGCCGATCTCCAGTGTGGCCTTTCGATCCAGACCGTTGACCGCGGTGACGTAGACAAAGCGTATGGTTTCGCCGGGAGCCATATCGTAGGGGCCAACACTGTTGAGATAGTGGTTGCCCGAGCTGAAGCCGAAGTTCGGCGTGCCTTCCTGCCGTGCCATTTGGTCGTACCAGGATTCGCCGGGCTCCGGCGGGGTGAGGACGTCCGCGTGATGCGGCGTCTGGCGGCCCTGCGTCATCCACTCGTATTCGACCGACATGCTGGCTTGATCAAATTGGTTGCCGCCTCCTGTCGACGGGTGTCCGTTCCCTTGCCAGTAGGCCATGGTCGAGGGCTGGGCCGTATCATCGGCGGTGTTGTCGACAGACTCGTCAACATGGAGCCAGAGCCGCCCGATGAAGCCGGGCGCGGAGATGCGACCCGTCGTGTCGCCCTCCGCGATCAGCGTGCTAAGGTCCCGAACGACCGGCGATCCGATGTCATCCCATTCGGAGAAGAGCGGCTCGTTGCCGTCCCATCCGAACACACCGCGATACCTGTCGCCGCCGAGCTCGTCGGTAAAGGGCCGATCACCGTATCCAATCACGTCATAGATCGAATTCCGGCCGTGGGAGCCGGCGCCCTCGAATGCCTGGTTGCCGAGAAGTCCGATCGCCCTCCACATGTAGTGCGTGAACACCACGTCGGTGAGCGTGTTGTTCGGCAGCTCGATCTCGGGGTCGGCGTCCGTATTGCCCGTGTTCTCGAGGATGATCTCGGTGAGATGATAGTTGTCGTGAAACTCGTTGCCCCATGCCATGTCCCGGCGGGTCATCGTGAGTCCTAGCTCGCTGTTGACCGTCGTCACGACCATCTGGTCGGCCGGGATTGATGGATCTATCTCATCGACCACGTTCACGTGCGAGAAGGACTGCGCTCCGTCGACCGTCACATCCGATTGCGGAAACCGCATGTACATCTCGTGCGACACCGGCGTCATGCCGCCGGCCCCGAAGGGCTGGAAGACGCGTTGCGTCACTACTTTTGGATCCCACGTATCACCGCGCTCGTCGGTGAAATTCGTGGCCCCCATGTACAGGGCCTCGTGATTCTGGTAGTCATTGTGGGGCCAGAGTGCCGGCCACTGCAGGCCGATGTATGGCAGCGAGCCGCCATAGTAGGCCGGACGGAAGTATGCCGTCGTTCCCGACTCGACATACCAGTTCCGGAGCGAGCCGATGTCGAGGTAGCGGAATTGCTGCGCCTCCGCGGTTCCCGTACTGAACACCAGGATTGCCAGCGCCAGCGTCACCACCCGGCCCACAGTCGATGTTAGAGATTGCGTCTTCATATTGTCAGCGTGTCTAACCGAATATTTCATAGGATTCATCAACCGCTGGCGCTAAAACGTGGCGCGGATTCCGAAGAGGACGCGTCGTGGATTGAAGAAGCGGAAGGCAGCCTGGTTCGGCATGTCGATGTAGCGCTTTTCATCCAGTACCGTATCGACGTAGGACGCGTCCGCTTCCTGCCATTCACCGTTTCTCCACCACATGTACGTACCCTGTCCCGAGTGAGGATCATCGGAGACGAAGTAGAGCGGACGCTCGAACGGATCCGTGACGGCGTCGGTGCTCTCGACGATCTCGATCGGCACGAACGGCGCGCC
>CAZQAS010000289.1:0-3305 GCA_964591285.1 uncultured Rhodothermales bacterium
CCGATAATCGGATCGCCGCCGATGCCGACGGCCGTGCTCTGCCCGAGATCCTGGCGCGTGAGCTGGTCGACGGCTTCGTAGGTGAGGGTGCCCGAGCGCGAAACCACGCCGATGGGCCCGTCGCGGAATATCATGGCCGGCATGATGCCCACCTTCGCCTGGCCGGGGGTCAACACGCCGGGACAGTTCGGTCCGACCAATCGCGCACCCTTCTTCTGCACGAAATGAGACACGGGAATCATGTCCTCGATCGGTATCCCTTCCGTGATGCAGACGATCACGCCGATGCCGGCGTCGGCGGCTTCCAGGATGGCGTCGGCGGCAAACGGCGGCGGCACGAATATGATCGACGTATTTGCTCCCTCCTTCTCTACCGCATCGGCGACCGTATTGAACACGGGCCGGTCGAGGTGTCGACCGCCGCCTTTTCCAGGCGTGACACCCGCCACGAGCCTGGTGCCGTATTCGATCATCTGCTCGGAATGGAACGTGCCTTCCGAGCCCGTAAAGCCCTGCACGACGAGGCGCGTGTCACTGTCAACGAGGATTGCCATGATCGGAGGAAATGCCTGGGCGTTTGTAGTCTCTGGCCAACGATTTTATAGTACAAACGGGTTGGGATGAGATGGATAAAGGTTCGGCTAAAATCGCCGGCACTCGCTTCGTTGTCTTCCGAGTACTCATTTTTTACCTTTTCGGGCCGACGCGGACCGCGTAAGGTTGCCTGCTGTATAATCGTCGCGTTCGCACCGCGCGCACATCCCACCGGCGTGCACGTGCCGTGTCTGTGAACGGCTCTTGTGCGGATGTCGAGGAACCCGTCGCGCGAGATCCCTTTTCTCCCCGATCCTAATCTTCAGAAGTACCCGAGCTTGATGGTCGCTCGCGCCTTGCGGCTGCTCCGCCCGCTTCCCTTCGCCGTTCTTCCGGCGATCGTCGTCCTGTTCACGGCACGTGCCCAGCCGGTCACGCAGCCGTTCACTTTTAGCATGGTCCCGCACACGCTGCCGCTCGTTACGCACGGTACAATCGCGCTTGGCGACGCAGACGGCGACGGCGACCTGGATGTCTTTCTAAGCGGCCTCCGGGACGAGCACATCGTCACCGCCCTCTATCTGTATGAGGGGGCGGAAATCCGCGATGGTCAGCCGACCTTCGTTTTCGAGGAAGCGGACGTCGACTTCCCTCCGCTCATCTTCGCGAATGCCGCATGGGGCGATTACGATGCGGACGGCGATCTGGATCTAGCTGTCTCCGGCAGCCGGACCGTCAATCCGCCCTACGATCCCGTTTCGCTCATCTACCTCAATGAGAATGGCGAGCTGACGAATGCGGAGGCCGACCTGGCGGGCGTCCACAGCGGTGCGGCGGAATGGGCCGACTACGACAATGACGGCGATCTCGACTTGCTTTTAGGAGGCGAGGATGCACGCCGCTCCAGTGTCACGAGAATCTATCGAAACGAGTCCGGAACGTTTGTGGATGCGGAAGCGGACCTTCCCGGACTCGCCTATGGCGCTGCCGCGTTCGGGGACGCCGACGCGGACGGCGACCTCGACCTCGTGATGGGCGGCATCTCCCGTGACGGGTCCTATGCCGACGTTTTTCGGAATGACGAGGGTGCATTTACACCGCTTGCGTCGGGCATCGACCCTGCCGTCTTTGGAACGTTCGACTGGGGGGATTACGATGACGACGGAGACCTCGATCTGATGCAGAGCGGCGGGCAGTTCGTCCCCCGCGTGCTGGATGGGCTGTCCCGCATCTATCGGAATTCCGGAATGGAATTCGACTCCCTTTCCATTGGACTGCCGGGGGCGCTTTCCGGCGCCGCCACGTGGGGCGATTACGACAACGACGGCGATCTCGACCTCCTCTTGATGGGCGCTCGAGACGCCTTCGGCTCCAGAACGGCGGAGCTATTTGTCAACGAAGATGCAGAATTCACCAGAAAGCTCTACCTGATCGGGGTCGTCTTCGGCTCGGCGGCGTGGGGCGACATTGACGGCGACGGCGATCTAGACCTATTGACCACCGGCCGGCCGACACAGACCGTTCCGCTCGTCAATCTTTACGAGAATCGCAGGCAGGTAGTAACCCCGCCGGATGCGCCGAGCGAGCTCACTGCAGAACCGGTGCCTGGTGGCGTGGAGCTGCAGTGGAATCCACCGTCCGGCGCAGCGGCAACGTACAACGTTCGTGTCGGCCGCGAGCCGGGTGAAGCCGACGTCGTGCCTCCGATGTCCGATCCGGCGTCGGGCCGGCGATTGCTACGGGGGCGCGGCAACGCAGATCACAACCGCTCGTGGCGGTTGAGTGGCCTGCAGCCGGGCACGTACTATTGGAGCGTGCAGAGCCTGGATCATGCGTACGTCGGATCGCCGTTCGCTCCCGAGCAGTCGTTTACTGTTTCCGAGGCGACGTCCGCAGAAGATCCACCCGAAGTGGCTGCGCTGCAGACCGCCCTTCATCCCCCTTCCCCGAATCCGTCGGCGGATGAGGTCACGCTCCGCTACGATCTTGCACGCCGGTCTACCGTGGTGATCCGCGTATATGACGTACTCGGCCGCCAGGTGGCGACCCTCGTCGACGGGGAGCATGGGCCGGGCACCTATCACGTCGTATGGGACGGTCGCTCCGCGAGCGGCGCCGCCCTCAGCTCCGGCACGTACGTATGCACGTTTCAGTCGGGCGACCGTCTGCAGTCGATCCCGTTCGTCATCTCTAAGTAACCTTGCTCTTTTCGACTTTCGTCGTCGGCATCTCGATGTATGTATCCTTCTTCAACCGGCGAGTGCGGCTTGCGGCCGTGTGCTCGTGTTTTCTGGCTCTCCTGGCCGTCTCCGACGAGACGGCGGCACAGCCTGAAAATCTCCCTCTAACGATCCCCTACGGTTTCCCCGACGTGACCTTCCCGTCGCTAGACTTCGGGGATCTCGAGGGCGATGGGGACCTGGACCTCGCACTTACGGGAAGCACTCCCGACGGGCCTGTGCTGGAGGTGTACGTGCTCGACGACTGGGAGCACGTGGTTGACGAGGTTATCTTCGACGTGAAACTGTACCGTCCACTGAACGTGCGCGCCCGCGCGACATCCATGGGTGCCGTCCGGTTTGCCGACTACGATGGTGATGGCGACAGTGACATGCTCATCACCGGACTCGCCGACTACGTGGAGGGGCGCGACCGCGTGGTGGAGCCGATTCTCGAGCTGCACGAGAACGACTGGCCGCCCGAGCGAACATTGACGGGCTACAGGTCTCCATTCTCGCGGCAGCTGTCGCTTCCTGGACTTTACCGGAGTT
>CAZQAS010000290.1:0-3300 GCA_964591285.1 uncultured Rhodothermales bacterium
ACCACCATCCGATCGCGCCCGGCATCGTGGCACGGATGGCCCTCGTAACCACCGAAAATGCCGTTGAGCGGCCAAGCGTTCGTCACGATCAGCCCCCGCCAGTTGCCCTGGATGTGCAGCTCGCCTCGAATAATGAGCGCGCTCTGGCGCAGCACGTGATCGAGATGCTCGAGCACGGTCGGACGCACGACGCACTGCACGAAGCCGGTCTCGTCCTCGAGCGTGACGAAGAGCACGCCGTTTGCGGTGGGCGGGCGCTGCCGCAGCACGGAAAGCCCCGCCACCGTCACCGACGGATGCTCGCGAACGGAGGGATGCTTGCGCACCGAGAAGTAGCGACCGATCCGGTAGCAGGTCTCGATCGGGCGGATCTCCAGCTCGCTGAGCGTGCGGCGCATCAGGGTCATCGGATGATCGCGCCCGCTGCCGTGCGTCTCATAATCCCAACTCAGACGGGTCGCCGGCGTGAGCTCCGGAAGATCGGGGATGTCGTCCTCCGTGAAGGACTTCACCTCGAAGAGTTCGCGCGATGAGCGTCGGCCGCGTGGCACCGGACTGCGCAGAAGCAGGCCTACCTCCCAGAGCGCACGACGACTTGCCGTGCTCTGTGCTGACGACTGGTCGGCCGAGCCGGCGGCCGACTCCCGAGCGGATCCGCCGGCCGACTCCCCCTCAGAGACGATCTCGTCGAACGCTCCAGAGCGCGCGAGGCTGCGCAGTGTATCCTCCTCCAGCGGCACACGCCGGTAGAAATCCTCCACGCTCGTGAAGCGGCCGTTCTGCAGACGCTCCCAGACGATCATCCGGGCATCGTCCTCGGAGAGTTCCTTGACCGCGGTAAGAGGTTTGCGGATTGCCCGGCGCGTCGCTCGCATCGGTTTCGCAGGAGTAGCGCGGACGCCCAAGTCTGTCGATTCGGCATCCATCCCCTCGTACTGTTCCACATCATACCGAACCCCCGACCGGTTGACGTCCGGCGGCAGTGTCGGCACCCCGAAGCGGCGCGCCTCCTCCTGGAGGGTCATCAAATTGTACATCCCCGGCCGGTGCTCCATCACCGCCGCCATGAACGCAGCCGGATAACGCTTTTTTAAATAGCAGGATTCGTAGACCGTCTTCGCGAAAGCCGCCGCGTGGCTTCGGCAGAATCCGTAGCCCACGAAGTTCGAGACCCGGTCGAACACCTTGTTCGCCGAGGGCTCGTCCACGCCGCTGCGCATCGCTCCGTGCACGAACTTGTCCCGCATCTGCTCCATCTCGCCGGGATCCCGGAAGCGCGACATCAGCGAGCGGAAATCGTCGGCCTCCGAGAGCGACATGCCCGCAAACTGATGGGCGACCTCCAGCACCTGCTCCTGGAAGAGGATGATCCCGTAGGTTTCCTTCAGGATGGGCTCGAGATCGGGATGATCGTAGACGATCGGCTCCTCGCCGCGGCGCCGGCGGACGAACGGGTGGACCATCCCGCCCTGCAGCGGGCCGGGCCGAAACAGGGCAATCTCCGTAATCAGGTCGTCGAACGTCTCGGGCTGATGCTGCGCGAGCAGGTGCAGCTGCCCCTGCGATTCGATCTGGAAGGTGCCGAGCGTCTCGCTCGCGCGGATCATGTTGAAGGTGGCGATGTCGTCGAAGGGAATGTCATCCAGCCGAAAATCCGGATCTTCGTGCCGCTGGATCAGCTCCACGGTCTCGCTGACGGAGGCCAGCATCCGGAGCCCCAGCACGTCGAGCTTCACGAGGCCGAGCGCCTCGACGTCGTACTTGTCGAACTGCACCATCTTCACGCCGTTGGCCGAGACCTGCACCGGCGTGAAGTGATGCAGCGGCTTCCGCGAGAGGACCATCCCCCCGGAGTGCAGTCCGAGGTGGCGGGGGCAGTCGGCCAGGGACTCGACCATCCCGAGGAGCACGTCCAGCAGCGGAGAGGCGGAAACGATCTGCTCTAGGGTCACGCGGTGATCCCGCGCATGATGGGCGCGCGAAGGCGGGAGGGCTTTGGAAATCCGATCGACCTCGTCCATCGACCAGCCGAGGGCCTTTGCCACATCGCGGACCGCCGAACGCAGCCGGTAGGTGACCAGCGTCGCCGTCATGGCCGTCTGCTCGATCCCGAAACGCTCTTCCATCCACGCGATGACTTCCTCGCGCCGCTCGGAGTCGAAGTCGACGTCGATGTCGGGCGTGCCCTTCCGCCCGCCGTGGAGGAAGCGCTCGAAGAGCAGGCGGTGTTCGATGGGATCGACCTCCGTGATGCCGAGCAGGTAGGCCACGATGGAGTTCGCCGCCGAGCCGCGGCCCGCGCAGCGGATGCCCCTCCGGCGCGCCTCGTCGACGATCTCGTGGACGACCAGGAAGAACTCTTCCAGATTCAGATCGAGGATGACCTCGAGCTCGGTCTCGAGCTGAGCCTCGGCGCGGGTGCGGCGATCGCCGGATGCATCCCCATATTTCTCATCCAGCCCCTCGCGGCAGAGACGCACGAGGTGCTCGCGACACGACTCGCCCGTCTCCACGCGGGCGGACGGCGGGGTGATGTAGCCGGGCAGAAGGTCGACCTGGCAGGCCTCGGCGATCTCCTCCGTCCGATCGAACGCCTCCGGCCACGGGATCAGCTTGCGCATCGTCGCCTCATCCTTCAGATAGGCTTCGGCGTTGCGCGGCCGGTCGGGATGCGGCTCGAAGACCGTGATGCCGTTGCGGATGCAGGTCATCAGATCGTAGCGCTTGTAGTGATCCGCGACCGCGTAGCGCACGTCGCCGGTGGCGGCCATCGGCACGCCGGTCCGCTCGGAGAGCGCGCGCAGCCGCTGCAGGCGCCGCTTGTCGCCGGGCAGGAGATGATGGGCAACCTCGATGGAGAGCCGGTCGCCGAAGACCTGCGCGAGGGTCTCGACCCATCGGCGGGCCGCGTCGAGCCGGCCGGCATCAAGCAGCGACCAGAGCCGGCCGTCGTAGGTGCCGGTCAGGCAGAAGAGATCCTGCCGGTGCTCGGCGAGTTCCTCGAGGAGAGCATGCGGATGATCTCGATCGCGCAGATGCGCGGCCGTGAGGATCCGGCAGAGATTGGAGTATCCGGAGGAGGAGGAGGCGAGAAGAACGAGGCGCTGTTCGTGTGGGGGGAGTTCGGATGGGCGGGGGTCGGAGGTCGGAGGTCGGAAGTCGGAAGTCGGAAGTCGGAGGTCGGAGGTCGGAAGTCGGAAGTCGGAGGTCGGAAGTCGGAGGCAGCAATCCGGACCGAAGCGGCCGAAGGTCGCGTCTCCGTCTCTGGACTCTCGACTCTGGACTCTCAACTCTCTTACC
>CAZQAS010000291.1:0-3265 GCA_964591285.1 uncultured Rhodothermales bacterium
GCTGGCGAAGGGACTCGAACCCCCAACCTGCTCATTACAAGTGAGCTGCTCTACCGGTTGAGCTACGCCAGCTTTCAATGGACACGGCCGCCGGACAAAGCGACAATCTACCCGGCACCAGAGCACGTGTCAAATAAACGTCAGCGTTAAGTGACGTGCCGCTCAGCAACCGGCATTCCAGCAGCGATCTCACTTATCCTCCACCTGGGGTGAAGTTTCCGGATTCGTCCCCTCCCCTGCCACTTCCCCTCCTTTTCAAATACCAGCGCATCAGTTGAACGAGTGCCACCAGACCGATAACCGCAACTACGATGCGGCCGTAGTCGCGTAGGAAAAGCGCAATGGCCGTCCAGTTTTCGCCGACCGCATATCCGCCGTAGGTGATTAGCCCGGTCCAGGCCAAAGCACTCAGCGTGGCGTAGAAGGCGGTCGGCATCACAGGAGTGCGTGCCATTCCGACTGCAAGGGAGATGACCGACCGAAGTCCGGACAGGAACCGGTTGGCGGCGACCAGCCCATATCCCCAGCGTTCCAACCAACTACGCGCGCTGTCAACCTGCTTTCGCGGTATCCATGGAACACGGTCGGACTCGATCACCGCCTCGCCGATCTTTCGGCCGATGGCATACATGGTCATGAAGCCGAGTGCGCCTCCGACGGTCGACAGGAGGACTACGATCGCGAAATTCAGCTTTCCGACTCCCACGAGATAACCGCCGAAGACTACGACCATGTCCCCCGGAATCGGGGGGACGACGTTCTCCCCATAGGCGATTACGAGGATCGCGAGGTACGCCCAGATTACGGGGACCGCCTCCATCCAGACCAGAAAATCCTCGATGTGCTCGCCCATCGCTCTACGACCTGTCGTCGATGGCCGTGATCGTACAGACGGCATATGCCGCGGCTGCGTCTCCCCTGCCGAGGCCGTCCAGCTCTTCGTTCGTCGTTGCCTTGACGGAAACGGAACCGACGTCCACCTGAAGACGCTTCGCCAGCACGGTACGCATCTCGACGATGTGCGGCTGAAGCTTCGGGCGTTCCAGCACGACGGTGGCGTCTACGTTGTTGACGCGGTATCCAGCCTCGTGCAGCAGTCGAACGATTTCCGACAGAAGCACTTTGCTATCGGCACCTTTCCATCGGTCGTCCGAATCAGGAAAGTGCGTACCGATGTCTCCGAGTGCCGCTGCGCCCAGGAGCGCATCGGCGACCGAATGAAAAAGCACGTCTGCATCCGAGTGCCCGAGAAGTCCTTTTGAATAGGGGATCTCAACCCCACCGACGATCAACGGTCTCCCTTCGACAAGGCGATGCAGGTCGTAGCCGAATCCAACCCTCATGATACTGTCGCCAGGTGGTGCCAGAGCGCCTGCGCGAGGAGCCAGTCCTCCGACGTCGTCACCTTGAAATTGAGTGCACTTCCGCGCACCATGCGGACCCGCTTTCCGATGCGTTCGACGAGCGCTACGTCATCGGTGGCGGTAAACTGATCGCGGATCGCGGCACGGTGCGCCTCCGCATACCAATCGGATCGGAAACCCTGTGGCGTCTGCATACGATAAGTACCGTCACGCGGGATGGTCTCGCCGAAGGACTCGCGCTCTACGCGCCGAAGCGTGTCGCTCGCAGGCAATGCGAGCGCGGCACCACCGTAGAGTTCGACGGCGTCGATGACGGCATCGATTCGATCCGGCGGAAGAAACGGTCGGGCCACATCGTGGACAAGCACCGCACCCGCAACCTCTGGCGCCGCATTGAAGGCGGCTGCTGCCGATTCTTGGCGCGTACTTCCACCTGCTACGACGCGATGAAGCTTTTGAATACCGAAATCGGATAGATCGGAGTTGACGGCCTCGAGATCGTCCGGCGGGACGGCCACGACGATGCTGTCGATGCGCGGATGTTCGTCGAAGATCCGAAGCATACGAGCCAATAAGGATTCATCGCCAAGGCGTCGGTATTGCTTGCGCTTGCCGCCCATCCGACTACCGCTCCCGGCCGCCGGAAAAAGCGCTGTGACATGTGGTGACTGCTCGCTCACGTCAGACGATAAGCATCGCATCGCCGAATGAGAAGAGGCGATACTTCTCTTTCATCGCTTCCTCGTAGGCCTCGAAGATGAAGTCGTAGCCCGCGAAGGCCGCCGCAAGCATGAGCAGCGTGCTCTTCGGCATGTGGAAATTCGTTAGCAGACGCTCGGTAATTCGAAACTCATAAGGTGGGTAAATGAATTTGTCGGTCCAGCCCCGATCCGCCTTCAGCGTATACGCGGCCGAGAGGCTCGATTCGATCGCTCGAACAACCGTGGTTCCGACGGCGGTCACTGTGTTTTCCTCAGATGCCAGCGCCCGGTTCACGGCTTTGGCCGTTTCCGGTCCGATGCTGAAGTTCTCCGAATCCATTCGGTGCTTGGTCAGGTCCTCAACCTCCACCGGGCGAAACGTCCCGAGGCCCACATGTAGGGTGATCGGCAAGATATCGACACCGGCGTTTCGAAGGGCGTCGATGAGCTCGCGTGTGAAATGAAGGCCGGCCGTCGGTGCGGCGACGGCGCCTCGATGTTCCGCGAATATCGTCTGGTACCTGGAGCGGTCCGCCGGTTCAACGTCCCGCTTGATGTACGGAGGAAGCGGCGTCTGCCCGATCTCGTCAATCTTGGTGTATAGCTCTCTGTTGTCGCCCTCGAAGACGAACCGGATGGTCCGCCCGCGAGAGGTGGTATTGTCGATGACTTCGGCGATCAACCCATTTTCGAAGTAGAGTTTGTTGCCGATTCGGATCTTGCGAGCGGGATCGACGATGACATCCCAGAGCCGGCTTTCGGGGTTTAGCTCGCGAAGCAGAAAGACTTCGATTTTTGCACCCGTCTTTTCTTTGTTGCCGTATAGGCGCGCCGGAAATACCTTCGTATCATTGATGACCATGACGTCGCCTTCCGAAAAGTACTCGGGCAGATCAGCGATGCTACGATGCTCGATGGTTTTGTCTTTCCGACTGAGAACCATCATCCTCGCCGAGTCGCGCGGCTCAGCGGGATATTTAGCGACGAGATTCTTAGGGTACTCGTAAGTAAAGTCCGAAAGCTTCATGTATGGACTTGGTGTGGGATGCTCCAGAGAATGAGGGGGGCGGGCGCCCTCGTCCATTCATTCACATGAACACTGTGGGATCCGAGGGTGTCGCGCCAGCGGTCACCAAACGCCTGAGTACTCGCTGCGTTTCCAAGCGTGTACGCTGCCGTTGCGGATTCCGCCTTCAACGA
>CAZQAS010000292.1:0-3199 GCA_964591285.1 uncultured Rhodothermales bacterium
ATCCGGAGCCGCCGAGGCTCATATTCGCGACCTCGATCGTGCCGGCATTGTCCGCCACCCAGTCGATCCCGGCCACGATCCAGGAGACGTAGCCGCTGCCCTGGCTATTAAGTACCTTTACCGCCCACAAGCGCGCTCCCGGAGCAACGCCGACCACCCCGATTCCGTTATCGATGGCGGCGGCCGTTCCGGCGACATGTGTGCCGTGGTAGTGGTCGTCGTCGCCTCCTTGGCTGCAAGAGCCCTGAAAGGGGCTGCCGCCGGAGCAGTCGACTCCGCCGACGACGTTCAGGTCGGGATGTTCGAAGTCGATACCCGTATCAATGATGGCGATGTCGGCATCGACGCGAAAATCATCGGTACCGTCGATGGCCAAATCTCCGTTCTCATCCGCGAAGATTCGTTGCACGCCCGTAGGGACGGTCTGGGCGAAAAGCTGTACCGTGCGGTCCTGTTCGACATAGGCGACGTTTGGATTTCGCTCGAGCGCTGCGGCCGCATTACTGGACACATTCGACAACGAAAAGCCCTGAATCGCATTCTGATAGATGAATCCTACGGTGCCGCCGGAACGAGCGGCGGCTTCTTGTGCACGGTCTGCAGGGTCACCGCTGTCAGGGTTCAACACGACGATATAGCTACCGGAGACGGCCGATCCGCCTGCCTTACTCGCCTCCCCCGATAGGCTTGATGCATCGGGCACAGCCGAGCGCTCCGGCGTGGCGGACTCGTTCGCGTCTGTCAGCAGATCCGTGTTCTCGCAACCGCCCATTACGAGCGCTAGCGCCAAAAATGTCGGGACAATGAGACGGGAGGGAGTTGTCTTCATTTCGAATCCAGGTTCATTCCTTCACTTGATTCGGCCGGAAAGAGAGTACCTCCAGGCGCAGGTCAGCAGGATGTCGTGCTACCAGAGTTTTAGCACGTGGGTCTTTGCATGAACTTCTTAATAGTATTGATTTACGGGGTGCGAAGCAATAAAAGAGAAAGCGCCCCCTCCACGAATGGAGTGGGCGCCTCCGGCGCGCGCGTCCGCAGCGCTGCAACTGCGGACTTCGGCGTTGACACATCCGCCGTGTCGGCCGTTGCGTCATGGGTGATTCTGTCGTACTTCGGGACGCGCTCGGTACATGGTGCGTTCGTTACGATGCGCTAAGCAGCGCCAGGACGGTTGCCGCGAGCGACGCCTTCGACGTTTCACCGTCGAGTGAGGCTTCCGCCGACGTTTCAGCCGCGGCGTAGAACGTGGCGTGTGCTGCAGCGATCTCCTCGGCAGATCCAGCCGCGATCAGCGCCGCTTCCAGCGCCGTCTTCGCCGTCGTTTCTATCTGCTCGCGAGCCGTGTTGAGGACTCCTTCCTGCACGTCCGCTTCGGCGGCTAACTCGGCCTCGACGGCTGCGTCGTAGGAGGCTCGCGCCGCCGTCAATGCGCTGCCGGAACTCGCTGCCCGAATTTCAGCGAGTAATGTGGTCCGTGCATCGACAAGGGCATCCAACCGTTCACTCGAAGCATCTGCCGCTTCAAATGCGGTTTCAACGGCGTGGGCGGTTGCCAGGGCTAGCAGCACCTCCGCTTTCTGGCGCATTTCGAAGGACGCTGAACCGAACCGCTCCAGCGCGGCTAAACCGGCCTGTCGGGCCCTGGCCTGCGTTTCAAATGTTACGCCGGCCTCCGTATAGGCATCTACGAGCGAACCTTCGAAGCTCTCGAGTGCCGCCGCTTCGGCTTCCGCACTCGTGGATGCCGAAAGATTGGTCTGAAGCTGAAGGAACGCCTCGCGCTCTTCATCGCGGGCGTCCTCGACGTCGTCGTCACCGGCTTCGTCGCGCACGTAATGGGTCCGCGCCTCCACCTCGGCCTTGATGGCAGCCGCCACGTCCTCTGCGGACTTCGAGCCCGATTGCACCTCGGCACCGACCTGTTGGGTTACGAAGAGGGCGACGTCGGACATCAACACCGCGTCCTCATCATCATCCTGACTTCGCGCCTCGACGTACACGTCCGCCTCAGCGTGCGTTTCCACCGTCATCGGCATTGCTTCTACCCGGGTTCCGCCGCGATTGTAGACCATCGTCTTGGACTCGAAGTCCGTCTTCTCAGCCACGAGGATGACGTGCTCGGCGGCGCCTTCGACATCCAGCTCATAGCGGCCGTCAGCATTCGTCGTCGATTCACCGGACAGACTATTCGTCGAGCCCGAGACGGTCACGTTCGACGCCGTCACCACCGCGCCTTCGATGTCGGCTACCGGAGCCGCCTTTCCGAATCCGGGTTCATCGGTGACCCGTCCTTCGAATGTCACGTCGCTCTCCGTTCCGGTACCGGTCGAGCTGTCGCAGCCGGTCACGAGGAGTACGGCGGCGCAGATGCAGGCCACCGCAATACGGGACGTTTTCATCACTTCCATGGGAGTACTCATCGTTCATTTATTGCCACTTACTTCAAGATCGTTTCTGCGGCACGGAGGCCAAAAGTAAGCGTGCGTGTTGCCCCCGTGCCGTGCCCGGTTCAGAGCGAACCAGAGTGCGGGCGGAGTGGTGAACAAGACGTGTGCCCGCCTCTCTCGAAACCGCTGAAGCGAACGGATTCGTAACAAAGACCGCGTTATCGCCGAGCAGAGATGTTGCGAAAAGAGGGAAGCGGCAGCGATTCTAAATCACACCACGGTACCGTACGTCTGCCGAGGTTACGAATGTACCGAGAATCGACTGCGCAGAATTGCGCAGATCTTGCGCAGATCTGGTACTTTTGGAATCCGTCCCGAAGTTGTCCGCCTAATCAGATATTGATAGCGCGATCGTAGGCGGCGCGCGATGCTTCCATGACGGCCTCGGAAAGCGTCGGATGCGGATGCATCGATTCGATCACCTCGTGTGCCGTTGTTTCGAGCTCTCGTGCCGTGACGGCTTCCGCGATCAACTCCGTTGCATCTCGGGCAATGATGTGGCAACCGAGCCATTCGCCATATTTGGCATCATAGACGACCTTGACGAATCCCTCGGTGTGCCCGAGTGCAGACGCCTTGCCTGACGCCGTGAAGGGAAATTTACCCACCTTCACGTCGAAGCCGGCTTCCTTCGCTTTCTCCTCGGTGTACCCGACCGAGGCGATCTGCGGCTGGCAGTACGTGCACGCGGGGATGTTTTGATAGTTGATAGGCCGAACGTCCTCCCCGGCAATTTTCTCGACGCATCGGAC
>CAZQAS010000293.1:0-3162 GCA_964591285.1 uncultured Rhodothermales bacterium
GCGGGACGTTGAGCAGCGGCGTCAACCGCGCCCTGGCAGGCTATCTGAAGGCGCTGGCGCCAGTCGAGACGGTCGACGTGGCCCCGTGGGCATCGCGAGCGACACACGACTATTTGATTCAGATCCAGCTACTGCACTTGGAGGGGTTGGCCCCGGAGGAATCGACTGACCTTGAGGGCGGAGCACATGTGATGGCATCATGGGAGATCATCGACCCGCAGGATGGCGCCGTGCTCGCTCGGGGAACGACGGACTACGAAGATGATGCCTGGACCGTCGGCGATTATGCCGGTTTGGTCGAACGGCTCGATGCCGGATTGTGGGAACTCTCGCTCGACGTGGTCGCCGCCTTGGAGACGCTTGGCGGCCCGTAGTGTGATCATGGATGATGCACCTGCCGGCCGGCACGTGTCGTACTTCGGCGCCCCTCGCGGCCCTTGACGTTGCTAATCCATTACGCTATCCTCGTATTTATACCGGTTTCCGCACGAGCGAACCGGTTAAATCGACCAATTTCCGCTGTTTGCCACCTGCGCAATGAGCATCCGCTACCTCCACGACCTGAACGATCGCCGTCCCGCAGCCACGTTCCGATCAGCGGCCGGCCTCCTCCTCCTGATCGCCGCACCTTTCGTACTGTCGGGTGCATCGCCGCATGTAAATTCGGAGGTGGGTACACAACCGAGGTACGACACACTCTCCGAAGCTGCCGATCCACCGCGCAACGTCGTCTTCATCCTGAGCGACGACCACCGCTACGACGCGATGGGATTCCACGAGAACTCGCAGCCGTTCCTCGAAACACCCAATATGGATCGCATGGCCCGCGAGGGCGCGCACGTCGCAAATGCGTTCGTTTCGACGGCGCTCTGCTCCCCAAGCCGCGCATCCATCCTCTCCGGACTCTACACGCACAACCACGGCATCACCGACAACAACACGCTCTTTCCCGACGAGATCAAGACGTTCCCCGAGCTTCTCCAGGAAGCCGGATACGAGACGGCGTACGTCGGAAAATGGCACATGGGAGGCCATAGCGACGAGCCGCGGCCCGGCTTCGATCGATGGGTGAGTTATCGGGGGCAGGGCGTCTACTACGACCCCACATTCAACGTCGATGGAGAGCGCATCGAGCGAGAAGGCTACATCTCCGATCTTACGACGGAATATGCCCTCGACTGGCTAAAGCAGCGCGACGGCGAGGCGCCCTTTATGCTCTACATCTCCCACAAAGCCGTGCACGCCGGCTTCCGCCCCGCCGAGCGGCACGATGGCGTCTATGACGACGTGGAGCTCGCCTATCCCGAGACGATGTTCCTTGAGCCGCCCCTCGACGATCGTGAAACCCCCACCAGCACGGGCGACTACCGCGAGAGCTGGCCCGAATGGGTGCGCGACCAGCGCAGCTCCTGGCACGGCGTCGATTACATGTATCACGGCCGCATCAACTACGACACCTTCTATCGAAACTATCACGAGACCATCCTCGGCATCGACGAAAGCATCGGAGAGGTGCTTGATTACCTGGAAGCCAACGGGCTCGATGACAACACGCTCGTGATCTACATGGGCGATAACGGATTCTCATTTGGTGAACACGGACTGATCGATAAACGCCACGCGTTCGAAGAGTCCATGCGGGTCCCGATGCTGGCCTGGTCCCCGGGCTTCATTACGCCGGGCCGGGTCGTCAATGAAATGATCCAGAATATCGATATTGCGCCCACCTTCCTCGATCTGGCCGGCGTGTCGCCGAGCTCATCGATGGATGGACGTTCCTTCATGCCCATCCTCGCCGGAGATCCGACTCCATGGCGCGACGAGATCCTCTACGAGTACTACTGGGAATGGAATTTCCCGCAGACACCGACGCAGTTCGCGCTCCGTACTGACCGCTACAAGTACATCTTCTTTCATGGGCTCTGGGATAAGATGGCCCTCTTCGACCTCGAAGCCGACCCGAAGGAAAAGTACAACCTGATCGACCACCCGGACCATCAGGAGCGTGTCAGCGACATGCGAGAACGGCTCTTCGAGAAACTGGAGGAAACCAACGGCCTCGACGTTCCCCTCCTTCCGCCCCGAGGTAGACAGAACGACAAGCGCCGCCCGCCGGACGAGCCCAGTACGAGCCCGATCGGCTAAGCGTCCGCCGGTCACGAAGATCTCGATTCTCGGTCGGACGATTCGGGAATGGCTGGATGGCCTGCATCACCACCCCCATCTTCGTCGTGCTCGAGACCGAGCCGCATGACGGCCGCGGCGTCGTCCAGAATAGACTTGAGCCCTTCTTCGTCAACGTGCTCGTACGCCTCGTCGAGCGAGACCCACTGCCGTTCCCGTTCGTCCTGCTCGGGCCACGTCCGCTGCTCCCGATCGACGCGCATCAAGAACACTTCAACGATCGGATCGTCGTCCGAGCTTCCATGCCGATAACAGCCGAGCGAAACGGGACTAACCTCACCCTTCACACCGGCCTCTTCGAGCGCCTCCTTCTCGGCGGAGGTGTGCGGGCTCATGCGCTTCTCTATCCAGCCTTTCGGTATGATCCACTTTCCCTTCTTGCGTGTCGTGATGAGCAGGATCTCGATCGTCCCGTCTTTGATGCGATAAGGCACCGTCGCCGACTGATCAGGGCTGATGGGCGCATGCAACTTCTTATAGCTCATGAGTACGGCTCATGCCGGACAAATCTGATGGATGCTGTGCACAAGGCGATCGTCTTCGCACCATCCAACGTCGCGATGTGGCGCCGCGTTCGCAGGCGCACGTAACAAGACGTAACGTTCCGCTCGCGGCGCCGATGTCCCCGCGGACCGGCCCAACTCCCTCGAAATGGATCGCCGTAGAGATGCGTGAAATTAGAGGGCGCGCGGAACGGAAATATGAGCGGCCGCCGCCAATTCAGAGACGTAGCCGGCGTCCGGCCGGCGCTCGATCGCATTTCCGATCACGACGAACGACGCCCCTGCTGCAACCTTCTTGCCGACCTCTTGCGGGGTCCTCAATCCTCCGCCGACCACGAGCGGCGCCGAACACGTCTCGGTAATCGACTCGACCATCTCCTCCGGAACCGTCAGGTCGGCGCCCGATCCCGCATCGGTGAAGAGCAGCTGCATTCCCATCATCTCGGCCGCCAGCGCCGTCGCCGCGGCGACGTCC
>CAZQAS010000294.1:0-3130 GCA_964591285.1 uncultured Rhodothermales bacterium
ACCGGCTGCCCCACGTTGAAGAGCCCGCCGATGTTCACCCGCATGATGTCGTCCCAATCCTTCTCCGCCATCCGTAAGAAGAGCGAGCCGCGATTGATGCCGGCGTTCATCACGCAGATGTCCACCGCGCCGAACGCGTCGGCGACCTCTTCGACCATCCTCCGCGATGCCGGCCGATCGCCCACGTCGGCACGAAGTCCGAGCGCCTGCCGTCCATGTCCCTCGATGAGCGAGACCGTCTCGTTCGCGGCGGTCTCATCCGAGTGATAGCAAAACGCGACGTCGGCACCCTCGCGCGCAAAGACGTCGCAGAGCGCGCGCCCGATGCCGCGCGACCCGCCGGTGATGAGAACTCTCTTGTTGTCTAACAACATAACTGTGTCTAGTAGCTGGATGGACGAATGCTGTGGCAGCCGACGAGCCGCACGGCGAACCAAACATCGCGCGGAACTCTGTATTGCCAAATGGCATACTACTTTGGCAAACTACTGATTGGATGGAAACAAAGCTCGACAAATTCGGCCGGATCGTCATTCCGAAGGCGGTGCGCGAAGCACTTGCATTGGATGCAGGCGACGAGCTGGAGTTGAACATCGTAGAAGACGAGCACGGTCGCAGATCGCTCACCCTTAGAGCCTCTCACGAACAGGCGCCGTTTAGAAGGAAGGGGAAACTCCTCGTGTTTACAGGGAAGCTGACCGATTCCGACCTGGACGTCGTCGATCATATTCGCGAGATTCGCGACGAGCGCACCGGCTACCTTTCCGGCAGAGAGTGAGCGTGCGCGCACTGCTCGACACGTCGGTTCTCGTACAGCTGCTGGTAGAGCAGCTCCCCGGTCATCGGCGGGCACTGGGAACGTTTCGAGAAGCGTCCTCGGGTTCGGAAACGATCCACACTTCCGCCCACGCCGTCGCTGAAACGTTCTCCGTGCTCTCAACCTTGCCCATGTCGCCGAGGTTGAGTCCCGGTCAAGCGTGGCATCTAATAAATGAGAGTGTTCTCCCGTACACATCCCTCGTCTCGCTCTCGGGCAAGCAGTACGTCGAGCTGATGTCTCGACTAGCCGGTGTCGGCATTGTGGGCGGCGCGGTGTACGACGGTCTGCATGCGGCGGCCGCAGAAAAATCGGGGGCCGATCGACTGTATACATTCAATCGACGAGTTTTTGAGCGTATGGAGTCCCTCTTCCGCGTCGAGTTCGTGTACCTCTGATCGGCGCCGGGGCATCCGCTTGTGGTAGGGCGAACGAGGCTACCGCCCCGTATGTCCGAACCCGCCGGCACCCCGAGCGGTCTTCTGGAGCTCGTCCGCAACCGTCCACGTCACGCGTTCGTGCCGCGCCACGATGAGCTGCGCGATACGCTCGCCACGTCGTATCTCAAACGGCTCACCGCCAAGATTCACCAGGATGACCTTCACCTCACCCCGATAGTCCGCGTCAATCGTTCCTGGTGCGTTCAGCACCGTCACCCCGTGGCGAACAGCCAATCCGCTCCGCGGCCGCACCTGTCCCTCATGTCCCGCCGGCAGCGCGATCTGCAGCCCCGTCGGCACGAGCTTTCGCTCACCCGGACCCAGTATCACCGGCTCGTCTTCCGACACCGCCGCCCGCAGATCCATCCCCGCGCTCTGCTCCGTCTCATACCGCGGAAGCTCCAGCCCCTCGGCATGCGCCAGCCTCCGCACCTCGACCTCGATATACTCCATCTTCTATCCCATGGTGACTAGTAATTGAAACGTCGTGCCGCAATCGGTCCTCCCGTTCACCGACTCGTCTCTCCCGCCCCTCCGACCTCCGACCTCTGACCTCCGACTTCTGACTTCCGACCTCCGACTTCCTTTTTCCGCCATCTATCCCTCCACGCCCAGCCGAACCTTCGCCTCCTCCGGAATCCTCTTCGCATCATTGAAAAACGGCGCCCAGCGCGCCATCTCCGGCTTTGGCGTCGCGAGGCTTACGCCGACCAGCGCCAGGACCGAGAGCGTCACGGCCGGATACGTCACCTCCTGAAGCAGCGGATGCCACGTCGTGAAGAAGTCCTGCTCGGCGAAGTAAAAGGTCCACACCAGCGTCACGATCGTGCCGGTCGCGATCGAGGCCACCGCCGCGGGCCCCGTCGCCCGCTTCCACAGGAACGCCGCCAGCAGGGCCGGCGTGATCGCCGATCCGTAGACGAGGTACGCCGTGTAGGCGGCCGTCAAGATCGTCGGGAATTGATCCACCAGCAGATAAGCGATGAACCCCAAAAGCAGCACCCAGCCCCGGCTCATCAAGACCACCGCGCGCTCGCCCATGTCCGGGGCAATGAAGCGCTGCACGACGTCGCGCGTGAGGTTCGTCGCCGGCACCAACAGGAACGAGTCGGCCGTCGAGACGATGATCGCCATCATCGTGGCCACCAGGACCATCCCCAAAATCAGCGGCGTGTACTCCGATACGGCCAGCGTCGGAATAATGTACTCGGATCGGTTCTCCACCACGTCCGCCGCCCCGCCCGCAAAAAGCTGTGGGATGAGCCCCTGATCCGCGGCGACGCTGCCCGTCAATCCCACGAACGAGATCGCCGTCTCGAGCAGAACGACGCCGATCACCCAGAAAAACACGGCCTTCTGCGCCTCACCGCCGTCTTTTGCGCTGAAGATCCGCTGATACATGTTCGCATCACCCATCAACAAGAGCATCGTGGGGATGAGGAAGGATATCGCCACAATGGGCCCCGAGGTCGCGCCCGTCCGCTCGTCCGCCCAGTTGCCGAAGAGCTCCCATTTGCCGGCGGCCTCCGCGGCGATCACGATCTCGTCCATCCCGCCGACGGCCGACACCATGAAGAACATCGTCGCGAAGACGCCCAGGATCATCAGCACGCCGTTGACCACGTCCGTGTAGACGACCGACAGCATGCCTGCGAGCGCCGTGTAGGCGATCGCGAAGACGGCGGTGATCACGATGCCGGCCTGTACGGAGATTTCCGCCTCCGTCCCCTGCGTGATGAAGTGCAGCACGTTCCCACCGCCGCGGAACTGGTAGGAGACGATCGTGAGATAGGCGATGATCGTCGTGATGGTCGCGAGCACGCCCGAGACGCGGCCGTAGCGCACCTCGAAGATGTCCGGCACGGTGACCTTG
>CAZQAS010000295.1:0-3128 GCA_964591285.1 uncultured Rhodothermales bacterium
CCCAATTCAACAAGGTGAGTTCGCCGTTCATCATCATGGTGGCGGTCGGCTTCTCCCTGATCGGCGTGCTGCTCGGCCTGATCATCACGCGGACGCCCTTTGGGCTGTTCACCTTCATCGGCGTGATTTCGCTCGCCGGCATCGTCGTGAACAACAACATCGTCCTGATCGACTACATCATGCAGCTGCGCGATCGCGGCATGGCGAAGCAGGAGGCGATCATCGAGGGCGGCGCGACCCGTCTGCGGCCGGTGGTGCTGACGGCACTGACGACCGTGCTCGGGCTCATTCCGCTGACCTTCGGCATCAACATCGACTTCGTGGGACTGCTCACGGACTTCGCCCCGAACTTCCAGTTCGGCTCGGAGAACACCCAGTTCTGGGGCCCGATGGGCACGGCAATCATCGCGGGGCTGACCTTCGGCACATTCCTGACGCTGGTGATCGTGCCGGTGATGTACTCGACGTTCGATTCACTCTCGGAGCGGCTCGGCTCGGTGATGGGACGCGAGGACGGCTATGAAGAGCTGGAGGGTGACGGCGTGGCACAATCGGCCTACGCGCGGGCCATCTCCGGCAACGGGGCGGGGCAGGAAGTTGAGCCGCCCGAACCCGTGCGGTAGCGGCGGGCGGAACCAGCGCGGTAGCGGCGGCGCGGTGGCGGCAGCCGAGAGCGCCTTCGGCGCACCGTGCAGAGCTCTTTTCACGTCATTTCTCAAAATCTGTCATACATAGACGCCACGTCTATGTATCATAGACTTCCACAAAGGGGTCCAAAAGGGGAGGACAAAGACCCCGCCGACCACACGTGGATCACACGTGCATCACGCGTCGCTCTACAACCACCTGTCTCCGCCACTGCCCGGTAACGAACTCACTCGAGCAGAAACCGCGCGGGGCAGCATCGCATTCACCTAGACGCTGCCGTCCGCACTTTTTGCCCGGTAAATGGCTCTTCTGATAGCCTACGTACTGCTGGCGCTCGTCGTATCCTTCCTGTGCTCGATCATGGAAGCGGTGCTGCTGAGCGCAACGCCCTCCTTTGTGGAAATGAAAGCGCAGGAGGGCAGCGTTACGGCGCAGAAGCTTCACGAGCTCAAGCAGAACGTCGACCGGCCCCTCGCCGCGATCCTCAGCCTCAATACGATCGCCCATACCGTCGGAGCGGCGGGCGCCGGTGCGCAGGCGGCCATCGTCTACGGCGATGCCGTCGTGGGCCTCTTCAGCGGTATTCTCACACTCCTCATCCTCATCTTCTCCGAGATCATCCCGAAGACGCTCGGAGCAGCCTATTGGCGCACATTCGCGTTCCCCGTCACACGCATCCTCGTCCCGACGATCTGGTTCATGTGGCCGCTCGTCCAGCTCTCCAGAGGAATTACCGCGCTGGTCTCCCGCGGTGAGCGAAGCGCCGGCATCAGCCGTGAGGAAATCTCTGCGATGGCCGAGCTGGGCGAGCAGCAGGGCGTATTTGAGTTCGGCGAATCGCGCATCATCCAGAACCTCTTCCGGTTCAGCTCGCTCCGCGTGAAGGACGTGATGACCCCCCGCATCGTCCTTTTTGCACTGCCGGAGGACAAATCCGTCCGGGAGGTCATCGACGAGTACAAGGAATTCCGCTTCTCCCGCATCCCGATCTACACGGAGACGCGGGACGACGTCACGGGTTACGTGCTGACCGACGACCTTCTCCTGAAAGCGGCCCAGGAGCAGGGCGATCTTCCGCTCAAGGCGTTGAAGCGAGAAATCCTCGTTGTGCCGGACAACCTACGCCTGCACGCGCTATTCGAGCGGATGCTCGACCGGCTCGAACACATCGCGCTCGTGGTCGACGAATACGGCGGCGTCGAGGGCGTGGTCTCGATGGAGGACGTCGTCGAAACGCTCCTCGGCCTCGAAATCGTCGACGAAGCCGATTCGACCGAAGACATGCAGCTCCTCGCCCGGCGTCAGTGGCTCTCGAGAGCGAAACGGCTGGGCATCGTCCCGAAAGAAATCGAAGAGACCGACGAAGAACTCGCCTCCGTCCTTCAATACGGGATTACGGGCGGCGCCGCGCCGAAGAAGGGGAAGGATGAAGACGGTGTCGCCCCGCGCAATGATGCGCCTAACAGCTCACGAAACTCGAATCAATGAAGAAGATTAGCGAACTGCCGGACGCCCACCTACGAGTCTTCGAGCGGCCGGATCCGCCGCATCCCGAAGAGATCGAATCCGTCTACCTGATCGGCGTCTGCGGAACGGGGATGGGCTCGCTCGGCGGACTCCTCCAGCAGAGCGGTTATAGCGTGCGCGGATCCGACGAGAACTGCTATCCGCCCATGAGCACACGGATCGCGGAGATGGGGATCGAACTCCTCAACGGCTTCGATCCCGCGCATCTACAGCCGGCGCCGGACCTCGTCGTCGTGGGCAATGCCTGTACGCCTACCCATCCGGAGGCGGCCTACGCGCGCGAGCAGCGCCTCGCACAGCTCTCCCTGCCGGAGGCCATCGCCCACTTCTTCCTGAACGACCGCCGCTCGCTGGTCGTGGCGGGCACGCACGGGAAAACCACGACCACCGGCATGCTCGTTCACGTGCTCCGCAGTGCCGGACTCGATCCCGGATTTCTCGTCGGAGGCGTGATGGTCAACGGCAATGCCAGCTACGATGTCGGCAGCGGTCGGCACTTCGTCATCGAAGGAGATGAATACGACAGCGCCTATTTCGACAAACGTCCCAAGATGATGCACTACCAGCCCGCAACGGCGATCATCACGTCGATGGAATTCGACCACGCCGACATCTACGACGACTGGAGTGATTACCGCGAGGCGTTTCGACGGTTTGCCGAACTCATCGAGCCGGAGAACCTGCTCGTGCTGAACGGTGATGACGCCGAGGTCCGCGCCCTCGCCGACTACACGCGGGGCCGCGTCCAGTTCATCGGCCTCTATGGCGGTGACGACGAGGTCACGGCTACGGAAATCCAGAACATGAGTGGGGGACAGAAATTTACGCTGGCGGTTCGCGGCGAGCGGCTCGCAGAGATCGTAATCCCGATGAGCGGTCGCCACAACCTCCTGAACGGCCTCGCCGTCTGCGCCGTAGCCTTAGAGGAAGGAGTCGCGCCCGAGCAGATTGCA
>CAZQAS010000296.1:0-3123 GCA_964591285.1 uncultured Rhodothermales bacterium
CCTACCTGATGGTGCCGCGCGGAACGCGAGGCTGTACGGCGCTCGAGCCGCTGGCGGAGCTCGTCCACCTCTTCATGGAAGGCGGGCTCCAGCTCGATGCGATCCTCCATCGTGTTGCACGCATGGATGACCGTCGAGTGATCGCGCCCTCCGAACCGCAGGCCGATGCTCTTGAGCGAGTGGGTCGTCAGCTGCTTGCAGAAGTACATCGCCACGTGCCGCGCCGTCACGATCTCGCGCTTGCGTGTCTTGGCGGAGAGAAGCTCCGTGGCGACGCCGTAATACTGTGCCACCGCGCGCTGAATGTCCTCGATTTCGAGCCGCACCTGATAATCGTCGATCATATCCCGCAGAATATCTTTCGCGGCATCGAGGTCGATGTCCCGACCGTACAGATCCGCATGCGCGGAGAGCTTCAGAAGCGCGCCCTCCAACTGGCGGATGTTCGCACGGACCCTTTCGGCCACGAAGTCGATGATCTGAGGGTGAAGCGAGACCCCGTGTTGCGACGACTTGTGCTGGAGGATTGCGATGCGCGTCTCCAAATCCGGCGGCTGGATGTCGGCGCTCAATCCCCATTTAAATCGGGACAGCAGCCGCTCTTCGATTCCGGAAATCTCTGATGGCGGGCGGTCCGCGCAGAGGATGATCTGCTTGCCCGTCTGGTGCAGCTCATTGAAGACGTGGAAGAACTCTTCCTGCGTCTTCTCCTTTCCGCCGAAGAACTGGACGTCGTCGACGATGAGGAGATCGATCTGCCGGTAGAAATTGGAGAAATCTGAGATCCGGTTTTCCTGGATTGAGCGGACGAACTGCGAGGTGAACTGCTCGCTCGATACGTAGAGCACGTGCTGCACGTCGCCGCCTTTCATGACGTGGTTTCCGACGGCCTGCACGATGTGCGTCTTGCCGAGGCCGACCCCGCCGTAGACCATGAAAGGGTTGAAGCTGGTCCCGCCGGGATTCTGCGAGATGGCCACCGCGGCGCTTCGCGCGAGGCGGTTGCAGTCGCCCTCGATGAAGGAGTCGAAGGTGTACTCCGGCTTGAGGCGGTTGTCGACCACGCGGACGGGCCGCCGGGTGCTTCCGGGCGGCGCTTGGTTTCGGCCGTGCGCGCGGCCTTGTGTGGAGCCGTTGCTCGATGACGTCCGGGAGAATGATCCGGGCCGTCCGGCCTCGTTCGGGCGGGGCGTCCAGCCGGAATGACCGTTTGCATGAGCCTTCGAAGCATTTCCCGAAATCCGGCGCTGATCGACGCGGCGGTGCGCCGCTCCCGCGCCAGATGCTCCCGCGCCAGATGCGCCTGTTGTATTCGTTTCACCTCCAGGTGTGTCCGCTTCGTTTGGCGGATGTCCGGCCGTGCTCGCATCTACGCCCAGCGGCAGGCAGTTCTTGTCGGACGAGCTTCGAGTTTCTCTGCTCGACCGCCCGGGCGCGACTTCATAGGTGATGCAGGTATCCTTCCCGACGACGTCGATGGCGGCTTTGCGAATGACCTGAGCGTAATGCGATTCGAGCCATTCGGTGTGGAAGGCGTCGGGAACGGCAAGCTTCAGGGTGGCGATCTCGTCCTTTCCCTCGAATTCGAGCGGAGTGATCGGCGCGAACCAGGTGCGGAAAGATTGTTTGGGGATCTGATCGGAAATCTGGGTGAGGCAGTTCTCCCACGTTTCTTCAGCTACAGAAGGAGGCATGTAAATGTCGATGCTGGGTTAAAGACTGCGGGGGTGGGGTGCAGTATTTTGGGTATAAAGACGTGCCCAAAACCGGCGTTCATTTTAGAGGTGGGGCGTCCTGATTGCAAGGAAAAGTTGACTACAATTTTCCAACAGCGAATGCACGGTTTTGCGCCTTTATCCACCGGTTATCCACAGATCCTCAGTCGCATCGCGGTGGTCGCCGACTCAGCCGCACAGAATGCGCCGAGGCGCTCTCTCGAGAGGCCCATCGTGAGGTCGTTCATGGCCTGATTGGATTCCGCAAGTATGGTGTAAGTGCTTGATTTCAAGGTACTTACGCCAAATGCAAGATTCATTGATCTCTGGGCCCCCTGCTGTACTGGAAGCGCTTCGTGGCGCACATGTGCGAACCATCTAAATACTGGCCTTGGGGTGCCCGGACGCCTGATTGTTCACATATGTCAGGCATACCGGAGAGCACGGCCGGAGTGGGTCGAAAAGGCCTTCGAAGTTGGGGCTTCTTCTGGACCATTCGTCGTGGGGTCGGGTCGCCGAATTGGAGCCGGTACGGAGCCCCGTGAATTCATTGGGCGCAAACGAAACGGTTTTGCAATTCACTTGACGAGCACATACTTCACACCTATACTTCGTGTACCCCAAAACATGGGGGTAGTAAGACGTCGGGCAGCTAGAAAAGCATGAGCGATCTTACAGACAAACATCTTACCGACAAACAGCGCGAGATTCTGGATTTCCTGGTCTCCTTCCAGCGCGACTACGGCCGCACGCCGTCAGGCCCCGAAATCGCCGGTGCCTTCGACTACAGCGATCATTCCACCGTCTACCAGCACCTGCGGGCCATTGCGCGAAAAGGATATCTGGATGTCGTGCAGTCCGGCCGCCGTAGTCCGCTTCGCATCACCATCACACCGAAAACGGAGCGGCTGCTGAGAAAAGGATGGCCGCTCTTCGGGACGATCCCTGCCGGACCGCTCTCGACGGTGCTCGCCGAAGACGTCGAGATGCTGGAAGGCATCGAAGATCTGTTTCCGATGATTCGGGAGGATGATTACTTCCTGATGGTCGAAGGCGATTCGATGATCGGCGCGGGACTCGAAGAAGGAATGATGCTGCTGATGCGTCCCGTCTCCGACATCAAGCCCGGCACGATCTGCGCCGCCTGGGTGGAGGGAGAGGGCGGCACGCTGAAACGCGTGTATCCGGGAGATGGAATGCTCCGCCTGGCGCCCGAGAACGATCGACACGAAGAGAAGAGCTATCCCGCCGATCAGGTCCGCATCCAGGGCCGGCTCGTCGCCGCACTGACGCTGTTCGAACCGGGATAACGGCCCCTGAACCACCGTTCCGCAACGATCGGGAGGAAGACCCCAACCCCCAACCTCCAACCTCTGCCCTCCGACCTCCAACCTCTGCCCTCTGCCTC
>CAZQAS010000297.1:0-3075 GCA_964591285.1 uncultured Rhodothermales bacterium
TTGCTGTCGAAGTGCGGAATGCCCGTGTTGCGATCTGCGCTGCCGACGGACGAATAGACGAAGTGCTCCACGCCGGCATCCAGAGCGGCGTCGGCCATACGGCACCCCTGCTCGACCTCAACCTCGTATCCCGTCTCCCAGAAATTTTGCACTGAAAAGACGCCGTAGACGTCATCTACCGCGGCGTCGAGCGACGAGCGGTCGTTAAGATCGCCTTTGACCACTTCGGCACCGGCCGAACGAAGCTCCGCGGCGGCCGCCTTATCCGGATTCCGTGTCAGCGCCTTCACGCCGTAACCGGCTCTTAGCAGACGACGGGCGGCTGCACCGCCCTGGCTTCCCGTTGCTCCGCAGACCAGTATCGTTTTCTTTGCCATTGCGAGACCTCAGTGTTTGTGCATCCCTTTGTAATTCATCAGATTGTATTTTGCAAGAGACCGCCGCGCCTCTCGACACTATTTCATCGCTCATGCACATTCGAGTTCCTGTCCACTGCTTCGAACACGTACGGTGCGTGACGGCGACTCCTCTCGGCCTGTTGATTGTCGGATTATCCATTCTAGGCGTGCTGATCGCCGGATGTGGGAGCGCAGGACGGCTCGGAGATGGTGATCGCCCGCTGCCCAGCTCCGGCATCCAGCTGCAGTGGGGCGTGCTGGAGAACGTGGCCGGGGGGCAGAACCGGTTCGAGTCGGAGCTGATCATCCGAAACCAGGGTGCGCTTACGCTTCCGGACGACGGCTGGACGCTCTTCTTCAACTTCGGCCGATCCATCGATACGGCGACGGTTACGCCTACGGTTCGGATCGATCACATCAACGGGGACTTCTACCGGCTTCGCCCGACAGAGCGATTCGCGCCGATCGCAAGGGGCAGCCGCACGCGGATTACTTTTACGTCCGGGGCGTGGGCCATCAATGAGACGGACCGGCCCGACGGCTTCTATTTCGTCTGGGGAGATGAGGAATCCGGCCGCGTCGACCCGGTCCCCGACCCGGAAGTGCTGCCGTTCACAGAGGAGCGGCAGATGGACCGGACCGCCAGCGACCGTTATCCGGTATCGACCTCGGAGCGCCGGTACGAGGAGAACAGGGCTCTGCATGCGCTTCCGGCCGACGACGTCCCGAAGATCATCCCCCGTCCGAACAGCGCGGAGTACGGAGGCGGTAGGTTTTCGCTGGATGCGGACGACGTGATCGGATACGCGGCCGGGCTGCAAGACGAAGCCGAGTTTTTGGTGGATGCCCTCTCCGAGGTGCTCGACGGCCGGCTTGCGGCGGCCTCCGGTGACCGCGGTGAGATCCTCCTGTCGATCGACCCGTCGCACCCTGCGGAGGGGTATCGGCTGACGGTATCGGAGGAGGGGGTGCGCATCGAAGGAGGAGAGCCGGCGGGCGTCTTCTACGGCATCCAATCGCTGCGCGCGCTCGTGCCGGTCGAGGCGTACGCACGAACAGCTGCCGCCGTCGAGGTCCCGCACGCGCAGATCGAGGACGCTCCGCGGTTCGAGTATCGCGGCATGCATCTGGACGTATCGCGCACGTTCCAAGGCCCCGAGGTCGTGAAGCGGCTGCTGGATCTCATGTCTTTCTACAAGCTGAACAAGTTCCACTTTCACCTTACCGACGACGAAGGCTGGCGCGTGCCGATCGAGGAGCTTCCGGAGCTCACGAACGTCGGCGGGCGGCGGGGGCACACGCTGTCCGAGGAGGAGCATCTGATTCCCAGCCTGGGCTCCGGCCCCTATGCAGACCCGGAACGCTCGCGCGGGAGCGGATATTACAGCCGCGACGAGTTCAAGGATATCCTCCGGTTCGCGCACGAGCGTCACATCGAAGTCATCCCCGAGATCGATCTGCCGGGTCACGCGCGCGCTGCGATCGTGGCGATGGAGGCACGAACTCGCCGCACCGGTAGCGACGAATATCTGCTCTCCGATCCGCTCGATTCCTCAGAGTACCGTTCCGTGCAGATGTTCGAGGAGAACGTCATCAATGTTTGCATGCCTTCGGCATACCGCTTCATCGAGACGGTCGTGGACGACATCGTCGAGATGTACCGCGAGGCCGACGTGCCGATGCGTGCCCTGCACACCGGCGGCGACGAGGTGCCTCACGGCGTCTGGGAGCAGTCACCCGCCTGCGAGGAGCTGATGCGGCGGAGCGGCCAGGTGAATTCGGTCGATGATCTGCACGATTACTTCCTCCGCAGGTTCGACGACATCCTCGATCGGCATGACCTCGTGACGGCGGGATGGGAAGAGATCGCGCTGCACGAGCGCAATGGCCAGTCGGTCCCGAATCCGGCATTCGTTGGCGCCGGCTTCCGCCCGTACGTATGGAACGCCGTATGGGGGTGGGGCGGCGAGGACAACGCGTACAAGCTCGCTAATGCCGGGTACGATGTCGTGATTTCCAATGCCGGCAGCTTCTATTTCGATCTCGCTCACGAGAAGCATCCTGAAGAGCCGGGCATGTACTGGGCCGGGTTCGTGAGCACGCGGGCGCCATTCGAATTTTTGCCGTATGACCTCTACAGGTCGGCGGAGATCGACCTGATGGGCAATCCCATCGCCGACACGGCCTATGCTCGTGCCGAACGGCTGACCCTGGGCGGACGCGAGCACCTCCTCGGGCTGCAGGGGCAACTCTGGGGCGAGACGATCGAGAATCCCGAGCGCATCGATTACATGATCTTTCCGCGCCTGATCTCGCTGGCCGAGCGGGCCTGGGCGGAGCGTCCGCGGTGGGCGCTCATCGACAACGAGGCACGGCGGACGGCGGCACTCGAAGAGGACTGGAATCTCTTTGCGAATGCCCTCGGCAGCCGTGAGCTTCGGCGGCTCGATCATCTGTGGGATGGCGTGCGCTATCGCATCCCGCCGCCGGGAGCGATCATCGAAAACGACGTGCTGAAGGCGAACGTGGCGCTTCCCGGCATGGAGATCCGCTACACGACGGACGGCTCCGAGCCGACATCCGAGTCGACGCTGTACGAGGGAGCCGTCCGGGCCGAGGGCGAGGTCCGACTGCGCGCCTTCAGCATGACGGGGCGCGGCAGCCGCACGGTCAGCGC
>CAZQAS010000298.1:0-3071 GCA_964591285.1 uncultured Rhodothermales bacterium
CGCTAGCCTCCACCCTCCAGAAGCATAGGCTACGACGAGCCATTGATCCTGACTCGCTTGCGCAATCGTTCAGATCCAGGCGCATCGTTCACGCGCTCAGAGGGTCGCGGTGCTCAGGGGTGCGGGCGGGAAGCGTGATGACGAATCGACTTCCTTCCGCGGGAGCACTCTCCACGATAATCTCGCCCCTGTGACGGCGCGCGATTCGGCGGCAGACGGCCAGCCCCATTCCCGTGCCGTCATACTTACTTCTGGCGTGGAGCCGCTCGAAAGGCTCGAAGATACGATCCCAGTGCCTCGCGTCAATGCCGATCCCGTCGTCTTCGACGACGATTCGACAGACCGGCTCCGCATCGCCGTCCGCAGCCTGCGTCAGCCCGGCTCGAATACGAATTCGAGGCGGGGTTCCATCGCGCCGAAATTTCAGCGCGTTGTCGATGAGATTCGAGATGAGCTGCCGAAGCTGGGCGGCGTCTCCGTCGACAACCCCCTCGGCTTCGACGTCCACTACGGCGTTCAGCTCGCTGATCTTCAGGTCGTAATCCTCGAGTACGTCGGAGATCAGGGATTGCACGCGTGTTGCTGTAAAGGGCCGCGGGTGCATCGCGATTTGCGAAAACGTCAGCAGGTCCGAAAGGAGTCCGTCCATCCGCGAGGCGGCCGAACGCATGCGCTCGACGTAGAAGTGCCCCTCTTCCCCCAACTGGCCGTCGGCCTCATCCAGGAGTAGATCGCCGAAGGTACGGATCTTCCGCAACGGCTCACGCAGGTCGTGGCTGGCGATATAGGCGAAGTGCTGAAGCTCCCTGTTTCGCTCCTCTAGATCAGCGGTGCGCTCGGCGACGCGCCGTTCGAGCGTGCGATTCAGCTTACGAGCCGACTTTTCGGCCTCCAAGCGCTCGGTCACGTCGATGCTGGCACCGACGTAGCCTTTGAATTCACCGGATTCCGAGATGCGGGGCCGGCCGTAGGATTCGAGGGCGCGCCAGGCGCCGTCGGCCCTCCGGACGCGCACGGTGGCGTGAAATGGCCGTTGCTCGCGCGTGCACCTTTGAAACTCTTCCAGATAAGCCGGCCCGTCCTCGGGATGCATCAGATCCTGCCACGTGTCGCCGGTCATCTCCTCGGCCGAGACTCCGAAATACTCGGTAAACGTCCGGTTGACGAACTCCTGGCGGCCCTCGGCATCGTGCACCCAAACCATCAGCGGCAGCCCGTCGGCCATCACGCGAAACCGCTCGTCGCTTTCGCGCGCCGCCTCCTCTGCGCGACGCCGTTCCGTGACATCCACCGCCACTCCCGGAAAGCTCTGTGCCCTTCCCTCCTCGTCCAGCTCAACCCTGCCGCGTGCGAGAATCCACCGTACCTCGCCGGAGGGCTGGACGATTCTGTACTCTTCGGCATACGGACCGCCGTGCGCCAACACGTGCTCGACCGCGCGGACGACGCGGTCGCGGTCGTCCTCGTGTAGACGGCTCACGTACACCTCCAATGGGACACCGTCCTCGTCGTGCTCGATACCGAAGAGGCCGACCAGATTTCGGTCGCCGATCATCCGGTTGCGCTGGACGTCCAACGACCAGACGCCAACCTCGGTGGCCGTCAAAGCGGTCTCGATCCGCTGCTTGGCCCTTGCGAGTTCCGCCTCCGCCTTCCATTCGGCCGTGATGTCCCGCAGTGTGACGATGGCGAGCAGGAGGTTTCCGGCCTCATCGAGCACGGGCGCGCCGCCGTAGGATCCGATCCACGATCGCCCATTGTCGGGTCGGACGACGCGCACGTCATAGCGATCGAACGTCTCGCCGCGGAGGGCCCGGCCGATCGGCCACTCATCGGTGGGAAGGAGATTTCCGTCCAGATCAAAAATGTCGAACGTGTCGGTCAGCGTGTCCAAATGCCGCTGAAGACCGCGGACGTTCTCGAATCCGTGAATGGCAAGCGCCGCAGGATTCATGTCGAGCAGATTGCCGTCGGGGTCGAAAATCACGAGCCCCTCGGTCATCTGATTGAAGATGGCCTCCATGGCCAAGGCGCGTTGCGCGGCACTCCGAGGCGCCGTGGCCTCCGACGACGAGGTGAATACGGAGGAAAGACCTTCGAGGCGTGAGGCCGGTCGATGCCGCCCTGAGTCGGTGGTTTCCATGGCACTCCACAGGTGGGTGGATTCAGAGGCCCGGCGGAGAAGGCCTCAAAAACTGGTGCCGCGGAAACGACGCATCAGTCTAAAAGTTCGAGGAGAGCGGGAATAATCTAGACCGGCTTTGATCCCCAATTCACTTCTCGACGGGAGTCTCCTCCAGGTCCCTTTCCACAGCCCGATCGGGAGACGGAAAGCCATCTTCCTCCATGATCTGCTCGATCTGCCGCAGGTGCCGGTGCGGATGGTGGACGAGCAATGCGAGCGCCTCACCCAGCCGCAGTTTGAGCAGGTTCGTAAACGGAAATACGACGACGATACCGTGGAGATCGGTACCGCGCGCTCGACCGATCAGCAGCAGCAGTTCTTCCTGCTGCTCGAGAAAGCGCTCCGGAGCGTCGGCAGACACGTCCTCGCCTGGTCGGAACATCGGACCTGTCTTGACGGGGATCTTCACCCGCTCTCCCATCAGACCGAGGAAACATCGACCGAAGAGCGTCGGCCGGTAAGCGTGGCCGGTTCGGGCCGGTGCGGACGGTGCCGCCCGAAGGGCCTCCTCGATCTTTTCATGCCAGAGCCGGCTCGTCAGGATGAGATGCTCGAAACAACCCGCGATGCTCCACCTCTTTGGATCGGGCGTCCACAACAGCTGCTCGGTCGTCAACCCGTCGGTCAGCTCCTGCGCGATTTCGCTCGCCTCCTTGACGCGGACGCATAGTTGATCCATATATGCTTCTTCAGTCATGGTTCGTCGGCATCTATTGCACGGACTCTATTGCACGGACTCTATTGCACGGACTCTATTGCACGGACTCTATTGCACGGACGCACCCTAGACGAATGTTCATACTTCACCTGCGGTGAACTCGAATATTCAGTCAACTGTCGTATTCAGACAACCGCCGGTCGTCACGCGGTCACCGATTCGAGCACG
>CAZQAS010000299.1:0-3055 GCA_964591285.1 uncultured Rhodothermales bacterium
GATGGCGACCGGAAGCAGCGCCTGCCGCTAGCCGTCAAGCTGACCTCGAAGTGCACCTTGCGGGAAGTCTTCGTTGTGGACGTTCACGTAGAAAGCGGACGGCTCCTCGGCAATTCGCTCCACCATATCCGCATCTACGTTCGTTGCACAGCCCCCGAATCCGCCGTTGTCCATCTCAAACGGTACGACGGGACCTCCGGCCTCGCCGGCCGCGCCTTCGTGAATGTGGGCTGCCGTCGGTGTGCTAATGCCGGCAAGATCCAGGGCGTAACAGACACTTTGAGCACGCGGATTGACAATTACGAATGCACTGCCGCTACCCTCGGCTCCCGGGCCGGGGACTTGGTCCGCGCCCGTGAGATCAAATGAGAAGGCCTTGATGCCTGTTGTTGCAGACGGCACGTCGTCCGCTACTTGAGCGGCCGCTGACTGCGAAAGGCTGAACAGCAACGCGACCGTTCCACAGATCAGCATCGTAACGATTCGTTTCCTCATGGCCAATCCCTCCTCATTTTAAGAGCTGTATCGACGCGGCCCTAACAATCGCTCTGAACCGCCAGTTGCACGCGGCGGCCTGAAGTAACAGCGATGTCACGACAGTTCTCCAGACTCCGCCGAAATCACGATGAGGAAAAGATTTTGGGGCATCGTCCGAGCACCGACTGCCCACCTTAGCTTCTTACAGCCCGGCTCGAAACGATATGGTTGACGATGTGCTCGGCGTCGCGACCCACCCCACCCAGGAGCGCCGAGCCCAGCGAGTAGAGGAACAGGAGCCCGATATAGTAGAGACCGGGGCAGGATTCGACAATGCCCCGATTATGACAGGGGATCCCATTCCGGGATGGGAGCGAGAGATCGATCCAGTCAAAGCCAGGTGTGAATCCGGTGCACCATACGACATTCGACACCTCCAGGACTCGACCATCCGCGAGCAAGGGGTATCCACGCCGTACGCCTGTCACACGCGGCACGCGTTCGATGCCGGCGGCGGCGAAGTCCTTCTGTCGTACTCGGCCGAGGGGGATGCCGCGAGGGGGGTCGAGAAAATGGTCGCGAACCTTCCTTCCAATGGGCGTGTCCACCGTGATCACCCGTGTCGCCGCGAACCACATGATGGGCGTCACGAACCGGCTCGCAAGACTCCCGGCCCGCACGGGCTCCTGTCCGGTGTCCCGTCCCGATAGCCAAGTCCGGTGCCGCTGAGCGAGCTCGAGGGAGATCTCCGCGCCGGAATTGCCCGCACCCACCACGAGGACATCCCCATCCCGAAGCTGGGATGGGTTGCGGTAGTGCTTCGAATGAAGCTGCACGACGTCGTCGTCGAGCTCGGCCGCGAAGTGGGGAGTTCGGGGTTGGTGATAGGGGCCGGAAGCGACGACCACGTTATCCGCAATCCACGTGTGGTCGCCGGAGACCACTTTAAAGCGATCCCCCATATCGGACAGCCTGTCGACCTTGGTGCCGGTTCGGACCGGAAGCTCGAAGCGTCGTGCGTAGGCTTCCAGGTAGTCGGCGATTTCATCCTTGGTCGGGCAGTAGGAAGGCGGTGCTGGAAACGCCAGCCCGGGCAGCGCGCTGTAACGAGCGGGTGTGAACAGACAAAGCGAATCCCAGCGCTTTCGCCATGCATCCCCGATCCGCCGGTTGGCGTCCAGGATCACGAAAGGCACGCCGTGCTGCTTGAGGTGATAGCCGGTGGAGAGACCTGCCTGTCCACCCCCGATGACTACGGTATCGATCTGCTCATTGTGCCCGTTGGTCGAGCCGGCCTCGTTCTCGTGGCTCATCTTAGTCCTCCGTCCTGCGACACCTCTTTAGCGGCAGTATACGGTCAGAGCAGCACACCGTCATCCGAAGGATCTCCCAATCGGACCGCGAACGGGATGGGTAATTTCACCCACTGAAATGCGATCGTCGCCTCGTCCGTCTCATGGGTGGCCAATCGGAAACTCGAGATCGAGCGCCTCCGACAGCGGAGGATCGGCGGTTAAGATGCCGAAGGCGTATCGCACGACACGACGCAGCGTAGTTAGCTCGGGAGCAGTACGGATGGACGCGACCGGATCGTTGCGGTCCGGTCTCTCCCTCATTCTTACGTTGAATTTCCTGGTGAGTACGAAAGGATGAATCAACTGACGAGCTCACCGCTATGGAAACACTTCAGAATGCATATCGCACGGATCCTCCGGCATCCCTGGAAGACGACGTGCTGCTCGAACGAATCCACACATACCGCCTCGAGCGCCAGGAAATGAACTCTGTGGAGTATGAGATCCCACGCATGAGGATGGAGAGCGCCCTGGCAGAGCTGGAAGCCGAGGCTCTTACACGTGGACTGCCACGTGGACTGCGCTAGGTCGAGCTTCTGGCACCTTGGCAAGGGCGCCGGGCAGAGAAGGCTAATTAAGCAGCAGGAGCGCCCGGCTCTGACGGTACGGTCCCGCTTCCAGCCGGTACAAAAAGACACCGGTATCGGCCCAGACGCCGAGCTGGCGCCGCGGACGCTCCTGAGATGCCCGTTTCCATTTGCTCCTTCCTATATTGGATAGTGAAGCGGACGCATGAATTGCGCAAATAGCCAGTGGACTCGACCCCATGTGGGATTTCTTTTTGGATAAGATCCGCGAGCGCGCGGAGGAGCGCCGGTCACGCCGCGTCACGCTGTCGGATGCAAGGGACCGCGCCAGGCGAGGGGCCTCCTTTTTGGACGAGACAGCGCCCGGATGGGCCCAGGACATCGACGCGTGGTCGCTCGATCTAGCAGGCGACGGCGCCTGTGTGCTAGGACACCTGCATGGCTCCTTCGCGCTCGGACTTGGCCGCAGCGGACTCTTCAGCGTTAGCAGCGCGCCGCGTGCCAGTTTCTCTCCAGTTGAACTCGGCTTCCATTGCATCCCAAACGTAGGCGATGCCCTCCAGGCCGCGGACTACGCGTACCTGAATCGAGCCTGGCACGATGAAATCGTGCAGCGCGTCGGAGACGCCCGATTCGGCGCGGAGCCTAGCCTCTTGCAAATCTCCCTTAAACGGGGCCAGGCGACAGGCGGAGAAG
>CAZQAS010000300.1:0-3029 GCA_964591285.1 uncultured Rhodothermales bacterium
GCTCCGATGATCGCCGCTTTCGGTGTCGGCCCCATTCGGGTTACGTCCGCCGACGGCGAGGAGATCTTCTACGCCACCAGCGGGGGCTTCGTGGAGGTGCTCGACAACCACGTCACCGTTCTCGCCGAGACGGCCGAGCCCGCCTCCGGTATCGACATCGAACGTGCCCGCGCCGCCGAAGAACGCGCGCTGGAGCGGCTCCGAACCTCCGACGAGCCCGCCGCGCGGACAAGTGCCGAGCGCGCGCTGGAACGGGCGCGAAATCGCGTCCGTGTTTCCATGGGACAGGTCGGCAAACGCACCGAAGTTTAGGCGACGTCTAGTCGCCCGCATCCGAACCGGCTGCATGACAGATCATCTGGCTGTGCGAATAGCCACGGACCTCGCGTCTGCCGTGCGCACCTGGGCGTGCATGTCGGAGCCGCTCTCATCTGTGATAGGATCTCCCCGCTTCGGAAATTTTCCCCGCGTCGGAGATCTCGACCGGGCACGAACACGGCTTTGAAAGGGAGTTCCGAATCTAGTACCATTGAGTACTCCCCAACTACGATCCTACCGACGTATCTGACCGGGGTTGGCGACTCGATTCCTTCGGCCGGTGAAGGTATGCCGCCACGATTCCTCTTCTTACTGGTGGTGCTGACGCCACTCGTATCAACTGCGCAGGATCCGCACATCATCCCGCGACTACGCGGTCCTGTCGAAATCGATGGGGTCGTGGATGAACAGGCATGGGCAAACGTACCCGGCGTTCCACTGACGATGATGTCGCCGACGTTTCGTGGGGAGCCGAGCGTCACCTCGGAAGCGCGTATCGCCTACGACGACGACTACCTGTATCTAGCGGGCAGGCTCTACGACGATCCCGACTACATCCTGCACACGTCGTATAAGCGCGATCTGATGCAGCCGAACGCCGACTATTTCGGCGTTTTTATCGATTCGTACAACGACAACGAGAATGGACTCGCCTTCTACACGACGCCGACGGGTATACGGCTCGATTTCAGCATGTTGGATGACGCCGAAGGGGACGAACCCTATAACACGAGCTGGGACACCTTCTGGGATGCAGCCGTCTCGCAGGACAGCAGCGGGTGGTACGCGGAAATCCGTATCCCTTTCTCGAGCCTGAAATTTGAGGACGACGACGGGCGGACCGAAATGGGCATCATCGTGATGCGCTGGGCGGGAAAGCGAAACGAGGTCTACACGTTTCCGGCCATCAACCCGACGTACGGTTTCTGGAGCTGGGCAAAGCCATCTCTCGCGCAGACGGTCACCTTCGAGGGGATTTATAGCAGCCGCCCCCTGTACGTTACCCCGTACCTTCTCGGGGGGCTTGACCAGCGATTCGAGCTCAACTCGCCGGCCACGGCCTACCAGCGGTCCGACCAGCCGACGTACGAGGCAGGACTCGATCTGAAGTACGCGTTGACAAACAACCTGACGATGGACGTCACCATCAACACGGACTTTGCGCAGGTCGAAGCAGACGACCAGCAGGTGAACGTGACGCGCTTCTCGCTCTTCTTCCCGGAAAAACGCCGCTTCTTCCTGGAGCGGGCCGGCATCTTCGATTTCCGGCTGGGCGGCCCCAACCAGCTTTTCTATAGCCGGCGCATCGGTTTGCATGCGGGGGAGCAGATCCGCATACTCGGTGGAGTAAAAGTCGCCGGGAGGCTTGAGGGGTGGGACGTCGGCTTCCTCGACATGCACACGGCGCCGGGTGCGGGACTCCCCTCTCAAAATCACGGTGTTCTCCGCCTTCGAAAGCAGACCTTCAACGCCTATTCCTATTCCGGAGGAATCGTGACGAGTCGGGTGGCAGCAGATGGTACCTATAACGTGGCGTACGGTATCGATAACACGGTCCGCGTTGCGGGAGACGACTACCTCGTCCTACGATGGGCGCAGACCTACGAAGACGATTTCTCAAACCGCCCCGTTGACGTCAATGCGATGCGCATCAACGCTGCCTGGGAGCGCCGAACGTTTTCTGGGTTCGGGTATGGTATTGAGTTCTCTAGAACCGGCGCCGCGTATCGGCCGGCCCTCGGTTTTCAGGCTCGGGAGAATTACACGCTCGCGAGCGGCCGAATCGGATGGGGCTGGCTGCCGGGCTCCGCTTCGCACCTCCAGAGCCACAGGGTGGGCATTGAGAACGCGATCTTTTGGCGCAATGAGGATGGGGCCGTTGAGTCCATCGAGGTTGGTCCTTCATGGGAGGCGACCTGGAAAAACGGATGGGGGTTTGATGTGGCCTGGACGACCACCTACGAAGATTTGATCGTTGGATTTGCGATTGACCAGGCGGAGATCCCCGTGGGACGCTACTGGTTCCATGGCGTGGAGGCGAACCTCGAGGCGCCCGGTACGCGCACGCTGTGGGGGCAGGCGGCGGTCACGGCGGGATCGTTTTTCGGCGGCACCCGGATCTCCACCGTTCTTGCGCCGATCTGGAATATGAACCGCATATTCGAGTTTCAGGCGGAGTACGAACTGAATCGACTGCGATTCGACGATCCCATCGACGACGTCACGGCGCACATCGGGCGCCTCCGCGGGCAGGCGACCTTCAACACGGACTGGGCGCTCAGCGCCTTCATCCAATACAGCAGCGCGATCGATGCGGTGATCACGAACCTTCGGCTTCGCTTCAATCCACGAGAAGGCAACGACCTGTACGTTGTCTATAATGAGGTGCTTAATACAGAGCGCGACGAAGCAAGCCCCAGGCTGCCGTTTACAAGTGGCCGTACCCTTGTCGCGAAGTACACCTATACGTTTCAGTGGTAACCGGTAGCCGTGCATGACGATCGATGATCTGCCAACCCCCTGCCTTGTTGTAGATCGTGCGAGGCTTGAAAGCAATCTCCGAGCGATGCAGGAGAAGGCGGATACGAACGACGTAGCCCTGCGTCCGCACGTTAAAACGCACAAATCGGTCGCGCTGGCGCGCCGGCAGCAGGAGCTCGGAGCGCAGGGGATTACGGTCGCCAAAGTCGCCGAGGCCGAACGTTTCGTCG
>CAZQAS010000301.1:0-3013 GCA_964591285.1 uncultured Rhodothermales bacterium
CACGCACTGGTTTCAGCCGCTGACGGGCACGACGGCCGAGAAGCACGACAGCTTCATCACACCCAACAAGGGCGGTGGCGCCGTGGCGGAGTTTTCCGGCAAGGACCTCATCCAAGGTGAGCCCGATGCGTCGAGTTTCCCGAGCGGCGGCGTGCGCGCCACGTTTGAGGCGCGCGGGTACACCGCCTGGGACCCGACCTCGCCCGCCTTTATCATCGAGAATGACAAGGGCTCCTATCTTGCCATCCCGACGGCGTTTGCCTCGTGGACCGGTGAGGCCCTCGATTATAAGATTCCGCTGCTGCGGTCGATGGAGGCACTCGACAAGTCGGCCCGGCGCGTACTCGAGCTCTTCGACGTGACGGACGTGCAGAAGGTCAACTCGACGGTGGGAGCCGAGCAGGAGTACTTCCTCGTCGACGAAGAGTATTTCTACCGTCGGCCGGATCTCGTGACGACCGGCCGTACGCTCATCGGCACGAAACCGCCGAAGGGGCAGGAGCTGGAGGATCACTACTTTGGGTCGATCGCCGATCGCGTGCTTTCGTGCATGCTCGAGACGGAGCGCGAACTTTATCGGCTTGGCGTACCGGTGAAGACGCGCCACAACGAGGTCGCGCCGAGCCAGTACGAGATCGCTCCGATTTTCGAAAATTCGAATCAGTCGTCCGATCACCAGCAGCTCATCATGCTCGTCCTGCAGCGCACGGCGCGCAAGTACGGGCTCGTCTGCCTGCTTCACGAGAAGCCGTTTGCCGGCGTGAACGGCTCCGGCAAGCACAACAACTGGTCGATGGCGACCGACACGGGCATCAATCTGCTCGAGCCGGGTGACAATCCGCACGACAATCTGCAGTTCCTCTTCTTCTGCACGGCGGTCGTTCGGGCGGTTTACAAGCATCAGGACCTGCTTCGCATCGCCGTGGCAACGGCCGGTAACGACCACCGCCTCGGTGCCAACGAGGCGCCGCCGGCGATCCTCAGCGTCTTTCTCGGCGAGCAGCTGCGCGACGTCTTCGAGCAGATCGAAGCGGGATCGATCACGTCCAGCAAGCAGGGCGGCCTCCTCGGCCTCGGGAGCTCGGTCCTTCCGGAGATTCCGCGCCATGCCGGCGACCGCAACCGGACCTCGCCCTTCGCCTTCACGGGCAATAAGTTCGAGTTCCGTGCCGTCGGTTCGAACCAAACGATTTCTTTTCCGAACACCGTGCTGAACGTCGCCGTTGCCGAAGCGCTCGACGATCTGTCCGACGCTCTCGAAGCGAAGCTGAAGGGCAGGAAGCGAGGCCAGAAGCGATTTGAGATAGCCGTCGGTGAGGTGATCCAGGATTCCATCAAGGAGACGAAAAACATCCTCTTCGAGGGCGACAACTACTCGGAGGAGTGGCATCGGGAAGCTGAAGAGCGCGGTCTGCTAAACCTGCGAACGACGCTGGATGCGCTCGAGCACCTCCTTGATGAGAAGAACGTGAAGGCCTTCGAGAAGGAAGGTGTTTTGAGTGAGCGTGAGCTGGCGAGCCGGTTCGAGATCTGGGTCGAGCAGTACTTCAAAACGATCAACATCGAGGCGGAGATGACCGAGACCATCGCACGCACGATGGTCCTGCCGGCCGCCATCAAGTATCTCAGCGAGCTCGCTTCAACGGTAGAGCGAGGAGAGGACATCGGGCTGACGTTCGACGGCGTGAAGGGGACGGCCGAGGAGATCAACGCGCTGATCAATGACCTCCGGACGGCCGTCGACCGGCTCGTTCATGAGAATCGCGAGCTCGGCGGCGAAACCATGCACGACAAGGCGCGGCACATGCGCGATGAAGTGATTCCGGCCATGAACGCGGTACGCGATGTCGCCGACCGCCTCGAACGGGCCGTTCCGAGCGAGCTATGGCCGCTGCCGACCTACCGCGAGATTCTCTTCGTAAAGTAGAAGCATGGTATCGTCATCGCAGGCGCACGGCATCTGGCCGTTAGGAGCACTGGTACGAGCCCGCCCCCGCTTGGGGACGGCGTATCCTCAGATGACCGCGCCGCGCGCGTCCACCGGCCAGGAATCGACGACCTCCTCACCGTCAACCACGTAGAGCAGATCCTGCGTGTTTACGACGACGCAGGCGTGGTTCGGCACGATCCGGATGCGATTTCCGACCTCGAGCGTCGATCCGCCCGAGACTTCGATCCACCCGTGCTCCTCGGAAAGTCCAGTGATCCTCGCGTGTGGCAGCGGCTGCATCGTGCGGGCATTGTAGAGCAGGATACCGAAGCCGCGCGTCGCGGCACCGGTGTCGGACGTCAGGATCTTCTTGCCGGCGTCCGCGAAGAGGCGTTCCTTGCCTGAATTCCGATGGCGACTGATGATGGTGGTGAGGACCGTCAGCGCGCATTGATCCAGCGTGGCGACGCCCAGACCCTCCTGGATGGCGTCGTTGAAAACGTAGTTGCCGGGGCGGACTTCCGTGATGCGGAAACCCGACATTTCGCGATTCTCGAAATAGCGCATCGACGGCGTCGATCCGATGCTGATGGTGAAGGCGCCCGGCTCGGCCAGGCCGGCCTCGCGCAGACGAGCCGCGAAACCCAGCATGGCGTCACGTTCGTGGTCGGAAACGCGGCGGAGCACCTCCTCCTTCGATTCGCCCTCCTGAGGGCCGTGATACGACTGTCCCGCGTGCGTGAGGATGCCGATCATCCGGAGGCCCGGAAGCTCCGAGATCGCGCGCGCCAACTCGACCGATCGCGGATCCTCCGGCTCGACGCCGCAGCGGTTGTGGCCGACGTTCACCTCCAGGAGCACCTCGGCGGTCCGCTCACCATCGTGAAAGAATTCCGAGGCCGCCGTCGCCGCCTCGATCGTATCGATGCAGAAGGAGATATCGGCGGAGTCCATCAGGTCCGCAATGCGCGCGTATTTGTCGCCTCCCACGACCACGTAGGCTATGCGGACGTCCTCGAAACCGGCGACGACGAAACGTTCGGCCTCGGCGACTTTGGCGACCGTAATCCCCTGCGCTCCGAG
>CAZQAS010000302.1:0-3011 GCA_964591285.1 uncultured Rhodothermales bacterium
GTCAGCTCCTGCGCGATTTCGCTCGCCTCCTTGACGCGGACGCATAGTTGATCCAGATATGCTTCTTCAGTCATGGTTCGTCGGCATCTATTGCACGGAATCTATGGCACGGACACTCTTGCATGGACGCACCCTAGACGAATGTTCATACTTCGCCTGTGGTGAACTCGATTATTCAGGCAACTGTCGTATTCAGACAACCGCCGGTCGTCACGCGGTCACCGATTCGAGCACGCCGAGTTGCCGAAGCATTCCTAATCGGTCGGCACTGAGCCAGACCTCGGCGACTCGTCCACCCTCAAACCGAAACATAATCATCACTGGAAACTCCACCTGTTTTCCCGTGGGTTCGATGCCCATCAACTCTCCCTCATGCGTGCCGACCGCCCTGTGCCGCGTAGCGATGCGGTCTCCCTCCTCGATCATCTCTTCCAGCTCGTATCGCAGGTCCGGAAACGCCTCGATATGGCTCCACTCGACGTCAATGAGCGCATCGACCCCGTGCACGTCACCAGTGGGTGCATGAACAACGACGTCTTCGGTATGGAGCCCTCGGAAGAGGTCGCGATCCCGGTCGTTCAGGGCGCTGAATGCTTTGCGGATGACGTCTTTTCGATGCTGCACTTCAGTCTGCATGATTTTGCCTCCGTCTGCTTGTTTGATCCCACTCACGTGTCGTGCCAATGGTACACGGTGTGTCTTTGCTGTGCTTCCCATCGAGCCTTAGATTGAGATCTAAGGGTCTGTCGCTCAGGGTGGGTCGTCCAATGATCAAACTCCACATTCTCGGCACAACGGAGCTTCGCGGGCGAGATGGGACTCTCGAGCATTCTTTCCTGACGGGGCCGAAGCGGCTCGCGCTGCTCACCTATCTTCTGCTGGCACGTCCACGCGGTTACAAGCGCCGCGACGTGCTGCTTCCCCTTTTCTGGCCGGAGCACGGGCAAAAAAGCGCCCGGAATGCGCTCAGCAATATGCTGTATCACATCCGCCGCGTGCTCGGAAGTGACGTGCTGACCAACCGGGGCACGGAAGAGATCGGGGTGCGGCGCGAGCACGTGTGGTGTGATGCGATCGCTTTCGAACAGGCCCTGGATCGGCACGAAGCAGAGGAGGCCCTCACCCTTTACCGCGACGATCTCCTCAAGGGCTTCCACATTTCCGGTGGTTCGGCGGCGTTCGAACACTGGCTGGATGGGGAGCGAAATCGACTTCGCCTGCGGGCGATCGCTGCGGCGTGGGAGCTCTCCGGCAACGCAGAGAACGCCGGCGACTGGAGTGCCGCCGTCGGATGGGCCCGGAGGGCCGCCGATTTGGCACCGCACTCTGAAACGGACCATCGACGATTAATGGCCCTGCTCGACCGATCGGGCAACCGTGCCGGCGCACTCGAATCCTACAGGGAATTTCGCGAACGGCTGGAACGCGAGTGGGACATCGAGCCGTCACCGGAGCTGACCGCTTTGGCTGAGGAGATCGGCAGTCGGCCTCGTGCGACGCCGCGCCGAGACCGATCGCTTGCGGTGCTCCCCTTCGCCAACTTCAGCCCGGAGGACAAAAACGAATATCTCAGCGATGGGATCACGGAGGAGCTGATCCACCGCCTCGTCAAGGTGCGCGGCCTGCGAGTGGCTGCGCGCACGTCGTCGTTCGCCTTTAAGGATCGCCACGCCGGCGTTCGGGAGATCGGGCAAAAGCTGCAGGTCTCCCACGTGCTGGAGGGCAGCGTACGCAAAGCAGGGGATCGGCTGCGCGTTACCGCACAACTCGTCGCCGTTGAGACGGAACACCATCTCTGGTCGGAGACCTATGAGCGCAAGCTGGAGGATGTCCTTGCCATTCAGGACGAGATCAGTCGCATGATCGTCGATGCACTTCCCGTTGAGTTCGTGGATGCCGATGCACCGGACCATCAGCGGGCAACGGACGACCCGAAGGCGTACGATCTGTACGTCAAGGGACGATATTACTTCAACAAGCGCACGGAGCCGGCCCTGCGCAGCGCCGTGGAGTGCTTCGAGCAGGCCCTCGCACGTGATCCCGAGTATGCGCGCGCGTATGCCGGCATGGCCGATTCCTACCTTGTGCTCGGTTCGAGCACGCTCAATGCGCTGCCTCCGGATGTGGCCCTCGAACGGGCAAAAACGGCTGCGCGCAAAGCGCTGGCTCTCGACGACAGCCTCGCCGAGGCCCAGGTCTCGCTCGGAGTCATCCGCATGCGGCAATACGACTGGGAGGGCGCCTACGAACAGTTCGAGAAGGCCATCGAGCTCGATCCGACCTATGCCGAGGCACATCAGCGCCGGGGCTGGCTGCTGGCCCTACTCGGCTAGTTCGACCGCGCCCTCGCCGCCCTGCGCCGGGCGGAAGAGCTCGATCCCCTTTCGCTGCCGATCAAGACGGCAATCGGACGCCTCTTCCACTTCATGCGCCGCCCGGAGGATGCATTGGCTCAGTATCGGCGCGCCCTCGACATCGATCCCGGCTATGACGGCGCACACCTGGGCATTGGACTCACACTGCTAATTACGGAACGCTATGCGGAGGCAATCGCCTGCTTTCAGCGGCGAGTGGAGCACGCCGGCGATACAGCCGTTCACACTCTGCTACTCGCCTTCGCTCACGCCCTCGACGGAGACGAGCAGCAAGCGAGGATCCTCGTCGATCAGGCGCTTGAACGGCACGGCCAGACCTACATTCCCCTGGTGGGCGTTGCCTGGGTGCATATGGGACTCGGCGAGTTCGACACCGCACTTGATCTGCTCGAGGAGGCTCGCCGCCAGAACGTCCCGGCCGCCACCATGAAGGTCGAACCCCTCCTCGATCCGGTCCGCTCCGATCCACGTTTTCAGCGCCTGCTGCGGGCGGTCGGATTGCACGATGAAGACCGTCGTCTCGTGTGACGCTCTGCCGCCGAAAGGCGAATGGGTTTCCGCGATCCGAGCTTGAGTTGTCTAGCGTGCCCGGGAGGATTCGAACCCCCGACCCTCTGATCCGAAGTCAGATGCTCT
>CAZQAS010000303.1:0-2993 GCA_964591285.1 uncultured Rhodothermales bacterium
GGGTGATCTTGCCGACGGGGGCGCCGGCCAGCGCCCCGTGCTCGTGCAGAGTGTCGGTCGAATTCGCACGGTAGATGCAGTACGTTCCGTCGCTGGTCAGATATGACCTTTGCCACTCAATAACCTCGCCGAGCACTGCGATGGCGGCATTGGATGCCTGGGAAATCTGCCGCTTCCGCTCAATTCCGAAGAAACCGACGCCCGGAATAGGCCGCTCGACGACGAAGACCTGATGTCCCTCTCGCGCCAAGGCGCCCGGCGGATCGGCTCCGCCCAGCTCTGGCGAATTCACGAAGAGCACCTCGGAAATCTTCTTTGCCCCGATGCCTTCTGATTTGAAGAACTGTTCCAGCGTGCGCAGGTCCGGGGCCGTGTAAATTGCGTAGATTTCAGCTGTCCCGGATAGCGTCTCGTCGAGCGAGACCCCATCGCTTTCTACAACAGCATCCGGGAGTTCGGCTGGCTCGACCAGTTCGACCACGAACTGCTCCGCGAGCACGGGTTGCGCGGCGAGCAGTCCGACCAACAACCCTGTGACGCAGAGCTTATCCATACGGATTCCGTTTTGGCCAGATAATCGCGGTTTGGACAGCGAGCCCTCGGAGTGTATCATTCTTGATCGATGTGCGGGAGTCTTCCGATGAGACACCACAAATCAGCTGGCAAGAAAGTCGAGCTCGTCCTTGGAACCTTTCGCTTTGAACCGGACCTTCAACGGCTCTGCAACCGCAACGGGGATATCGTTCGTCTCCGTAGGCAGTCGTTGCATGTCCTGACCGTTCTGGCCCGTTCTCCCGGCGAGATCGTCAGCAAGACTCGCCTGATGGACGAGGTCTGGGACCGGATCGCTACGACGGATGACTCGCTCGTCCAGTGCATCGCCGATATCCGCCGGACGCTCGGGCGTGAAGTAGTCGAGACGTTCCCCAAACGAGGTTATCGTCTGCGTACGGGAACCGAGGGGCAGGAAAAAGCCGTCCGGCCATCCCGCTGGGTCGCGAGCGCCGCGTTCATGAGCATCGCCGTTCTGCTCGCAGTCGCCATCCGCTTCCACGGCCTCGGGGATCCTGGTGTCGCTCCGCCCGGAATCGCTGCAGCGCCGACCTCGGCGGTACTTTCTTCTTCCCCGTACAGTGAGGATCCGGCTCTGCGCGCATTCGGTCAAGCGCTGCTCAACGACCTCACCACGGATCTGACCTCGCTCGGAAACCTGTCGTTCGCAGTGCACCTCGACCGTGCGGCTGGCGCGGGGGCCCGCGGCCCCGGCGAAAGCCTTCCCGCCCGCTACGTGCTGCACGGAACCGTCCGACAGCATGGCGACCGCATCAGAATCAATGTCGCGCTTGTCGACTCCGAAGCCGGCGCAAATATCTGGGCTGAGCGATACGACGTCGCCGGCGACACCCCTGCCGCGTCGCAAGACAGCGTCACGGCCCGGATCGTCCACGCGCTTGCGCTCGGGCTCGGCGCACAGTGTTGCAGACCGCAATTGGAGCCGGACGCCTACTATATGCTTCTGAGCGGTCTGAAGCCTCTCCGCAGCCATACCGCGCCCGGGAACTTGAAGGCTCGTGCCCAATTCCAACGGGCACTCGAGCTTGATCCCGGTTATGCGCGCGCCCATGCAAATCTCGCGCTCACCTACGCGCGGGAAACGGTCTTTCGCTACTCGGAAAGGCTCTCCCCTGCGCTTGTCGAACGGGGTCTCAAAGCCGCGATCACCGCCATCCAGCTCGACTCTACCATCCCCGACGCCTATCTGGCGCTTGGCGTGCTGAACCTGGCGATCGGTCGGCACGATAACGCCTTGTCAGCGGCGCGTCATTCGATCCGGCTGGATGAGACCTTCTCCGACGGCTACGCACTGCTCGCTGAAGTGGCCGCTCATGGCGGCGATCTCGAAGAAGGGCTTGCCGCTATCCAGCATGCGAAGCGCCTGCATCCGAGCCATCCGTTCATCTATGACTGGATCGAAGGCCACATCCTCTTCATGTCCGAACGCTACATGGACGCGCTGCCTCTGCTCCAGGAAGTGGCGCGCCGAAATCCTCGCTTCTATCGCGGCCTGGTCATGCTCTCGGCGACTTACGGCCAGATCGGAAACCTGCCCGCAGCGCGCGAGACGCTCAGCAAGGCTGGGCAGGTGAGGCCGGGAACCGTCTTCGCGTCGGAGGCCGCGCGGCTGCCGTACGCGGCCAACGAACGGCGGGAGCGTCTCTCCGCTGGCCTTCGGCTCGCCGGCTCGTCGCTCTGAACATCGGCCCAGGAGCGGGATTTCGTGAAGATTTCGCCCTTTCTTCGGGACTGAGTACGCCTGAGCGTGCTGATCTTTCTGGCGCGGCCTCACTCCGTGGAACGACACGGCCTCGTAGGCAACAGCGTGCCCACCGCAGGAATCGTCCCGCGGCTGTCGCATTCGAAGCGGTCGGCGGGCCGCGAGACCCGCTGCCCCCGTCCCAGGGAAAGAGAGATCATGAAAACCGAATTGGTCGCCATTGTCGCTGCCTGCTTCCTCGCGTTCCCGGCCGCTGCGCAGGAATACGCCCCCGGAGAGCGCGAGCAACTCGTCGAGGGTGCGCTGCCCGGAATCGAGGGCCACGACATAGCCATCCAGCGCGTGACCTTTCCGGCCGGCTGGTCCGGCCAGAAACACACCCATGCAGGCCCGGTCTATGTCTACGTGCTCGACGGCGCGTTCGAGGTGGAGATTGAGGGCGCGGAGCCAAACATGCTCTCAGCCGGGGATCTCGTTGCGGAGCCGCAGGATGCTCCGATGGTAGCGAGAAACGCCAGCCAGGAGGATCCGGTGACGATTCTTCTGATCCAGGTAAGCGAAGAGGGCCGGCCACTAATGGAACTCGCCGAATAAGGACGGGGGTGTTCCTGCAGACATGGAGACAGTCCAATGCTGGCGCCGGCCTCCTGAGGAGGCCGACGCTGTACTGATCCACCCGCTTTGAACTGGTCCATCTTAGAGTATTTCTGTTGAAAGT
>CAZQAS010000304.1:0-2983 GCA_964591285.1 uncultured Rhodothermales bacterium
CGACGAGGTCTGCAAGGTGATCAAAGGTCAAGACGGCGTGCTCTGGGTAGACACGCGCGTAGGTCTCGACAGGTATGATCCCGCATCGGGCCGTTTCGATCGCCTCGCACTCCTTCCGAATCGGAAGTGGACGCTAGGCTGTATATCGGCGCTTTATGAAGACCCAGAGGGGACCCTTTGGGTCGGAACCCTCGGCGATTTAAGCAGGTGGCGTGCGGATCGCAAGAGTTTTGAGACCTTTCGATCCAACGTGAGCGATTCGTCGGGATTCGGTGGCCTCTTCACCGATCCGTCCGGATTAGGTGGCCTCCGTATCTCCGCAATCCATCAAGATGCCTCCGGACAACTGTGGATAGGCACGCTGGATGGCGGCCTCATGCGTTATGACGTGGAGGAGGGGCGATTCGTAGCGTTCGACCGTCTATCCGGCCGACACCGTCGCCTGAGTGACCATGCCGTCACGCATATATATGGGGGGTCCGATGACGTCCTCTGGATCGGGACGCAGTCAGGCGGTCTGAACCGGCTTGTGCTCTCGACGGGTGATGTCACCGTGTTCGATGCGCCCAACGGACATCTCTCACGGAGCGGCATAAATTGCATCCTCGGAGCAGACGACGGCAGCCTATGGATCGTCACGCAAACGAAAGGCGTCACGCGCTTCGATCCAAGCGATCACACATTTCACAGTTATCGCCTGCCGATGGCAGCGTATGTGTATCCCGGGACGTGTGACATGTCGGCTGACGGCACGATTTTCTTCCTCGCCCCTGAAGGTCTTTACGCCTTCAAAGATCAAGATTTTGAACGCAATAGGGTAGCGCCGCAGGTGCGGGTCACAGGTTTCGTCCATGAAAACGATGATCAAGCACGGCCGCTGCTGAGGGATATGTCCAACCCGATACGGCTCGCCTACGATCAGAGCAGCTTCACGGTTGAGTTCGTCGGGCTCCACTACGCCGCGCCGGAAGACAATGAGTATCGGTACCGGTTGGAGGGCTACGGTTCCGAGTGGAGGGCGACCCGCAATTTCCGAGAGGCGTCGTACGTGAATGTGCCGCCGGGCCGGTACGTCTTTCGTGTACGGGCTGCCAACAGCGACGGCATTTGGAACGAAGAAGGCGCCGCGCTTACGATCGTGGTTCTTCCGCCATGGTGGCGAACCGGATGGGCGTACGGCATCTATGCTCTCCTGTTGATAGGGGGGATCCTCACCGTCTATCAGGAACAGAAGCGTCGCCTGATCGCCAGAGAGCGGCAACGAGCGGCCTTGCGAGAGTCCGAACTGCGGGCGGAGGCCGCGCAGGAGCGCGCCGCGACACTCCAGCACGTCGACGAGATGAAAAGCCGCTTCTTCGCTAATATCTCTCACGAATTCCGGACACCACTCACGCTCATCGTGGGCCCGGTGCAGGATGCCATTCGAACGGACAAGGCGATTCAGGGAAGGGAGCTGGACCTCATCCGCCTGAACGCACGGCGCCTCCTGCGGCTGATCAACCAGCTGCTGGAGCTGGCGCGACTCGACAGCGGCGACATGACGATCAAGCGGCAGCAGGGTGACGTGGTGAAGATCCTCCGTCATATTACGCTCGCTTTCGTCTCGCGGGCTGAACGCGAATCGAAGATGCTGTCCTTTGGCGCAGAACCGACGACGATTTCAAGCGCGGTGGACGTAGACATGCTCGAAACGATCGTCTCGAATCTCCTCTCCAACGCATTCAATATTACGTCAACCGGCGGCAAGATCGCGGTCCACGTCCGACAAGTCGATAGCGCCGTTTTAATCACGGTTAGGGACACGGGGCCCGGCATCCCACCGCACGAGATACCGCGGCTGTTCGATCGATTCTATCAGATGGATCTCTCGTCTCCGGTTCGCCGTGAGGGCAGCGGGATCGGACTCTCACTGGTGAAGGAACTCGTTGAGCTACAAGGTGGCGCCGTCTCCGTCGAGAGCCAGGTGGGCTTCGGTACGATCTTCACCGTGCGCCTCCCGCTATTCGATGCTCCGTCGAGCGACGCCGAAGCGGATTCAACGCTCGAGACGAGTATCACAGCGGTTGAGATGGTCGAGGAGAAGCATTCCGTTGACATAGCGTCTACGCCTTCGGAGCATGCGCATGATGAAATTCGGCCGGATCGAGAGGGAGCCCGGCGCAGCGTCCTCATCGCCGACGATCACCCGGACATCCGCGCCTATGTACGCAGCCTCCTCGATCCCGAATTCGACGTGCTACAGGCGTGCGACGGTGAGGAGGCTTTCATGATGGCGCGCGCGGAGCGACCGGATCTGCTGATCGCCGATATCATGATGCCGGAAATGGATGGCATCGCTCTCACGCAGGCCATCCGCGACGACACGGACCTGTCCGATCTGCCTATCATCCTGCTGACGGCCCGGGCGAACACGGAAAGCCTGGTCGAAGGCTTTAGCGAGGGCGCCGACGACTACCTGGCAAAGCCCTTCGACGGAGACGAACTGCTCGCGCGCATCGAGAGCCTGATCGAGATTCGGAGTCGACTGCGGAGTAAATATAGCGGCGAAGTGCTCCTCGGACCGAGTGATATCGTGGTGAGCTCAGATGATGCGGTCTTCGTCGAAAGGGTTCGGGCCATCATCGAATCCCGACTCGATGATCCCGGCTTTAGCGTGGAGCATCTGGCCGATGAGGTTGCGCTCAGCTCGCGCCAGCTCCAGCGCCGCCTGAAAGCCACCACGAACCTCTCACCGGCCGGCTACATTCGGATGATGCGGCTGGCCCGTGCCGCTCAGCTACTCGAACAGCAGTCCGGACAGGTCTCCGAAATCGCCTACCGCGTGGGATACCGAAACGCCGATCACTTCTCCCGTGTCTTTAAACAGGTGTACGGTGTTGCACCGTCGGGTTACGCGGATACGTGCTCGTAGCAGATGGCGTACCCAAGCCCCGCTACGAGGTCGTAACGTCTCGACCGGAATCAATGCCCGTTTCTCTCCGGT
>CAZQAS010000305.1:0-2954 GCA_964591285.1 uncultured Rhodothermales bacterium
GGTCCCCTACACGCGGGGAGAGATCGCGGCGTCCGTACGGCAACTCCGACCTCGCGAGCTCGCGACGTCGGAACGCACATGGGCACGGGCGCTAAAGGTGGCTTTCGACCGCACCGACGGGAGACGAAGCCGTTCGCGTCATGCGCTCGGCGGCGGGGAGCTGGAGCCCGGCGTGCGATTCAGCAATCACGACCGGCTGCATCCCGTGCGCTACCTTGATGCGGACGACGCTTCCCTCCATGCGGCCGGTCTGAACGTCTATCCGAAGATTGCAGGACAGGCCTTTTTGCAGTATGGGCCGATCGTTGCCCAGGCGGGACTTCGCTTCGATACGTTCTATCAAGACGACCCTGATGGACTGGACGCCGCCAATCGACTCATTGTCCGCAACGAGGAGAACTACGCCGGCTTCGCGAGCCGATACGTCTCCGTTTATCTGGGCCGATTCCGGCATCATTGGGCGCCCGCCGACGATGACGCGCTGTTGTTAAGTGATAATGCGGTCGATTTCGATCACATCAATCTTCGCATCGGCGGCCGGCGGCTCGCACTCCGTTCGATACTCGGCGAGTTGGACAGCATGACGGCCGACGGCCGGTACACGGGCACGGCCGGCGCCGACAGCGTCACCGGGAGCGTCCGTAGATTCGTGGCGGCCCATCGGTTCGATTGGCGTCCGACGCGATCGTTCTCGCTGAGCATCATGGAATCGACCATCTACTCGTCGACTAGCTCAGGGCTGTCGCTCAAATTTCTGAATCCGCTCAATCTACAGGCGTTCTCGGTGGACGGGCGGCCGAAAAATGACGAAAACAATGGGCTCCTAGCCGGAATGCTCTGGTTCCAGCACCGGCGAGTCACTGTGCAGGGACAGCTTTTGCTGGACGACGTTGATTTGATGGGCCAGACGGGCGAGCCGCCGTCCGCGGCACTCAGTGGAAGCCTCCTTTATGCCGGCTGGCCGCGGCTGGACCTGGGAGGACGGCTGACGGCCGTCACCGCACGCACCTACAACACCCATCAGCCCGAAGGCCGCTACGTGTATTTGCTTCGAGGTTTGGGCACGCAGTTCAGCGATTACGTGAGCGTTTCCGGATTCGGCACCGTCTACCCGCACGTCGGACCAATCGACGCGGCGGTCACGCCCAAGCTGGACCTGCTCTGGCAGGGGGCGCGAGACATCCGCGAGCCCTATCCGCGATCCGAGGATGACGTTGGCACGATCCTGACCGGCGAGGCGACGCGCTTCGTGCGGCCGGGCGTAGAAGTCCGGTTGCAGGGCGGCCCGTACTGGTGGATGACCGCGGATGCAGGCGTTCTCTTTTCCGAAAACGATGACGCACGGTTCACGGTCGTCGCGTCGTTCTCAGCCCGCCTTGGTGTGCTGGAACGTATCGATCTATCGCTGTGACCGCACGTGCGTGTGGGCGGTGTTTCCCCGCCATGGCTGAGCAACACGCGGGAATACGATGATCGAGCGTGATATTCCAGCTATCGAACGCGTTGAGCGATACCGACCGATCATACCCGATTGGGATGGCTTTCTTGAAGCGCTCGATCGGCCGCTTCCATTGTGTCTGTGGACCAACACGCTGCGCACCGATCGATCGAAGTTGTCTGAGCATCTCGCAACAGAGGGGATCGAGGCGTGGCCGGTCGAGTGGAATTCCGCGGCCTTCAAGGGACCGCCGTCGGCGATCGCCGGCCAGTCTATTCCGTTCGTCGCGGGCCTCTACCATATTCAAGAGGAAGTCTCACTCCTGCCGGTGGTGCTACTCGATCCGCAGCCGGGCGAGCGCATCCTAGATCTCTGCGCCGCTCCCGGCAACAAGACGGCGCAAGCGGGAGTCGCCATGGCGAACTCAGGTACTATCGTCGCCAACGATCGCAGCGCACTCCGGATGCGTGCCACGCGTGGAACGCTCGACCGCCTCGGCGTGATGAATACCACCATCACCGTTGAGGATGCCGAGCGGTATCCGGTAGAATCGATGGCATTCGATCGCGTGCTCCTCGACGCACCCTGTACGTGCGAGGGCACCTCGCGCAAGAACGTCAGCGCCTTTGTCGCCACAGGCCGCGACAAGTCCGAGGCCCTGCACGATCGACAGCTCGCCATGCTGCGAACGGCGGTCGCCGCGTGTAGACCCGGCGGACGGATCGTCTACTCGACCTGCACCTACGCGCCGGAAGAAAACGAGCGCGTGATTGACCGCGCCCTCGAGGAATTCGGCCCTGACGTTCGCCTCCTGCCTGCGCGCATCGATGGCCTCGAGTTCTCTAGCGGCCTTACGGAATGGAATGGCGAAACCTACGACTCGTCGCTCGAGCTGGCGATGCGCATCTGGCCGCACCAAAACGATACGGGTGGATTCTTTGTCGCTGTGCTTGAGAAGATTCAGAGCGCAGACTCCGAGCATCGCGTCGAGATCTCAACACGATCACCACACGAGGCACGTGCACGCTGGATCAACTTGATCTTCGACCGATTCGGGATTCCCCGGAATGTGTATGCGGATTGGCGGTTTCACGAGCCGAACCGCAAATACCTTTTCGTGACGCCCGCAGACCACGAGCCCATCTCGGAACCGGAACCGGTCAGCGACGGCATGCCGTTCATCCGCACCGCACTGCGCTTTCCGAAACTCACGACGGCGGCCTCACGTGTCGTTGGCCCCCATGCATCGAAGAATGTCTTGGATGCGACGGCCGAGCAGGCCCAGGCATTCGTTTCTCGAGAAGAATTTACGCTTTCCGATGCGCAGCTGGACCTGGTCACCGAGACCGGCTATATCCTGGTCAGACACCGGGACATGATCCTCGGCGTGGGCATCTACTTCGAGGATGGCCGACGCGTGAGTAGCATGTTTCCGAAAGTGCTTTCGCGCGCAGTGCGCCGGCCTATTCCAGGCGGAAATTGAACGTAACAACGCCCGTCTGCGATTCTTGAGGAG
>CAZQAS010000306.1:0-2942 GCA_964591285.1 uncultured Rhodothermales bacterium
ATAGCCTCATCGTACATCGTATAGACGACAATCCGGAGCCCCTCGTTCTGCTCTCGGAGGCTTCGAATTAGATCCAGGACAACGGCATTTGGAAGAGTGAGCTCAAGGATAAGAACGTCGGCCTCTTGACGAGCAAGTAGGTCAAGCAGTTCATCCACAGAGCGCGAGACCCCGACAATCTCAAGATCTTGAGTCTCGCTAATTTTCAGAGCTAGCGCCGTCTGAACTGCCGAATGGCTGTCGCATATGACCACGCGCGCCATAGTGCCTCTCACAGGCAAAACGGAGGCGGATTTGGATCAATGGACCGGATGCCGATCCTGGCGTAGCGCGGTATCACGGTGCGAGGTCGGCGAGAGGGAGGCACAAAGGCTAGTTCGTCTGAGCCGCCGAGAGCGATACGGAAACTGCCGTTCCTTCTTTCGGTGCTGATTCTATCGAAAAAGAAGCCCCGATCGTATTGGCACGGAGGCGCATATTTTGCAGACCGAGGGAATCGGTCTTTTTCACGTCCACGTCGAACCCTTGTCCGTCGTCGCTCACGCAGAGAACGATCCGACCGCTCTTCTTTTCCAGGGATATTTGAATGCTACCGGCGCAGGCGTGCTTTACGGCGTTGTTTACCGCTTCCTGCACGATTCTGTAGAGCTGGATCTTGTCCTCTTTACGCAGAACGTCAGCATCACTTTTCCGGACGAACCGGACGCTGACGCCCGGAAGGTTGTCCACGTTCTCGACGAGCAGCTCGAGCGCTTCGGCGAGTGTCTTTTCCTCCAGAACGCGCGGAACGAGGCCGCGGTAGATTTCGCCGAGGCGATCGGTGGCCTGCTCCGCAAAGCTGGCAATCTTCTCGATCTTCCCTTTCAGGCTGTCGGCTTCCATCCCATTGCTCTGCATGATGTCGCCGCTAAGAAGGCGCATCCCCGTCAGAAGTGGTGCGACGCTGTCGTGTAAATCGCGCCCGATCCGCTCCTTCTGCTCTTCCTGAAGATTGACGCTCCTGCGCTCCAGCTCCACGCGGTCGGAGAGTTCGCTGCAGCTGCCCCAGACATCCGTTAGGCGTCCGCTCTCGATCGTTCCCGTCGCATTGACGAGAAACGATCGAACGACGTCGTTGGCATCACGCAGGCTTAGTTCATAGCCGCGGAGATTATAGCCGGATTCGACGAATGCGGTGATTAACTCGGTAACATTCGGCGAAAGGAGACTCGAGACCCGACGGCCAAGCAGGCGCTCAAGTGAGTCGGCGCCCAGGATGTTTGCAAAGGACCGATTCGCCTCGACGAGTGATCCGTGCTTTCGAATTAGCTGGACCTGCGAGGAAGTAGGGGCGGAGGTCGGCACGGCCGTGTTAAGACGAATGTGCCACACCGCCTCAGAGAGTGTCTCGATCAGCGGGTCCGGATAGCTACGGTAGCGGGCGAGCTCGTTTAAAATAACTTCCACGGAGACAGATCCACGCCAAACGTAGCGGCGGCATCGCATCTCCACGCGGCGCTCACGACCATCGAATCCCACGATCGTGCAGTCGAATCGGCGCTCTCTTGCGCCCTCGACGATTGCGTGGATGTGGTCGAGGACGAGCTCGCAATCGGCAGCCGGAACGAAATCGTCCAAACGGTGGCCCAGAAGCGACTCCGAGCTGCTACCTGCCAGCATGAATTCGGCCGCCTCGTTAACGCAGGCGATCGAATGCTCGGAGACGAAGAGGGCAGGAAGCGATCTCGCGTCGACGCGCCGCTGAAGATCTAGGCGACTCGTTCGGCGGGGAAGTGATAGGTCGGCCAGTTGATTCGCGACGATGTCCTGTAGCAGACGAATCCGCCCTACCTCCGGACGAGACTCGGCCGGATACGCGATGCCCAGAATTCCTAGGAATTGGGAGCGAGGGCCGCAGACGAACACGACCGCCTCACAACGATCATCGAAGAAATGGACCGAGCCGCGCGAATCCGACACGGGCGTACGCTCGTTTACGAGCACCTCCCGAAGTTCACGCGGAAGCACATAATCCTGCAAACGAACGGCTCTGTCTTTCTCGGCATGCCATTCAATTCGGGTCCATCCCCGAACGGAGCCCGGGGTGACGGCAGTACCCCCGTTCTGTGGCGGCAGAATCAGATAGGCTTCTCGCCCGCCGATGCCTTGTCCGACGAGTTGGAGAAGATCTGGTAGGCGAGCGTCACCTCGATCGGTAGACGCACGCTCCCGATCGACAGGTGGATCGATGGTCTGAAGGTTGCCGTACGCTCTTGGAGCGAGGCGGGAAGTACGATACGACTTCCCAACGAGGGGAAGCTTCATAGAGGCAGTGTGCATCGGGGCCAGGTGGATGCGAACAGGACTACAACGTTTCTGAAATACCAACGCGCGCAGATGATGTTGGGTGGATCCTTCCGCGCGGCGTGCTCAGCGATGGAGGTCAGTCAATGACCGCCACCATCAAGATTCGTTCATGTCGTGCATACCGAAAGTTAGAGTCGGGTGAGTGCCAAGATGGCCGTGTGATCCGTCAACAGGTGAGCATCACACGGGGACCAATATCGTGGGTACTCCGGACGCAGTCAACTCTCAAGTGCGCCAAAAGTATAATAATCCCGTCACGGAGTGCTCCAAAAGCGACATACAACAGTCTCCGTGCTTCGTTGCGATCGGATCTTCAGGTGCAATCGAGCTGATTCTGTTTCCGCTAGACGAATGCTCCATGAGGGCCGCGCCTGCTATTCGCCGCCGCGATCTTCCGGCGCCACCGTGAAGGGGAGCATCATATCGGACTCGAGGTGCTCGGCGATGTGGCAGTGCAGCATCCAGTCGCCGGGGTTGGACATCTCGACGAGGAAATCGACCGTCGAGCCGACCGGCACGATTGCGGTATCCTTCCAGACGAGGTTTGGATTCGGGACGCCATCGACGTCCAACACGAGGAATCGCTGCCCGTGGAT
>CAZQAS010000307.1:0-2934 GCA_964591285.1 uncultured Rhodothermales bacterium
CGGATATCGCACGGTGTTCAACTGCGGTCCGGCGGCGGGACAGTCGGTTGACCACATACATCTTCATCTACTTGGCGGTCGAGACCTTTCGTGGCCGCCTGGCTGACGCTCGATCGTTCACATGTCTGTACGAGCCCTTCTTTCGATCGGGATTGTCGCCGCGATGCTGTTTTCCGTTCGCGCGTCGGCGCAGCAGAGAATCGAGACCGGCTTCGAGCGCGACGTCAACCGGTATCGTTGGATGGCTACGGCCCATTTGATACAGGAGATAGGCGCCTGGCGGATGAGCGTCGACAATCGGTTCACATCCGACGCTTTTATCCTCTTCAGCGACCGGCTTAGTTTTCGCGATGAAAACGTGCTCGCGTGGCGTGTCGACCGTGGATTCGCCGGCGGGTTCGGAGCCGTCATGCGCGGCCGCTCCCTCTGGTACAGTCAGAGCCGCGTATTCAGCCAGGCGATCTACGGCGGCATGCACTATGCCGATGGGTCCAGATGGTCGATCGAGCCGGCTGTGGGGATGGCTTGGGACCGCCGTCCCGGCGTGACGCTGGAGGGCGAGCCGCCTTTACGCACGGACGTCGGGCCGGCCTTCGGCGTTCGCGCCGCATGGACGCCTCCACCAATCAATGACTACCGGCTTGATCTGGCGGCCGACGGCTCCTGGCAGTTCATCAATCCACGACGCGGTCGCGGCCTGCACGTCGACGGCACGGTGGCGCGCCGATTCGACGACGTACGGATCTCCACGGTCATCGACTACAGCAATTATCGCCGAGACGCCTACCAGGCCGTCTCGTTCTTGAATAGGACGACCCCGACCGACCGGCTCTCCGAGACCGTCGAGGCCACCGCGAGCGACACGCTGCGCATCGGGTTGGAAACGGAAGCGCCGTTGTACCGCGGCATTCGCCTGATCGGGAGGACGGATTTTCGGGCGAACAATCGCAGGATCCGCACGCTGCGGGCGCCCGACGATGCGCTTTACTTCGATACGGCGTTCAACCGCCGCATGATTGACGGGCGGATCGGTCTGGGTTACGGCACGGGCGACGAAGGCGACCTCATGATGCAAATTGCCGCGGAAGCGGGCGCGGAAGTGGAGCGCCGTCGCCTCACGAATCGGGACGAACTGCCCGCCGCGCAGGCGTCCCAGAAGACGAATCTGCTGCGCCAGGCGGATTACGACGAAGGGATGATAGCCCTCCACGCGAGGGGCCGCGCCGCGGTGGGCCGGTTCGTATTCGACGTCGACGGCAGCAGCAGCATCGTCCGGCACGATACGCCGGAGCTCAATCTCGACGACCGCGACGAGGTGTACCACAACGGGCAGTTTGGTGCGAGGATGCGCTTCAGCCGCTACGTGACGGCCGAAGCCCGATTTCTGGGGACCTACTACCATACGGTCTACCTGAACGCCGCACGATCGGCTGAGAACAACATTCGGCGTTCTCTTCGGCTGCGGCCTGCGCTGCACTGGACACCGTCGGAGCGCACGCGCGTTCGGGTGGGATCGGAGCTCCGGGCCACCTACACCGTGCATGATTTCTCCCTTCCGGGTCGCCGTGCGGCCGACCAGTCGGCCCGCGAGCTACGGTACGAGGCGGAGGCCGAACACCGCATCGGCGGCGGGATGAGCATTTTCGCCGAAGGAAGCCTTAGCGATCTTCGCCTCGGCCGGCTACTGTGGGACGAGTTCGCCGAGATCCCTTTCGACACCCTCCGCACGTACAGCGGATGGGTGGGCCTGCAGGTACAGACGCGGCGGGGGATAACAGGCGTGGTCGGTGCGCGCGTGTTCATCCGCACGGATTTCGATCGATCCACGACGGTTCGGTACCCCGTCGTGGATGAGGAGGGGACCGTCCGACTGGACGAAAACGGCGAGGTTCTGCGCACGAGCATCACACGGCCTGGCCGTTCGTGGATCGAGCAGATCGGTCCGACGTGCTCGATCACCTGGCCGATCCGGGGACTATCCACCCTGCGTTTGGACGGTTGGCTGAACGTGCAGCACGTGCGGCGCCGCCTTTACGGCGAGCTGCCGGACGACGACGCCGCGCGGATCCGGTCGGCCGGCCGGAGCGGCGACCGCAAGATCATCCCGAATTTATCGATGGTGGCGATGTGGCGGTTATGAGGGGGCGGTGAAAGCGGTGAGGAGCGGTGAAATTCGTATGCGCATGCATCCGAATAAGTCCGGGCTACCGAGTGGAACTCAATGACTAAAACCTTAGGCGTCACAGGCGGCATCGGAAGCGGCAAGACGACGGTCTGCCGGATCTTCGAGGAGCTCGGGGCGCGGGTCTTCTCTGCCGATCAGGAAGGCAAAAAGCTCCTGGTGGATGATCCGACGGCACGGAAGGCGATTGTGGGTGCCTTTGGAGAGGAGAGCTATCTCCCCGACGGCACGCTCAACCGCGAGTACCTGGCCGAGGAGGTCTTCAACGACGAGGAGAAGCTCCGCATCATCAACGGCATCGTACATCCGCGGGTGTTCCGGCGCTTCACCGAGGCACGCGAGCGCGCGGCCCGAGATGGCGCTGCGTTGCTGGTCCACGAGGCGGCACTCATTTACGAAGCAGGCGCCGAGAAGCACCTCGATGCGGTGGCCGTCGTCGATGCCGATCGAGAGATCCGCATCGAGCGCGTAATGGAACGCGACGGCGTCTCACGGGAGGATGTGCTCGCGCGGATGGAGAATCAGCTGCCGCCGCAGGAGCTGCGTGAACGAGCCGACTTCGTGATCGAGAACGACGGGGATGTGGACGCCCTCCGCCCACAGGTCCAGGAGGTGTACCAGCAGATGGTTGGATAGCTCGGCTCGAGTCGATTCGGTGGCTCGCTCGGTTGTCGGGCTGCGCAAACTCCGCAATTTATCCGCATTCACGGACAAGTTCGGGTCGGAGCCTGGAGTAGCGCAGCTGGACGCAT
>CAZQAS010000308.1:0-2924 GCA_964591285.1 uncultured Rhodothermales bacterium
TCTTTTGATATGGCTGTTTCGTCCCCGGAGAAATCCACGCAGCAGATCCCTGAGGCCACCGTCCTGTTCGCCGGCGACTCCGGCGACGGGATGCAGCTGACCGGCTCGCAGTTCACCCTCGCCAGCGCCTACGCGAAAAACGACCTCGCGACGCTGCCCGATTTTCCCGCCGAGATCCGCGCCCCGGCTGGCACGACCTATGGCGTCAGCGGATTTCAGCTTCACTTCGGATCGGTGGACGTCCGCACGCCCGGTGACGAGGTCGACATGCTCATCGCCATGAATCCCGCGGCGTTGAAGGTCAACGTCAACCGCGTCCGCACCGGTGGCACGCTCGTCGTCAATGTCGATTCCTTCGGAAAGCGGGATCTCGGCCTGGCGAACTACGACGCGAATCCGCTCGAGGACGGCTCGCTGGGCAACTACAAGGTCGTCGAGATTCCCCTCACGACGCTGACGCACGAGGCGCTGAAGGACTCCGGTCTGGACAAGAAGGACATGGACCGGAGCAAGAACATGTTCGCGCTCGGACTCGCCCTCTGGATGTACTCGCGGCCGATCCAGCCGGCCATCGACTGGCTGGCGAAGAAGTTCGCTAAGAAGCCCGACATTCGCGACGCCAACACCCTGGTCCTGAAGAAGGGATTTCATTACGGCGAGACGATCGAGGAATTCGCGGTTCGCTACGACGTCCAACCGGCGTCGCTGAAGCCCGGCAAGTACCGAGCGATTCACGGTACGGAGGCGCTTGCGCTCGGACTCGTCGCCGCCGGCCGCGAGTCCGGCCTGCCGATTTTCTACGGTTCGTATCCGATCACCCCGGCCTCAGACATTCTCCACGAACTCAGCCGGCACAAGAATTTCGGTGTGATGACCTTCCAAGCGGAGGACGAAATCGCTGCCGTCGGATCCGCGCTTGGCGCGAGCTTCGGCGGAAGCCTCGGCGTGACGGCGACGAGCGGTCCAGGGATCGCCCTGAAGACGGAAACCATCGGCCTGGCGGTGATGACCGAGCTGCCCCTCGTCATCGTCGACATGCAGCGGGGCGGACCGTCGACCGGTCTGCCTACGAAAACGGAGCAATCCGATCTCCTGCAGGCGATGTACGGCCGCAACGGAGAAGCGCCGCTTCCGGTGATCGCGGCGAGCTCGCCCGGCGACTGCTTCTTCGCCGCATACGAGGCCTGCCGCATCGCCGTGAAATACATGACGCCGGTGATGCTGCTTTCGGATGGGTATCTAGGTACCGGATCGGAGCCATGGCTCATCCCGGACGTCGAGGATCTACCTAAGTTCAAGCCGAGCTTCGCTACGGGAACGAACCATTCGGTCGATGGCGAGGATGTCTTCCTGCCCTACGTGCGCAGCGACGAGACGCTCTCCCGCCCGTGGGCGCGACCGGGAACGCCGGACCTCGAGCATCGGCTCGGCGGCCTCGAGAAGGAACACGAAACCGGCAACGTCTCCTACGATCCGGAGAACCATCATTACATGACGAAGCTTCGGGCCGAGAAGGTGGAACGCGTCGCGCGCGAGCTTCCTCCAACGGAGATCTTCGGTGATGAGGAGGGCGACCTGCTCGTCATCGGATGGGGATCGACGCGCGGGGCGATCGAGGCCGCCGTGGACGCATCGCGCGTGCGTGGGCTGAAGGTCGGGTCCGTCCACCTCCGGTGGCTGAATCCGCTGCCGTCCGATCTCGGCGAGATCTTCGGCCGCTACAAGAAGCTGCTGGTGCCGGAGCTGAACAATGGCCAGCTCGTCCGCATACTCCGCGACCGGTACCTGCTGCCGTTCATCCCGATGAACAAGATCAAAGGCATGCCTTTCCGATTGAGCGAGATCGAAGAGGAAATTTCAGAGATCGTCGGCGCACTTGCCAGATAGAGTGGGCAAATCCATGAGTGATCCGAAAAAGAACGACGACGCACAAAAGCCGAAGGGCGTCAAGCCGGCTGGGCCTCCGGGCGTTAAGAAGCCCGCCGGACCGGAAGGTGTGCGGAAACCGGCCGGACCGCCGGCGACCAGGAAGCCGGACGGGCCGCCGTCAGGGAAACAGCCTGTCGGACCACCGTCGGGCAAGAAACCGGCCGGGCCACCGGGTGCCAAAAAGGCGTCGGGACCGCCTTCCGGAAAGAAGCCTGCTGGTCCTGTTGCCGGCAAGAAGCCCGCCGGGCCTCCAGGGGGCAAGAAGCCCACGGGACCTCCGGGGGGCAAGAAGCCGGCCGGTCCATCCAGCGCGAAGAAGCCGAGTCTGCCTCCGGGATTCGGCGGCGACGGCGCTCCCATAGAGCTTACACGCAAGGATTTCTCTTCGGATCAGGATGTCCGCTGGTGCCCCGGCTGCGGCGACTACGCCATCCTCGCGAGCGTTCAGCGGCTGATGCCGGAGCTCGGCATCCCCAAGGAGAACAGCGTCTTCATCAGTGGGATCGGCTGCTCGAGCCGCTTCCCGTACTACATGAATACGTACGGTCTGCATTCCATCCACGGCCGCGCGCCCGCCATCGCGACGGGCCTGAAGGCCAGCCGGCCGGAGCTCGACGTCTGGATCATCACCGGTGACGGCGACGCGCTGTCGATCGGCGGCAATCACCTCATCCACCTGATGAGGCGGAACCTGAACATCCAGCTGCTGCTCTTCAACAATCAGATTTACGGCCTGACGAAGGGCCAGTACAGCCCGACCTCAGAGCTGGGCAAAATCACGAAGAGCACACCGTACGGATCGATCGACCATCCCTTCAATCCCGTCACGCTCGCGCTCGGCGCCGACGCCACGTTCGTGGCGCGCACGATGGATCGCGATCCGAAGCACCTGCAGGAGATCCTCCGGCAGGGCCACGCGCACCAGGGTGCGGCCTTCGTCGAGATCTATCAGAACTGCAACATCTTCAACGACGGCGCCTTCTTCCGCTTCACGG
>CAZQAS010000309.1:0-2890 GCA_964591285.1 uncultured Rhodothermales bacterium
CGCGAAAACGATGACATTCGGCGAGGCGGCGACCAGCCGGTACGATCATCCGGCCCGAAACCGCGGCAGCCGGACGAAATCCGACCCGAGGGCGGCCGGCCGATGGCCTCCTGATCACTCCCTGCTCATCACCACCTCTTCATCACCGTCCCTTCGTTACTGCCGGACCTGCAGTGCGAAGGGCGCTCCCTGCGGGTCCATGCACTGCGCCACCACGTGGCCGCCCTGCACCTCCATCGGACCGTTGATCACCTCGCCGCGCTGCGTTTTCACCACGTCTATGGCCCGGAAGATGTCGTTGACCTGGATGTAGTAGAGCCAGAAGGAGGGGCCCTTCATCTCCGCCGTCTTGTTGTACATCCCGCCGAAGGTCATGTCTCCATCGCCGTAGAGCAGATAGATGCCCATCTCGCCCATGTCGTACTCGCCCGTCTTCTCCCATCCGAACAGCTCTGAGTAGAAGTCGAGGGCGGCCACGTTGTCGGAGGTCGCCAGCTCGTGCCACGAGAAGCGGCCCGGCTGCGGCGGCCATGGATAGCCCGGCATCTCGCCGCTTGGCTTGAAGGCGGAGAAGGCGGCGCCCTGTGGATCGGCAAGCACCGCGTAGCGTCCGACGTCCGGCACGTCGTGCGGACCGGAGTAGAGCCGGCCGCCCAGCGCAGTGACCTGCTCGACCGTCGCGTCCACGTCGGGCGTCGATATGTAGGCCATCCAGTGGGGCGGCACGTCGCCGCGCGTGGAGGTGTCGATGGACATCACCCCGCCGATCGGCGTCTTCTCGACCGTCCACATCGTGTAGCGCGGGTTTCTGCCTTCGCGGTCTTTCGTGCGCCAGCCGACGACCCGCCGGTAGAACTCCGCGGCGGCATCGGTGTCGCGCGTCATGAGGTCGTACCAAACGAAGCGCCCGCGTTCGCGATCGGTAGCCATGCTGTTCGTCGAGATGGTTCGAGCCGCTGTTAGGATTACGTGAACCGGCACGCCGCCATCCGGCACATATCGCCGATTCACTACCCAAAGGTAACACGCTCGATGGGAAATGTTCTCAATCGCTCGAAGGCATTGTCTTCGGAGCGGTTTTTGCGCACCTTGCCGAGAGACAAGTAGCGTAGCTATCTTGTCGGCGTCCTGCCATCTTGCGGCCTATTCGCACGTCGCCTGCCGGCAGACCTGTACTACTGATTCGAGATCGCTTCATAGGATGCATGGTAAGGCTGCTCTGGCGTCGGTGACCGATCGCGACGAGGGGGACCGCGGGCGCCTGGAAACCTACCGGACCTACGCGATCATCGCCGGGCTGCTGATTCCCTTTTTCTGGGTCGTCTACCGCATCACGGATCCCGGAGCCCTCGATCCGCTCTGGCTTCGGCTCCTGCTTACCAGCTGCTTCGTCGGCACGCTCGTCCTATCCTACGTCAGCGCCACGGTGCGCAAGCACTTCATCCAATGGATTCACGTGCTCCTGTACGTGCTCACGGCGTGGTTCGTCGGGCTCACGGCGGCAAACGGGTTTGCACCGAACTACGCCATCGGGCTCCTGTTCGTGATCTCGGCCATCGCCGTTGCGATTAGCACGGGACTGCACCGCATCGGGCCGCTTCGCACGTACCTCATCTTCGCCGTCCTGCTGACGAGCGCCGGCGTGACGGCCGTGCCCAGCGCTGTCGGTCCGGTCATCTTCCTGGCATGCGTCGCGAGCATCGGGATCGTGATCCACGTGGCAGCGAGTGCGACGATACGCGCTCAGGTACAGCTCAGTCTCTCCGAGCGAAAGTACCGCCGGCTCTTCTCCTCCGCCAGCGATGCGATTCTAGTCGTCGATCCGGAGCAGATGATCATCGTGGATGCGAACCGGCGGGCAACGGACCTCTACGGATACAGTCGCGACGAACTCATCGGGCTGCGGGTGGATCGACTGGCGTCGGATCTCTGGTTCGATGAGGTGCCGTCCGAGAACCTCGAGGCCGTTCATCGGCGGAAGGACGGAGAGGAGGTGCACGTCCTCGTCAGCACGGCCGAGATCGACTACGGCGACGGCATCGCCTATCTGAGCATCAACCGTGACGTGACCGAGCGCGTGCAGACGATGGCGTCTCTCTCGGAGGCCAACGCAGCACTCGTACGCCGCACGCGCGATCTGCAGGATTTCACCACGGCCGCCTCGCACGATCTGCAGGAGCCGGTCCGCAAGATCCGAACCTTCGCGGATCTCGTCCGGGAGGAGTACGCGCCGCGCCTGGACGACGCCGGGCGCGAGTATCTCGATCGAATGCAGGAGATCGGCGCCCAGATGTCGCGCATCATCACCGACTTGATGGTCTTCTCGCGCATCTCGAATCGCGAGGAAGTCTACCAGGAGGTGGATCTTACGGATCTCGCTCGAGATGCCGTCGACGAGCTTGCCGCCGAGGTGTCACGCACCGCGGCCCGCGTCGAGGTCGAGCAGCTTCCGACAGCGGAAGTCGTGCCGTCGCAGATCCGCGATTTGATACGTCATCTGGCCGCCAATGCGCTGGAGGCACGCCGCGACGGGGTCATTCCGACCATCCACATACGTGGGCGGGCCGATGCCGAGCGCTGTCAGATCGAAATCATCGACAACGGCGTCGGCATCGATGCGCGCCACTACGAGAAGATCTTCTCACCGTTTCGACACCTCAAGACCGCGCGGCCCCGAGGCCGAACGGGCATGGGGCTCTCCATCTGCAAGCGGATCGTCGAGCACCATGGGGGCGCCATCGACGTCGAGAGCACGGTTGGTGAGGGGGCCACGTTCACGGTGGAGCTTCCGCGACGCCGCAGCGAGGGGTCTAGGGCTCATCATCAAGCACGGACCGGAGCTCCTCCAGCAGCAACAGAGCGGCCGCTGCCGCTGAAAGGAGAGACCGCT
>CAZQAS010000310.1:0-2880 GCA_964591285.1 uncultured Rhodothermales bacterium
GGCATGCCGTCGTCGTCATCCTCGCTTTGCAGATCGGCGACAACCGATTCCGTCGTCAGCAGGAGGCTGGCGACCGAGGATGCGTTCTCGAGCGCGGTACGAGCGACCTTCGTCGGATCGATCACGCCCTCGTCGATGAGGCTACCGTATTTCTCCGTCTGCGCATTAAAGCCGTAGTCGTCCTTGCCTTCCTTGACTTTCTGAACGACGATCGAGCCTTCCAGACCCGCATTCTGGACAATCTGTCGGAGCGGCTCCTCGAGCGCTCTTCGGACGATGGTCACCCCGATGCGCTGGTCTTCATTGTCGACCTCGAGCGAGTCAAGGGAGGACAGTGCGCGGAGATATGCGACCCCGCCGCCCGGTATGATGCCTTCTTCGACGGCCGCACGCGTGGCGTGGAGGGCGTCTTCGACGCGCGCCTTCTTCTCCTTCATCTCGGGCTCGGTGGCCGCACCGATCTTCAGCACGGCGACGCCGCCGGAGAGCTTCGCGAGACGCTCCTGCAGCTTCTCGCGATCGTAATCGCTGGTCGTCGTCTCGGTCTGCTGCCGGATTTGATTGGCGCGTGCCTTGATGTCGTCCGCCGAACCGGCGCCGTCGACCACGGTCGTGTTGTCCTTGTTGATCACGACGCGCTTGGCACGGCCGAGATAATCCATGGTGGTATTCTCGAGGCGGTAGCCTTTCTCCTCGGAGACGACGGTGCCGCCGGTGAGAATCGCGATGTCCTCGAGCATGGCCTTACGACGATCGCCGAAGCCGGGAGCCTTCACGGCCGCGACCTTCAGCGTGCCACGAAGCTTGTTCACGACGAGCGTTGCAAGGGCCTCGCCTTCAATGTCCTCGGCGATTACCATCAGCGGATTGCCCGTCTGTGCAACCTTCTCCAACACCGGAAGGAGATCCTTCATGGTGCTGATCTTCTTGTCATGGATCAAGATGTAGGCGTCCTCGAGGATCGCCTCCATGTTGTCCGGATCGGTAACGAAGTACGGCGAAAGATAGCCGCGGTCGAACTGCATACCCTCGACCACGTCGAGATAGGTCTCGGTTCCTTTGGCTTCCTCCACCGTGATGACGCCGTCTTTTCCGACGCGCTCAAAAGCGTCGGCGATGAGGTCGCCGACCGTTTTGTCGGAGTTCGCCGAGATCGAGGCGACCTGTGAGATCTCGTTCTTACCGGAGATCTCGCGGCTCTGCTCGCGCAGATTGCCGACGATCACGGAGGTTGCCTTGTCGATGCCGCGCTTCAGGTCCATCGGGTTGGCACCGGCCGTGACGCTCTTTAGTCCGGCCTGGATGATGGACTGCGCGAGGACGGTCGCGGTGGTGGTCCCGTCGCCGGCGACGTCGCTGGTCTTGGAGGCGACCTCCTTGACCATCTGCGCGCCGACGTTCTCGAGCTTGTTTTCGAGCTCGATCTCCTTGGCGACGGTCACGCCGTCTTTCGTGACGGTTGGCGCGCCGAATTTCTTCTCGACGATAACGTTGCGGCCTTTCGGGCCGAGCGTCACTTTAACGGAGTTTGCGAGCTTGTCCACGCCACGCTTCAGGGCAGCGCGTGCTTCGGTGTCGAATACGATTTGTTTAGCCATCGGTCTCTGGGTGTTTCTAGTATATTCGGTTGTGGTGCGTTAATGCGTTCCGAAACGGGAACGGGCTCGGAATCAACCCGACGCCGGGTACGCAGAAACTAACCGTCGATAATTCCGAGGATGTCGCTCTCGCGCACAATGAGAAGATCCTCGCCGTTGAGCGTGACCTCCGTTCCGGAATATTTGCCGTAGAGGACGGTGTCACCCTCGCCGACGCTCATGTCGATCTTCTTGCCATCCTCGACCCGGCCGGGCCCGACGGACACGATGGTGCCACGTTGCGGCTTCTCTTTTGCCGTGTCCGGGATGTAGAGCCCACTCTCGGTTTTCTCCTCCGCTGCTTCCGGGCGAACTACGACGCGGTCGCCTAGCGGTTTGATCGATGCCATGATGACGTTCCTCCTTAGTTAATCCTATGGTAATCAGTGATTTGCGGCGCTGTTAGCACTCTAGGTCGGTGAGTGCTAATTCATGCAACAAGGTATTTGAATCGGCTGTTCCGATCAAGCCGACTCGGCCGGTTTCAGGTGAATCGTGCGTTAATCGCGACGTGCGGATCGTCCGGCGGGAGCAACGTTTGCACCGGCTGCGACGTACTTCGTTTCTTGCGATACGTTGATCGGGCAGGATTCGAGAAGGATTCAACATGACACCGACAGTGCTGAGGGACGCTCGGCTAGTGCATGAGGACCGCGCGTTCTGGTTTGCCTGGGGCGCCGCACTCGTCACCGGTTCGGTGCTTTTCATCGCCGTACTCCTTCCGCCGTACGTAGGTGAGACGGCACGGCACGTCGTCATGGCCGTGTTTTCGAGCGTCTGCCATCAGATCCCAGCCCGTTCGCCTCATATCGATGGCGTTCAGCTCGCCGCCTGCCACCGATGCCTCGGCATCTACGGCGCACTGGCAGCCGCACCGCTCGCATTCCTTGTGCTCCGCGGTTGGGACGAGAAAATCAACGACGCGGCGCGATGGTTCATTCTTGCCGCAATCGCGATTCCGGGGATCGATTGGTTGGGGGATCTCCTCGGATTCTGGACCAACACGGTAGGCAGCCGCATCGCAACGGGCGCCGCTTTTGGCTTGACGGCCGGATACTTCCTTTGCAGGGCGCTTGTCCAACTCGTTCGTGGTACGGGAAAGCAGCCTGGTACGCTAGCAACAAACCCGTCACCGCGCCCGCTTCACGCGGGGGATGACACGGTCCGCAGCGGGTAGTTTTTGGTAGGCGCTCTACCTATCTTCATCGCGCCTATACAAAACACCTCACGACGAGTCAGACAG
>CAZQAS010000311.1:0-1284 GCA_964591285.1 uncultured Rhodothermales bacterium
ATCTGAGAGCGCATCACGTGGTGATCGGCGTCCTTTACCTCGATGAACTCGCGGTACTGCGCGGTCGTCGACGGGTCGCCCATGATCGGGCCTTCGGTCTCCAGCGTCAGCGTCGTGCCCTCGTCGTCAAGTGTGCCCGTGTACGTCCAGAGGTGCGACTGATTCGAGTCGACCCAGGTGCCGTCGAACTGCTTTTCGGCGGGATTGTAGCCGAGCGTGAAGATCCACGTGAACTCGCGTCCACCGGCTTCGCCGCTGCCCTCGGCGACGATCCACTGGTCGCCGATCAGCCGTGCCGTGACGCTGATACGCGTGCGGATGGGCTCCTGTCCCGGCCCGAGCGTCGCCTCCGAGACGACCTGCCACTCGCCGGCCATTCGCTCGAGGAAGTCGGCCGGATCGCTCGCGCAGCCGATCGCCGGTTCACTCGCACGACCGGCCGCCGGACCACTCGCCTGGCCGGCTGTGTCCTCGCCGGCCGCCGCGGTCGGACCCGTCGCAAAAAGCATCGCCGCGAATGCCGCCGCCGCTATCGCTTTCAAGCATGCCGTCCTCATCATGCGCCTCCCGCCTCGGCGATCTGAATCAGATTGCCGCAGGTGTCGTCGAAGACGGCCATCGTGACGTTTCCCATCGATACGGGCTCCTGCGTGAACCGAACGCCGAGCTCCTTCAGACGCTCGTACTCGGCTCGCAGGTCGGTCACGCCGAATGAGGTGAAGGGAATGCCGTCGTCCACGAGGGCTTCCTTGAAGGGTTTGACGGCTGGATGACTGTCGGGCTCGAGCAGGAGCTCGGTGCCATCTCGATCCTCAGTAGGGACGACGGTAAGCCACCGGGATTCTCCGAAGGGAATGTCGTTCTTTTTGACGAAGCCGAGGACGTCCGTGTAGAAGGCGAGCGCCTTCTCCTGATCGTCTACGTAAACGCTGGTCACTACGATTTTCATCGTTCGCGGGGGTGGGTCTTGTTAGTCTAGCCATCGTTCTTGGATTTCCTTGAGCGGGGTCGTGTCGACGTAATGGAACTTGTATCTGCCGTCCCGCTCCGTTTTGACCAGGCCGGCCGATTCGAGCACGTCGAGGTGCTGGGAGATCGCCTGCCGCGACATCTCCAGCCCGTGCCTCATGGTGAGCCGGGTGCAGAGCTCATAGAGCGTCTGCCCGTCCCGCTCGTGTAGTTCGTCGAGTATCGCGCGCCTCGCCGACGCGGACAGCGCATGGTATATATCGCCCACGACGAGAATATATGCAAGTAACGACTTGCATGTCAAGGATGCACCAT
>CAZQAS010000311.1:1384-2797 GCA_964591285.1 uncultured Rhodothermales bacterium
TCTGCCACGGATCCACCCGACCTGCTCGCTTTTGTACTCGTTCTCGTTAATTTCGGAGACTCCGTCGAGGATATCCGAAGCGGACTTCGGAGGTGTCCGTGAAATCAGTGTGCTACCACCAAGCAGAAACGTGATCAATCGACTATCCATCCTGCTACTGTACGTGCTGGCCGTCACGCCGGCCTGCGCCGATCGGCCGGCCGACGACGACCCGGCCAACCGCGCTGCGCTGGAGGAGAGGCACAATCGCTTCTTCGCCGCGCTGGAGGCCCGCGATGCCGACGCCGTCGCGGAGCTCTTCGCCGACGACGGTATCCTGCACGTATCCGACATGGATCCCGTGCGGGGCCGCGAAGCGATCCGCGCCTTCTATGAGCGAGTCTTCGGCTTCATGAGCGACACGCGCGCCACGCTTGAAAGCTTCCATGTCGGGCGCGGCGACGTCGCCTACAGCGTTGGCGAAACGACCAACGAGTTCCGCGGCGCGGTCACCTACGAGGGCAAGTTCCTCATGGCCTGGCGGAGAGTCGGCGGCGAATGGATGATCGGCGCCTACAGTATCAGCAGCAACGAGGGAGCGGAGTGACCTCCGCGGCCAGCCGCGTTGCGCGAGGCCGATGCCCTCACGTGAAGCCTCCAAACCCTCACGTAAAAATGGAGTGAGACCCTGCCGCGCCGTACGATCTCCTCCCTTTCTGTTGTTAAGATGGATGGAGGACGTGAAACCCCCAACGAACAGATCCAGAGGAGGCAAGCGATGGCCGTTTACGTGATACTTTCCCAAATGCATCCGCAGTCGTTCGATGAGCCGGCGGACTTCCGCGAACTGGCGGAGGAAGTGGCGGCAAAGGTCAAGGAAGAGTGCCCCGGCGTGCGGTGGCTGGACAGCTACGCCACGATGGGCAGCGTGGACGTCGTCGACGTCGTCGAGTCGGACGATCCAAAGCAGGTGGCGAAGGCGGCGATGATCATCCGCTCGCTCGCGCAGGCGGAGACCGAAACGATGGCTGCTGCGCCGTGGAAGGAATTCATCGATTCGCTGTGATCGTCGGCGCGATGCTGCATTTTCTCGGCGTGTCCTGATGGTCCGTTGAGTGCCGCGATCTTTGGTCCTGTGAAGCGAGAGGCTCGGCCATTATCTTCCGGTCGTCTGTAGCCTTCGTTAGCAAGCAGTTCCCATGGACCATCCCGAGCGTCCCCTCTCGCGGCGAACATTCATGAAAAGCGCCGCCGCGTCGGCCGCCGGCCTCGCCCTCGCCGCCCCGGCCACCGGCGGGCCGCTCATCCTGACGCCGTCCCGGACGCCCCGCGCGACGGCCGCCGGCACGCTCGCCTTTCGGCCGTACTACGTCCAGCGCGGCAGAGGGCCGCACCTGGAGGGGACCTACGCCTACGCCAGCGACACGAAGTGGG
>CAZQAS010000312.1:0-2777 GCA_964591285.1 uncultured Rhodothermales bacterium
CGACGTCCTCGACGAATAGGATCGCGCCTTCGAGGGACGGTAGGTACGGTGTGCCAATCAGGCGGACGACCATCGCCAGATTTCCCCCCAGCAGCGGTCCTTCCGCGACGCCTGGGGCCAGTGGCGCCAGCTCCTCGCCGGAGGGCCCCAACAGTGGATCGGGCGTCTCACCCCGGATGAGTCGCCAGAACAAGCGCTCGCTCGCAGGATCCGAATCGTGCCATTCGACCGCGACCATGGGACCTGAGAGTCCCGGAAGTCCGGAAAGATGATGCAGTGCAAGATGCAGCGCCGTAAGGTCACTGTAGCCCACGACGAGTTTCGGATGTGCACGCGCTGCATCATAGTCGACATCCTGCAGAATGCGCAGCACACCATAGCCGCCGCGAGCTGCGATCAGCATTTTAACATCAGACCTGCGGAGAAACGAGTTGAGCTCGTCAACGCGTTCGCGATCAGAGCCGGACAGGTACCCACGTCGATTGTAGCGCTCGCGGCCGAGCTCCACCTTGTAGCCGAGCGACTCGAGCCGCGTCACGCCGGCCCTGAATTTTTCCATGTCGCGCGGGACACTCGCCGGCGCGATGACCGCGATCGTGTCTCCGGGTTCGAGGGGAGTAGGCTTCACGGCAGCGGCGCTATGTCACGGATATCAGCACTACTCCCGGTCCCGTACGCTGCTCGGGTCGGGATCGATGACCGGCTGGCGCTTGGTCGTCGTCGGCTCCTCGGCCGGCGACTCCGCAGCACTGCGCTCCAGATGTCGGATGCGGCGTCGCCGCTTGATGACCGTGGGGACCGTCGCGAGAACGCCGACCAGCACACCGAGGCAGAAGGTCACCATAAGGACGAGCGCCGTCGACTCGTTAATGTCCCACGGACCGATATTGACGTCCATGTAAGCGGGATTTTGAAGGGCGAAAACCACGGCGAGGATCGCCAGCACGAGCGAAAGTATAAGTGCGAAGCGCATGGGGAGGTCCGTCAGGATCGTTTCGTGGACACCTACATTAATATACCACGAAACACAGGCCCCTTTGTGGAAAGCGTGTAATTCAGCGTCATCGGACCTTCATGGCCGCTTCTGAGAATGATGATCCGATCGTCGCCGTAAGGCCGCCCGCATACTGGCCCTCTCCGGCGACGATGGCTCTTGCTGACGCAGCCGACCGGATGCTCCTTGCCGATACACTTCAGTACAGCCGCCAATCGTTTCAGAATCGCGCGCAGATTCGCACGCCGCAGGGATGGCAGTGGTTGACTATCCCGCTGAAGGGAGGGCAGCATGGCCGGCCCATCTACGAGGTCGAGATTCGCCACAAGCATTTCTGGATGGGCAAGCATTGGCGTGCCCTCGAGTTCAACTACCGGCGCACTCCGTACTTTGAATTCTACGAGCCACTCCTGAAGCCGGTTTTCGATCGCCGATGGGAGCGGCTCGGGGCGCTGACGTGTCGCTCGATCGAGCTCCTTGCCGAGCTGCTCGGCATCGAAACGCCGATCATGCGAGCGTCGGAAGTCCCGTCGCGGCCGGCGACTGTACCCGACATACTGGAAAGCTCCGGGACTCAGCGGCTGCTCACCGCATCCGATACGCTCGAAGTGGACATCGCCTTTGCGCCGACAGTCGAGGTCCTTGAGATGGAGACGCTCCAGTATCGGCAGAACTTCGACGGCTTCGAGCCGGGCATGTCGGCGCTCGATCTTCTTTTCAATTATGGCCCGGAAAGCCTCACTATGATACGCAGGTGCGCGGCGGTGCAGCCGGCGCCGGTCTCCGACGGTCTCGGGTAGCTTGGGGCATTCGCAGGCGGGGCAGGCTCATTCGACCGACGCTGGCTCTTTTCCTCCTCATTGGCCGCACAAATACGCAATACTGGCGCCGGGGCGCCAGATATTTGAAGACGTGCACGAAATTAAGGGCGAATCCGGATCAACCGCCAAGTTCGACTTTTCGAGTGTTAAATTCATCACGACGGGGATTGCGAAGGAGCTATTCGGGTCCGTGTGGCAGGAACTGAAGGGCGAGTTCGGTGCTCGGGTACGTCTTGAAACCGGCGCGGCGAACAAGCCGCTCACGCAGACCATTGTACGGGGGATAGAGTCAGCCAGACGACGTGCCACGGCAGCGCACTGATTCGGTGCCGATTTCGAGTCATACCTCTTCTATTCCTGCGATCCATGCGACGACTGATCCTGCGCCTGCTCGACTCCCTCGGCTACCGCGTCGAAAAACGCTCACGGATCCCCAGGGCGCGCCTTCGACTCACCGAACTAACCGATCTGCAGGTTGCGACGGCCGAGTCGAGCTCGATTCCTGGCATGCTCTCCGAAGAATCCGGAAGGCTGCTTTACACGCTCTGCTACATGCAGGAAGCGCGCGGTGATGTAGTGGAGATCGGATCCTGGCAGGGCTACTCGACCTCCTTTCTGGCGCGAGCGGTCCGCGACTCCGGCAACGGAAGACTCTACGCGATCGATCATTTCCAGGGCAATCCCGGCAAGGAGGATCGCTACCTCGTAAAGGAAAAGGACTTGAGCGACCTGAAGGATCACTTCGAGGCCAATATGCAGGGACTCGGCCTACGTGAGCAGATCCAACTGCTGGAAATGCCGAGCGAGGGGGCAGCCGAGGTGCTGCAAGGGAAGCAGGTGCGCTTCCTCTTCATCGACGGCGACCATACACGCGCGGGCGTGGAGCGAGACATTGATCTCTTTTTCCCGCTTCTGGTCCCCGGAGCCATCGCCGTGTTCGATGATTTTACCGGTGATTTTCC
>CAZQAS010000313.1:0-2764 GCA_964591285.1 uncultured Rhodothermales bacterium
TTCGGGAAGTGCTGGATGACGGCCCCGATGGCGAACTCGCGCAGGGTGCCGCCGCCGGGGGCTCCGTCGCCGCCCCAGCCGGTCCGCTGCAGGGGCGGACTGGTTGTGCCGTCGCTCGGATCGGGCTCGAGTGTGAGGCGCTGGGCGAAGATGTGGGGGACGCCGCGCATGACGAATTTGGTTGAGAGTTCGTCGTGGCCGTCCAGGTTTTCTACGATCAATCCGAATTGGCGCATCAACTCGGGGTTCTCAAAGCGTTCGCCGCCGTTTTTGTCGGCATTCAGGGCATCGACGAACTCGGCGGCGAAGAGGGGGTCGTCATCAGGCAGCGTGGCGATGAAGGCCGGATCAATGGTGAAGTTGTTTTCGGAGGGGTGGCAGGTGGCGCAGGTGCGGCCGTTGCCCTCGAAGGTTTCGCTCACGAACAGCTCTTCACCGACCTCGACGAGCACGTCGAGATTAAGATCTCGTGCTCGAGATGACGGGGCGAAAATCGTTCGAAGGACGCTTCCTGCCAGGTCGGCCGCCAATGCGGCCTCCTCCGCCGCACCCTGGGCGTCGAGGCTTACGCCCGCTTGTGCCCTGGCGGCGCTGTAGTACATCCGCTGAAACAGCGTCGGTGCTCCGAAGAGGAGTCCGCCTGCTGCGGGATTCTTTCGTCCTCGCGTGACCACAACAAGATCGGCCTGAAAGCCGGCGAGCTGCCGAGCGTCGAGCTTCGTCTTGAGACTCGCTGTGTCAGCCGTCGGATAAATAGTCCCCAGTTGGAGCATCCTGTCGCCCTCCTCAGGCAACACGCTACGGCCCACTCCCGGTAGGTTGTCGACCAACCAGGCCGTTAGAGGACGTTCATCCGTCAGCCCCTGTATCGCTATGATGACCGTTCTGGTCGCCATATTGAACGTGGCCGTGCCCGAAGCATGGGTATACTCCACCGACAGACCCCTCGACCAGCCGATCGGGAGCACGAGTGTGCGGTTGCCGCCTGCTTGCTGGGCGGTCTTCCACTGCTCGAAGATGGTCTGGAGGTTCTGCACCTCGCCCGTTGTGAAGGAGTACGTGCCGACCGTGGCGGGTTGGATGCTCCCGAGCGGCCCCTGCGGAGGGCTAAGCGGTCCCTGCAGAAGAAAGCTGACGGCGATCAAAAGAATGCCGACGCTGATGGTTCTTCTGCCTGGTCTCGTCCTCATCGGATAGCGACCCGCTCGCAAATAGATGTGATGAGTTCCGTGCCACGGGTGGATGTGGCGTTGCAAGTCACATCATAGGGCGAGTCGTCGGCGCATATGCGCCCCACGCTGGTCCATATGCGACACGTCGCATCAAGCCAAGACTATGACGTAGTCTCGCTCTGCTCAGACGGTGAAATCCCAAAAGCCTTTCGGAACGCCTTCGAGAAATGCGCCGGTGATTTGAAACCTACGGCATAACCGACCTCCGCGATCGTTCCGCTCTGCGCGTTCAAGAGCTGCCGCGCACGCTCAAGACGCATCCGTCGCAACAGGGCAGCCGGCGTCTCCCCGGCGGCCTCTGCCAGCCGGCGCTCCAGTTGACGGCGGCTCAGGCCGAGAGCCTCGGCCATCGCCTCCACGTTGAACGTGCTGTCACCGAGCCGGGCTTCGACCAGGGCGATCACGCGTTCAAGGAGGGCTTCGTCATCCGATTGGACCGTAATGCCTGAGGGCTGAACCACGATCTGTCTGCTGAACTCCCGTTGGGCCTGCCGTCGTGCCCGGATCAGCGCATCGACGCGGGCCTGAAGTTCCTTCATGCTGAAAGGTTTGATGATGTAATCGTCGGCTCCGGCCGAAAGGCCGTCCACCGTTTCCTGCTCGCCGGCCCTCGCCGTCAGCAGGATGACGGGAATCATACGAAGGCGCTCATCGGTCTTCAGCGCACGGCATAGGGCATAGCCGTCCATTCCTGGCATCATCACGTCGCTGAGCACCAAATCGGTCCGCGTGGTGCGGGCGATTGCAAGGCCAAGCTCGCCGTCCGCCGCCTCGAGAATGTTGTGGGACGATTCCAGGTGCTTACGCAGGTATGCGCGTACCTCCGCGTGATCTTCCACGATCAGCAGCGTGGGCTTCTTTTCGTCCGCCGCCACAGGCGGCGTCGGCTCCTCCGACGGCAGGATGGCCAACTGCGCGGCCGACTCCAGCAAGGCGGTCTGGGAAAGCGACGGAGCGTCGCCGGAATCTGCCGCGCTCAGCGCATCATCCGAATGCAGTGATGGGGAAGCATCCAGTGGGAGGTGCACGATGAAGGCGCTTCCGAATCCCGGCTCGGTCTCCACGCCAATCCGGCCGCCGTGCCGTTCCACCAGCTCCTTGGCCAGAGCCAAACCGATGCCTGTGCCCGCCTGAGGCGAGTTGCTGCTAGTCGTGGCCTGCTCGAAGCGGTCGAAGATCCGCGGTACAACCTCGCTGGGGATTCCAGGTCCGGTATCTTTCACTACGGCTTCCACCACATGCTCTTCCCCGGTCGGCCGGGCGGCGAGCGTTACCCAGACCTTTCCCCCTTCCGGCGTGAACTTCAGGGCGTTCGAAAGCAGGTTGCCGAACACCTTCTCCAGTTTTTCTGCATCATAGCAGAGCGGCTGCGTAGCTAGAGTGGTCTGAAACTGGAGGTCGATGCGACGACGTTCCGCGAGGGGAGTAAATGCTTCGACGAGTTCGCGCAGTAAGCGAACAAGGTCGCCCCGTCGCCGGTGCATCTCCACCGGTCCCGACTCCATTCTGGCGAGATCGAGCAGCTGATTGAC
>CAZQAS010000314.1:0-2761 GCA_964591285.1 uncultured Rhodothermales bacterium
CGAGCGGCGTCTACATTTATCGGGTCGATGGGGAGCGCTTCAGCACGTCCGAGCAGGTGGTGCTGGTGCGATAAGCCATTTTCACGAATCTTGAGATTTCGCTGAAAAGCATCTTCCCCCCAGATCGCTGCCTGGCCGATGTCTCCTCACTGTTACAGCAGGGATCTTCCACTGAGCCGGGCAACGGTGGTCCACGGAGTACGCATATCCAAGAGTGTCTGCGGTCAAAGACGCACAGCAAAAGTTGACGAAATAGGCGCGTAGTCAATTCACAGTCCCTTGACAAACGACCCAATTTTTGGTACAGTGTAAACGTTTACATTCGTTGGGCGCAGCTCGTCAACGGTTCGTTCCAAATTGTAGACGGTTTTCGTTTTCCATATATGCGCGCTAAGGGCAGGATTCTGAAGAGACGAGGGGATAGCCGTAGCGCGTCCCGGCACCAGCATTCGAACGGCCAAGGCATGGGCGTCACCATCAAGGAAGTGGCCAAGGAAGCAGGCGTTTCCATCGCTACCGTCTCGCGCGTATTCAACGACAGCGGGCCCGTTAATGAGGACACGAAGCAGAAAATTCTGGGTGTCGCGCAGCGACTTCGCTATACGCCGCACGGTGGGGCTCGCAGCCTCATCATGTCTAAGACGAGTACGCTAGGTGTGCTGCTTCCGGATCTCTATGGCGAATTTTTCTCAGAGGTGATCCGCGGTATCGACCACTCCGCACGGAAGGCCGGTTACCACATTCTCCTCTCCAGTTCGCACAATGATACGAAAGAGATTGAGGCGGCGATCAAGGCTATGCGCGGCCGCGTCGACGGGCTCATTATCATGTTTCCGGACATCAACGCGCGCCTTCTGGAAACAACGCTCTCCGATTCGATGCCCGTCGTCTTACTCAATTGTGAGATCCAGGATGGAGGATTCATATCGATCAACATTGACAACTACGGCGGCGCCAGTGCAATGGTTGAGCATCTGCTTCAGGCCGGACATCGCCACGTGGCCATGATTAAGGGCGCTGAGAATAACTTCGACGCGGCGGAGCGCTTGCGCGGTTATCGCGCCGCGATGAAAGCATTCGGTGCACAACCAATAGAGCTTGAGGGCGACTTCACGGAAGCCTCGGGATTCGCCGCTGCGGAGATGGTTCTACGGCGGCAGCCGCGTCCGACGGCCATTTTCGCGGCAAACGACTCTATGGCCATCGGCGCATTGAGCGCCATACGCCAGCACGGCTTCGATGTCCCGGAGGACGTTGCAATCGCAGGATTCGACGACATTCCAATGGCGGGTTATATCAACCCTTCTCTGACATCGGTGCACGTGCCCATCAATGAGCTCGGCAGCCGCGCGATCGGGCGGCTCATCGAGGCGGTCGGCGGAAAAGAGAACGGGCGAGAAACGAAAGAGCTGCTGCCCACGACGCTGGTAATCCGAGATTCATGTGGCAATGATCACGCCGCCTAAAAAGCCAAACGAAAAGCGCAATTTTTCCAATACCAACAAACGGAGGGAATTTCGATGAGAACAAGAGTTACCATATCGTGGCTCGCGCTTGTGTGCCTCATGGTCGGCCTCGCGTCGACATCGTATGCGCAACCGGTGAGAAACGGCCAAGACGTCGTTTGGGCACGCGACATCGCCGGGGCAGAAATGACACTGGATGGACTCCTCGATGAAGACGTCTGGGACCAGGCTGAGACCATCGATCTCGTATGGGATGGAGAGCATCCGCTGCAGGGGAGCGGGCAGAGAACCGATAGGGCTCAAGTGGATTGGACGCCCGACTCACCACCGGATCCTATTAACGCCGTCGTCCGAGTTTTGAGAGACGGCAACGTCCTCTGGCTCGCCGTTGAGGCGGAAGATCAGTCCATCGGGGGCCAGACCAATCTGTGGAATTTCGACGGCATCATCATGTCGTTCCTCGATCCGAGCATGGTGCCTGAGGACATCGAATCTACCGACAGAATCAACGCGAACGGCTATGGAAACAGTGAGTTCGTTGCGAGCTGGTGGAATCCGGCGGACACCACCGACGAAGCGGCGACCTACGACGACGGTAGTCTCGTCGGAAGCGGCAGCACGATCCCTGGTGATGAGATTCGCCTTTTTGGCGGTGAGTATGGTGTACTCTTCGGGGAGGGCAACGTGGAGCGAGATCCTGACAAGGTTGCCGTCTGGGATCTCGTTGCCAACGTCGATGGAATCGTCAACGATGACACGCACGGAGACGACACCGGCTATACGCTTGAGATGTACCTCGATCTCGGCGCGATGGGATACGACTTTTCTCAGGAAGATGGGGCGAAGGCGGCCTGGAATATCGCGGTGAACGACCTTGATTACATGTGGCCGCGAAGTATCGATCCGGACAGGTCGTACAATTCGCGCGTATGGTGGCAGAATCAGTGGACGAACAACTTCAATGAGGGCGTCGCCTACGTCCACGGCGCACCCGGCGTCACGGTGAACTCCGGTGCGACACCGGAAGTCACTGAGCCGGAGGTTACACTTGAGGACGGGTCGGCTTTTGATGCTCCGACAATCGACGGCGCGCTTGATGACGATCAGTGGACCCGCATCGACCCGTTGTACTTCCTGCAGTATCAGACCGGTCCAGAAGACTGGGCCCGGAACGCCGGACTATTGGCGCAGTGGCACGTGAGCTGGTGGCGGCCGGATATCGGGGCAGGGATTGAACAGGAAGTAGTCGACCCGACCGAGGGGCGATTCAAGATGTTCTTCATCGATACGAACCT
>CAZQAS010000315.1:0-2701 GCA_964591285.1 uncultured Rhodothermales bacterium
TCCGATTCAGATCTCAAGATACTCATCCAGCGGGCGGTGGTGAACGGCCTCGCCGCGAAAGAATTTTGTAAGCGGCCCGACAAGCCGTGGGAGGGCATCGACTACTTCGCGCGGGGATCCGAGTGGAATATCGATCTCATGCGCATTCTCGGCGGCTGGGGAAAGAGCACGCCTTCTCTCCATGAGATCGCATCGCTCTCCGGCATTCCTGGAAAACTTGGCGTGGACGGCGGTGACGTGGCATCGATGTGGCTGCGCGGTGAGCATAGGCGCATCGTCGACTACAACGAATGCGATGCGATCACCACCTATTTGTTGTGGCTTCGTGTCGCTCACTTCGCGGGCAAGATTACGACTCCGCAGTACACGAAGGAGCAGCAGTTGGTGCGCGCCCTGCTAGAGGACGAAAGCAGCGAGAATGGGAAGGTGCATTTGCGCGAATACCTCACCGAATGGGAGCGCCTCACGGCACTTGTGGCACGACGTGCGGGCCCGAGAGCGGCCGGCAAATCAAACGGAATTGCTACTCGGTAGGCGAGGTTTTGCGTGTGCTTAACTGACGCGGCATTCTGCCGATACAAATGGTGCGGGACTTCCCGAAAGGAGGTTATGTATGTAACGCACGTCTGCACCATTGAAGCCACGCATACTCATCATCGAGCGAGATATAGGGGTCCAGAAGCGGATCGCGCATACGCTGGATGGTGCCTTCACGGTAGATTTGACCTCCTCCGGCGCACTAGCGATTCTCCTCATGAAGGATTACCGCTATGCCTGCATCGTAGCCTCCTACGAACTGCCGAACCGGCATTCCGGCAGCGGCATTCTGCACGACCTGCGTAGACAACCTGGAGGTCGATACGTGCCGGTCATCGCAACGGCATCCCGCGAACGTCCTATCCACGAGGAGGTAACCGCCGAAGGATTTTCGGCACTGCTGCACCTGCCCGACGACATCGTGCGCCTAGAATCCGTCATCTCGGAAATGCTCGAAACCTGGGACTAATCGCCGGGCCTCGCTTTGGTGCTCGGGTTGGGGAGACTCAACGCAGCGATCGGTGCCCGAAGAGCTCGAGCACGGGCGCCATCATCTTGACCTTTCCCGCTCCAAAACCGGGCAGCGCTTTCGCGCGCTTTTCAACGCTCTTCTTGTCGGTGGTATCCGACCACAGCTTTGAGGCATCGCCCTCGTATTCATCCGCAATAACGCGCGCGAGCTTCTGGACGCGATCGGCCATCATATTCGAAAATCGGTGGATGGCCGGCTTGCGACCAAAGACGTCCTTGAACTCCTCGGAATCCATCTCGGCGATCTTCCTCATATCGAGATGACCAAGCCGTTCGTTTAGTTTGTACGGTCCTGAAAACGCCATCTCGGCGCGGATCTGCTGATCGAGGAGGATGCCGATGAGAATGGCATTCGGGTTCTCGCGGAGGAAGCGGTCGGCGTCCGGATCGCCCGTCGCCACGCCCTGCTTCTCGGATGCTGAGATCATGCGGTCAAGTCCGCCCATATCGCTATCGATTCTGCTCGCTATTGATCGTTAACTGAGGACCCACAATCTACAAAATGCAACCTTGCCGTGACGGTCGCGCCATCCACGCCCCGCCGATAAACGGCAATTGCCGGAGGGCGTTAGAGGCGAGTAGAAGCGCAGCAGTTTTGGCAGGGGAGTTCTGGACGTATGCGCGCGATCGTACGAAATGCAACGAGTTGATCCATGGCACTCGATGAGCGGCTAAAAGAATACGAGCGGAAACGTGACTTCAAGGCCTCGCCCGAGCCAAAGGGAAATGGCCGAAAGCGCGACGGGGACGACCCCATTTTCGTGATCCAGAAGCACGATGCCCGCAGCCTCCATTACGATTTTCGCCTGGAGGTGGACGGCCTGCTTGCCTCGTGGGCCGTGCCGAAGGGGCCATCGACCGATCCAAAGGTCAAACGGTTGGCCATCCACGTGGAAGACCATCCGCTCGACTATTCCGACTTTGAAGGTGTGATCCCTGAGGGCATGTACGGAGCCGGAACCGTGCTCGTCTGGGATACGGGTACGTACCGGAACCTGATGGCCGAAAAGGATGACCCTCTCACCATGGAGGAGTCGATCGAAAAGGGACACGTTGAGGTGTGGCTCGAGGGCGAGAAGCTGCAGGGTGGCTTCGCACTTGTGAAGATGAAAGATCGCGGCGAGAACCAGTGGCTGCTCATCAAAATGAAGGATGAGGGGGCCGACGCCCGACGGAATCCGGTAAGCACCGAACCGGACTCCGTGCTCAGTCACGCCAGTCTGGAAGAGATACGGGAGAGTTTCGAGGAGGATGAGTCGGTATGAGCTGGCTCGAGCGGCTCTCCGACGAGCAGCGGTCGAAGCTCCGCGAGGAGAAGCAGCCCTCGTGGATTCCTCCGATGCTGGCGACCCTCACGCACGATCCCTTCTCCGACGAGGCGTGGATCTACGAGCGCAAACTGGATGGACAGCGGGTTCTCGCATTTCGCGATGGATCCGGCGTTCGCCTGATGTCGCGCAATCGAAAGCCGAATACACAACGTTATCCGGAAATCGCCGATGCGCTGGCCGGAGGAGAGCCGGAGCGGTTCGTTGCGGACGGGGAGGTCGTCGCTTTCGAGAGCGGCGTCTCGAGCTTCGCGAAGCTGCAGCCGCGCATGCAGATCAACGACTCGGCCGGCGCCCGTGCCAGC
>CAZQAS010000316.1:0-2677 GCA_964591285.1 uncultured Rhodothermales bacterium
CGATCCGGCGTGAAACGGCCGATAATCCGAAACGTCGTCTCGTCCATCCGGTCAACGTCCTCTTTGGATGCGGCAAAGAGCAGCTCATAGTCCTCGCCGCCGAAAAGGGCAAATGTGTCGACGTCCTCTTCGTATTCGTCGGCGACCTTACGCGTCTCGAGGGCGACGGGAAGTGCCGCGACGCGGACCTCCGCGCCGCATCCGCTCTGGGTGCAAAGGTGGTGGATGTCCGATCCGAGGCCGTCGGAGAGATCGATGAGCGCGTGCGGCTTCAATCCGCGTTCCTTCCAGTCGCGCACGACGTCGAGCCGGGCTTTAGGCACGAGCTGTCGCTGGATCACGTACTGATATTCTTCGATGTTGGGCGCGAAGGATTCGCCCTGCTCCTCGAGCGCTCGCCGCTGCTCCAGCAGCACCTTCAGGCCGGCGAACGAGGCGCCGAGATCGCCGGTCACGCACAGCAGATCGCCGGGCGCCGCGCCGGACCGATAGACGACGTCCTCCCTTCTCGCCTCGCCGATCACGGCCACGGAGATGGTCACCTGATGGGCGGCGGACGTGTCGCCGCCGACGATCGTGAGGTCGTAGGCCTCGCAAGCTTTCCGCATGCCACGGTAGAGGCTTTCAACCTGTTCGACCGAAACGGTCTCCGGCACGCCGAGCGAGACGGTCGCGAAGCGTGGGCGGCCGTTCATCGCGACGACGTCGCTCACGTTCACGGCAATCGCCTTTGTACCGAGGTACTCCATCGGCATGAAAAGCCGGTCGAAGTGTACGCCCTCGACGAGCATGTCGGTCGTGGCGATGTGGACCATCCCCTCTCCGATGCTGTAGACGGCGGCATCATCGACGATGCCGGAGATAACGTCCTCGTCGGTGGGCTCGCCGAGCACCTGCTTCATCTTCTCGATCAGCCCGAACTCGCCGACGCTGGAGATGGCTGTGAAGTCGTTGTCGGTAGGCATGTAGAAACGTGGTTCGTGCTCGTGGTCGGCTGTGGCGAAATCCGTCAGGCCGGAACGCACAGTTTGCCGAGGATCGTTCGATCCGAAGCGCCGGTGACCGACGGCATGTTCGTCGGTACGCCGTTGACCGCCTCGTGCGCGAGGACCGCGAAACAGAGCGCCTCCTTCGCATCGGCATCCAGCCCGAATTCGTCGACCGTCTTAACGGGAATCGGGGCGAAGGTGTTTTTGAGCCGATCCATCAGGAAGGCATTATGCCGCCCACCGCCGGAGACGATCAGTGCGTCGAGCTCGCTGCGCTTGCGGATGAACCGCGCGTAGGCCTGATAGATCGAAAGCACGGTCAGCATTGCGCCGGTCGCCATCACGTCCTCGGGCTGCGGATTCCCGAGCGCCTCGCGGCAGCGCGTGACGATGCGTTCGGCGTAGGCAGCGCCGAAATATTCGCGGCCGGTGGATTTCGGCGGCTCCTGCGTGAAGTACGGATCCTCGAGCAGGTCGGCCATCATCCCCTCGTCGAACGTGCCGTCGGTTGCGTGCCTGCCGGCCTCGTCGTAGGGCTCGTCGAAGAGGATTCGGGACAGCGAATCGATCACCATGTTGCCCGGTCCGGTATCGAAAGCGTAGACGTCGTCGGGGCCGCCGCCGGCGGGAATGACGGTGACGTTTGCGATCCCCCCGATATTCAACAGCCCGCGTGTTTCGACGTCGTCGCGGAAATAGACGTAATCGAAGTACGGAACGAGGGGCGCGCCCTGACCGCCGAGCGCCATGTCCGCGATGCGAAAATCCCCGACGACCGGTAGATCGAGCAGATTCGCGAGCGCGGAGGGGTCGCCGATTTGCAGCGTCGAGGTGACCGCGAGTCCGGCGCAGTCCATCGGCTCGGGTACGTGGTGGATGGTCTGCCCGTGCGAGCCGACCAGATCGACGCCGCCGAGCGGCAGCCGGGCGCCCCGTGCGGCCTCACGAACGGCGTCCGCATAGACGTGTGCGAGCCGCACGTTCAGTTGGGAGATCTCCAGCACCGAGGAGCCTTCAGGCGCCGAGACACCAAGGAGCAGGTCACGGAGGTCGTCCGGGTACGGCGTCGAGACAAACGAGAGGACCTCGAGCGAAAGATCGGTTCCGCTTCCCTCCATGCGCGCCGCGACGGCATCCACGCCGTCCAGCGACGTGCCGCTCATCAGGCCCACGACGACGCGCGCCGGTTTATCCCACAGCCCTTGAAGTCGGCGCATACCGGATCATTCCTGCTCAGAAGCCTTGGCCCGCATTTCGGACGCCTTGTCCGCGAACTCGTCGGCTTTCTCCGGTTGCTGCTCGGCCAGGAGCTCGTAGACGTGGGCGGCTTCGTCGTACTGGCCCTGTGAGGCATAGATCCTCGCGAGCGTCTCGCTGACGACATCTTCAATATCGTCTTCGAGGTCGGGCGGCGGGACCTCGTCGAGGTCGGGACGGGGGACGATTCGCGCGGATTCCAGCTCGTGGATGAGGCGGTCGAGATCGGCAGATGCATCGTCGGCAGCATCCTGCGCGGCGGATTCAGATTCATCCGGCTCGGCTGTATCGGCAGGCTCGGAAGTATCGGCGGACTCGGAAGTGTCGGCGGGTTTGGTAGTGCCGACGGGCGGAGGGGCGCCGCCTTGCGGCGGAGCAGGGTCGGCCGCGGGCGGAGGGGCGCTGCTTTGCAACGGAGCAGGGTCGGCCGC
>CAZQAS010000317.1:0-2625 GCA_964591285.1 uncultured Rhodothermales bacterium
AGATTTCTGAGCCTTCGGCCGTCGCCTCGGACGTACACGCCTAGAGGACCGATTCCGTCGCGCGCTCCGCGGCAGGCCAGAACCGCCGTTCACGCAAGACATCACCCCGGGGGCACACCCCGGGGTTTTTCGTGTACCGCATGCACTCTTTGTGCTGCATGACGCTCTGTACCGCGTGATGCTTTGTACCGCATGCAAGCCGGTTGTGCCGCATGCACGCCGGCGCGGGCGACGCTTGCGGCTCGTCGCTACGAACCTATCTCAGCACCGCGCACCCCCTCAATCGCTGAGAGTTCTTCCAGGAGGTGCTGCTTTCCGCCTTTTCGTGCACGATAGGCGAATTCAATCTCGAGTGCACCCTCCGCCGGCCTGACATCGACATCACGCTCACGGACGTCATGGTCTAGCAGCACATTTCGCACGCGTCGCAGCACGAGTACGTCGTTTGGGAGCATGAGCGACAGCGCCATCGCTTCACCGCGCCGCCCCATCCAGGCGCGGATGGGATTCAACGCGACGAGGACCATCAGCACGACGATCGTGATGCCGGTACCCAGCATCGGAAAACCGACTCCGATACACAGGCCGACTCCCGCGGCCACCCAGATCGCGGCGGCCGTCGTGAGACCGCGGATCGAGCCGCGTGACTGAATGATGGCACCGGCACCGAGAAATCCGATGCCGGTGACGACCTGTGATGCGATGCGCGAGGTGTCCACCCGTGTGATATCCGGGGGCCCCTCCGTCATGCGTGCAATGAGGTCGCTGACGATCATGAAGAGCGTGGCGCCCACCGTGATCAACGTGATCGTCCGCAGGCCGGCGGGCTTTTCCTTGATTTCCCGCTCGGAGCCGAGCAGAAATCCACACAGCAGTGCAAAGGCGATCTTGACGGCGGCCTCGGGCAGCACGTCGGAAAAGATATTGAAGTCTTCGATCATACGTCCTCTCGTGAAGCCCAGATGTGGAGCAACGTACGAACGTACGCGAAGACGGGTGTGTTCGGAGGTGGGACGAGCTTTACATCACTGGTGGGAACGAGCTTTACATCTCTCCGGCAGACCAATCCTCCGTTCGCACGTGGTCCTCCATGACGCGGGAGAGCAGTCGTTCGAGGCGGCCGTGGACGCGTGCGATCACGAGCTCCTCATCGCTCAGCACCACGACGTAGAGATCTTCTACCGTCCGGGCATCCTCTCGATACATGACCCAGACGTGCTCTCCGTCGCGACGGCTCCGGACCGCCACCTCCCAGTCTTTCTCGAAGCCGAGCCGGCGGACGTCGATCTCCTCCATCATCTCGGGCCGCTCGGCGCGGAAAACCCCGACTTTGACGCGGCTGACGTCGCGCAGGTATCGCGAGGCCATATCCGCCTCCTCCTCGGGGACGAGGCGGGTCATCCAGCCGAGCGTGCGCAGTGAAACGGGCCCGAGGTTCAGCACGATCTGCTTCTCGAGCCGGAGGTCCGGATAGGCCGACTCGATGTCGCGGCGCGTATTGGCGATCTCCCTCGAGAAGAAGCAGCCGGTGAGCGGCAGCACGAGAAGGATGACCAGGAGCCAGGTCCAGTTACGAAGAGGTGAACGCATGAATGGCTTGGATTGGATAACGAGGCGCGGGCGACTTGCGGCTGCTGGCTACGAAGGCGGATTTATAGGGGTCTAGTTCAGGTCCGAAAGCGGATCGATGTTGAACTTCTGCCCGATCTTCCCGATCTGCTCCGGATCGATGTCGCCGACGATGTTCACGAAGACGGCGCCCTCCTCATTGTCGGGTTCGAGGACCATCACGACGAGTCCGGCGATGACGTCGTCGTTGACCTTCATGTAGATGTTCACACGCTCGTTCTGCTCGCGGACGCGCACGACGGTATCCCAGCCGCGGGCTTCGAGCTGCTTCGCGAGGTCGCCGGTGCGGCGGCCGACCTCCTCGAACTGTTCAGGCGTGAGCGGATAGCCGCGCACCTCGATGGCCTTCAGGCCCTGGAGGACGTTCGACAGCTCGGGATCTTCGTTTCGCGAGGCTTCGGTGACGAGGCGCAGCAGCGCGCCCTTGACGTTCACCTCGAGCCAGGGCTCCTCGTCGAACCATCCGTGGATGCTGTCGAGATCGAGATAGCCCGGTTCGTTTCGGAGATCGACGTCTTGCGCGGTCGCGGGCTGTGCCGCGAGGAGGCACGCAAGTACAGGCAGAAGGATGCGGATCCGGTTCATCAGGGTCGTTTTCATGGTTGGATGTCCAGGAGTTTGGCGGGGTGGTAGGAATGTCTAGCTGGTCGATCCGCCGTCCAGCGCGGCGCCGAGCGCGCGCCGGATGGGTGCGGCGACGCGCTCTTGGAGGACGCTGCGGCGAAGAGACTCGCCGGCCTCACGGCTGACGTCGGAGACGAAAGCGAGGGCCCACTTTGCCTCCTGCAGGGCGCGATCGACCTCCGGGTCGGTGACGTCGCCTGCCCGCACCGGAGCGGCCAGGCTGCGCGGTGGCGCGGCAGACGCGTTCGTTGGCGCGGCGTCAGCGTTGGCTGGAGCAGCTTCAGCGTTGGCTGGTGTGGCGTCGGAGTTCACCGGAGCTTCGGCGTCCGCCGGTGCGGGTGCGCTCGTCGGCGCAGCATCGGTGCTCGCCGG
>CAZQAS010000318.1:0-1261 GCA_964591285.1 uncultured Rhodothermales bacterium
CGAAGGGCCGTTCGAGATCACGGCAAACGTTCGTACGCTGGGCGACACCGATGTCCAGTCCGTAACGCTCCACTATGACGACGGCAGCGGAATGCAGGACGTTGCGATGAGTAATACGTCCGGTGAGACCTACAGTGCGTCGATTCCCAGCGTGGCGTTCGGATCTGTAGTCGAATACTATGTCTCCGCGCAGGTGAGTGAGGAGTTGCGAGCCACCGTGCCCAGCGCCGCCGAAAGTGATGACCCGGTACGCTATCGCTTCGCCGTCGTCGATCCTGAGAGCCACATCTTGCATCTCGATTTTGAGGAGGGGAGCGGCGACGTTGTAAATAAAGGTGAGGTCGACCTGCCGATCGTGATGGGCGGGCAGCCCGAATACGTCGAGGGTAACGCCGCCGAAGGCGACTACGCACTACGGTTCGATGGCGAATCTTATCTCGAAGTAGCCGCCGAGGACGCTGTGTTCCTCGCCAGCCCGCAGTTCGTGATCGATATGTCCTTCATGGCGGAGGATACCGTCATGACGAGCGGTACGCGGCTCATTATCCACGAAGGCGCCGGCTCGTGGAACAACTATAACTACCACATCTGGTCGACAGGCGGCGGCGACGTCACGCCCGCGTCATTTTTTCCGGAGAGCGGCGTCAGAAACGGAGGCGTCGTCGGGCCGGATACGACCATCGCGCCGGACGAGTGGTATCGCGTCGTTTACGTTCTCTATGGTGACACGACCTATACGCGTCTCTATAATGCAGATGGCGAACTCATGGAGGAAGTCGGCGGGGGCACGCCCGGAGATGTCGCGCTGAGTACCGGACCGTTTCACATTGGCGGCCACGGTCCGGCGATCGAAGACGGCAATGCCGACGGCTTACCCGACGGTCCGCTCTTCTCGGGATTGATGGACAACGTCAACTTCTACAACTACGTCCCCGAGGAATACCAGCCCACTACGGTCGCCGCCGAGGACGAAGAGCTGCCTTCGAGCGTTACGCTCGCGCAGAACTATCCGAATCCATTCAATCCTGCGACGACGATCGAGTACACGCTTCCGAGAAGCATGCAGGTGACGCTGGCGCTCTACGACGTGCTCGGCCGTAAGGTGCTGACGCTCGTCGACGAACGCTCCGCGGCCGGATCACACGCCGTCGAGCTGAACGCCGAAAACCTTGCCAGCGGACTGTATCTCTATCGCCTGGAAACCGAAGAGGTGACTCGGGTCCGGCAGATGCTGCTCGTTAAGTAGAAGTTGCTCATTTTT
>CAZQAS010000318.1:1361-2600 GCA_964591285.1 uncultured Rhodothermales bacterium
TCGTTGCTCGTTGCTCGTTGCTCGTTGCTCGGCGGTCAGAATTTGTTCACCAACCGGTAACGAGCAACGAGTAGCGGTTTCCCCCTATGCGTTATCTCTTCGCGACACTCGTGTGGATCTTGTCGGCGCTCGTCGTTAGCAGCGCCGCCGCACAGTTCGTTACGCAGGATTGGAAGCTGCACGACGTGAGTCAGGTCCGACAACTCATCACGAATCGCGGCATTTTGAATAAGCTCGGGACGAACTATCCCGGGCTCATCAACAGCGAATTCCCGCCCAACAGTTTCGTCGAGCATATGGGCGGGGTAGGATTCTACGTAGGCGCCATCACGCCGGCGGGTGACACCCTGGCCTCTGTTACAAAGAGCTGGGGCTCCCCTGACGAAATGCTGGGATACAGCAATGAGCCGTGGGATACGGTCTGGGTGCACACCAGCACCACGGCACACGAGATGCCCTACGACGTGCCGTTTCCGGACGGATCGCGTTACGTGACCGGTTCGGGAAACGCCTACACGGCGCTGTCGGATCAGGACGTCGTTACGCGCTACAACGATTACAACGACGCCAGCCGCACGATTTCCAGCCACAACCCCCTCTTCATCGATGTCACGCAGTCCAGTTACGCCTGGAGCTCGCCGCCGCTCGACGACATCATCATCTTGAACTATGCGGTCGCCCCTACGCAGCATCCGCTTCGCGAGGTATACGTGGCGAATTTTGTCGATGGGAATGTGGGACTCCGTACAGGTGCCGGATTCACGTTTGCGAGTGACGATTTCGCGACCTACCGGGACGATCTCAAGATGGGCATAACGCACGACGCCGAAGGCGGGCCGGACGGAGGAATGTACTCTCCGATGGGTATCATGGTGATTCCGTCGGAGCGACTTCCGGTCGACGATCTCACCTGGACGTGGATCTGGGGGGACACGCCCCCGAGTTTCGATCCGGATCGTTACCTGCACATGTCACGCGGCGACATTATGCAGGATCAGCTCGTTCCCGGCCAGGCCAACTACATCCTCGGCTTCGGTCCGTACGAGGAGATCGCTGTCGGCGACACGTTACACTTCCGGCTCGCCATCGTGATGGGCGAAGATGAGGACGATCTCGTGGAGAATGCCCGGATCGTCGACTGGCTCGTCAGCGTGGATTTCCAGGTCCCGAGGCCACCGCCGGATCCGCCGGCGCGTGTGACGGCCGCGAGCCAGGAGGTGACGATCCGCTGGGATCCGC
>CAZQAS010000319.1:0-2555 GCA_964591285.1 uncultured Rhodothermales bacterium
TACTGCTCGTGCATCGTGCATCAACCCATCGAGATCGTGATGACGAAATCTGCTACCAGCCTCGCTCTTTTCGTAGCACTCATCTCTGCGGACGTGCTCGCCCAACGACAACCCGTAATTGACGTTCATCTGCATTCCTATGTCGCGGTGACGCCTGGTATGAGGGCAGACTGGGCGGATCGCCAGGATGCTCAGGCGTTTGTGGCGCCCGGTAGCGCCGACGAACACATGCGTGCTACCCTCGCGCAGATGGATCGCCATGACGTCGTTCTTGCTGTGGTTAGTGGTCCCGAGGCGTCCATCCGGGCGTGGCATCAGGCGGCTCCGGATCGATTTATCGGCGGTGCGTTTCTAGCAGAGGATGGTCTCCCCGAACACTCGGTCGATTCTCTTCGCATGTTGGTCGAGGAAGACGTGGTGGGCGTGTTCGGCGAACTGGGACTCCAGTATGCGGGGATCGCACCAGATGATTCTCGACTTGATCCGTATTACGACTATCTGGAATCCTCCGGTGTCCCGCTCGCCCTCCACACGGGGCTAGGGCCTCCGGGAGGTCCGCATTCATTTGCCCCGGATTTCCGCGTTACGCTCGGCCGTCCAACGCGTTTCGAGCCGGTGATCGCTACTCGCCCTGAGCTTCGCGCCTACCTTATGCACGCCGGGTGGCCGTATATCGAGGAGACGAAGGCGATGATGTACATCTACCCCACGCTGTACGCCGACGTCGGGGTGCTGGCGTGGGCACTCACAAAGGAGGCGTTTTACGCGGCGCTCCGCGAGCTCGTAGAGGCGGGGTTCGGCGAGCGGCTCCTGTTCGGAACGGACCAGATGCTCTGGCCGGACGCGCTCGGCCTCGCGATCGAGACTATCCAGGAGGTGCCGTTTCTGTCAGACGAGCAGAAACGGGATATCCTCTACAACAATGCGGCACGATTCCTCAACCTGAGCAACGAAATGATCGACGATCACCACGGTCGATAACAAGAAAGCGGTATGAGCGGCGACTGCAGCGGACGCCGGTGATGCACACACGTACAAGATGCTTAGCCTGAACGCGAAAGTCGCCCTTGACAGGCAAGTGAATACTTGCCTATATTCGATTCGTGAGTGATGTCTTCCAGGCGCTGTCCGCTCCGGCGAGACGCGCGATCCTTGATGAGCTCCAGGAGCGGAACGGGCAGACCCTCTTCGAGATCTGCACCCGGTTGACGATGAAGCACGGGCTGGAGATGTCGCGGCAGGCGGTCTCGCAGCACCTCGCCGTCCTCGAATCGGCCGGCCTGGTGATCACGAAGCGGGACGGCCGATACAAGTTTCACTATCTGGACACGAGTCCGCTGCGCGTGATACTTGAACGATGGACGGTTTGAGACAAAAGTTCTGAGACAAAAGGGTGCGATGCGATGAGAATAGTGCTGACGAGCGTCTATGTGGACGATCAGGCGAAAGCGCTCACGTTCTACACCGACGTCCTCGGCTTCGTCAAGAAGCAGGACATTCCACTTGGGGAGTCACGCTGGCTTACGGTCGCCTCACCAGACGACCCTGACGGGACGGAGCTTCTCCTCGAGCCCGACAGCCATCCTGCCGCAGGGACCTTCAAGGAAGCCTTGATGAACGACGGCATCCCCTTCACCTCCTTCGGTGTCGATGATGTGCACGCGGAGGCCGAGCGACTAAAGGACCTGGGTGTTCGGTTTACCCAGGATCCGCTGAAAATGGGGTCGGTCACCATGGCGGTTTTCGACGACACGTGCGGGAATCTGATCCAGATCGCGGCGGCGGGAGGTTCAGGATGACCGAGCGTGCGAGGGCACTTTTCGAAGACAGAGAGTCACCGGACAGGGATGTGGCATATCAGGCGCTGAGGGAACTGTTCGAGATGACCAATGAGCCGGTTGAATGGGCCTACGAGTTCTGGGATCAACTGTTGAGCGACCTCACGCATCGCGCCGGTAACAAGCGGGCGTTCGCGGCCCAGATGCTCGCTCGCCTGGCGATAAGCGATCCGGAAGGGCGCATGCTGAAGGACTTCCGCAAGGTGGCGGCCGTCATGAAGGACGAGAAGACGGTGACCGCTCGGCACACGCTCCAGTCCCTCTGGCGCGTCGGTCTGGCCGGTCCAAAACAGAAGGCAATTGTCCTCGAGGCCTTCGAGGAACGGTTTCGTGAGTGCGCTCAGGAGAAGAACGGAACGCTCGTCCGGACGGACGTGGTCACCGCGCTCGGAAGGTTTTCGACGGCGGCCGGCGATGATACGATCGAAGCGCGCGTGAACGCGCTCATCGAGGCCGAACCCGACGAGAAGCAGCGCAAGAAACAGCGCGCTGCGTGGCGGAAGGCAATCGTGTAATTCGGAGCTGAGAAGAACCTGACGTGGCATACATAAAAACGATGATCGTGGCGGCAATCGCGATGGCCGTGGTCGTTGCCGCAGCCGGTGAACCGCCGGTCAGCCAGTCGGACGATCCAACGGCTTTTCTTCAGCGGATGGAAGGCGAGTGGTCGGTCGTCAACGAGGCAACGCTTGGACCCGGGCAGGATCCCGTTCGCAC
>CAZQAS010000320.1:0-2540 GCA_964591285.1 uncultured Rhodothermales bacterium
ACGAGCCAGCATCTGAGCATGCTCGCCAACCTGGCGGCCCGCGTCGACGATCGGATGTTTATCCGCCAGTGGATGGAGGCCCAAGACGAGCAGGAACTTAAGGAAGCCGTACTGCACGACGAGAACTTCCTCTCCGTGGAAATTCGGCCCGGTGAGACCTCCGGCGAGCTTGCCGGGCAGGAGATTCGGGAAATCTCACTCCGCGAGGACGCCCTCATCGCCCTTGTGCACCGAAATGGTTCCGTCGTGATTCCCCGCGGCCGCATTCGCCTGGAAATGGGCGACCGGGTAACGATCGTAGGCGATCCGGCAGCCATCCGCGAGCTCCGGACGCGCTTTTGCTGAGCAGGCGGCGGCACCGGAGCAGTGACGCTTCGATTGCCGACGAACGGCAGGTCAGCGCCTATGAGCCGCAGGTTGCTTGGCGCATCAGGACGCGCTCCAGATTCGACTCCGCTCCAATCCGCGCCGTTGAAACGACGAAAGGCGGGGAGCATATAATTTGTAGCGGCTTTCCTGAGCGCGAGATGCCACGCCTGCATTCCGGCACAGCGCCAGTCGTGGCATGCGGGCGGATGAGGATCTCGAATATGAAACGCTGCATCGCAAAGACACACGCGGGCGGCGTTCCTGTGTCGTCGCATGTCCGCCCGGAGTTGCCTCGAACGTTGCTCCTCGTTTTTACCGGCGTGCTGTTGGGGCCGGACGGAGTCGGGCTCGTACGGGATGACGGTGCTGCACGCACGTTTGCTGAGCTGGGTGCACTCCTGCTCTTCTATTTTGTGGGAAGCACCATCCCCCGGCGCGCAACGAGGGCATCACGCCGCCGGTGCCTTACCGGCATTCTGAAGCTTGGGATCGCGGTCGGCGCAGTAGCCGTGCTACTTCGAAGCACAGGCCTCTCCTGGCCATCAGGCATCCTCATCGGCGTAATCATCGCCGGCGCCGATCCGGGTATTTTTACGACCGAACGCGGCAGCAGGCCGAATGCACCCGCCACTAACAGGGTGCAGGATCAGCCACTGCAGCAACAGGCGATCGTCGCCCTGGTATGCCTGCTTCTCTTTCCACTCGGAAATGGAAATTTCGGTACGGCGGCAGCATTCGCTCAAAGGCTGCTTGTGTTGATAGGGATCGGCGGTTTTTTCGGCCTCCTTGCTAGAGCGCCGATAGTGGTGCGGGCTCGGAAGAGGGAAACGGGTGCATTCAAGACGGCACGCGCAGCGATGGTCGTTCTCATCATCGGCACGCTTTTCGCTACGTCGATGCTCGAACTCCCGCTGGCGGCTGGTGCCCTGCTGCTTGGTCTAACCCTCGGTGGGAGGTGGCGCCTCGGGTGGCAATTCGGCGATGTCGAAAGCATTCGACGTCTAGGTAACGCGATCTTTTTCGTCGCACTTGGACTACTCGTCGACGTTGGATTTGTGCTGGGCCATTTGTGGGAGGTCGCCATTTTTGCCGGATGCTTACTGCTAATCAAAACGTTGATGGCTGCCGGCTCCCTGCACGCTCATCGCAAGCCCCGCCATCCGATCAGGGCCATTGCAGCATGGCTGGTGCCAATTGGTGCTCCCGGTCTGCTACTCTTCTATGCCGCACTGGACTCTGGCATCCTAAATGAGGAAGCGTTGGGTCTCCCTCTCGGTGCAATGCCGTCGATAGCCGCCGTGACGCTGACAATGGCAGTACCGTTGGAGACGTTGGTGCAACGGCTCTATGCAGGGGACGAAGGGAGCGCGCGAGCGAGGCGGGCTCCGTCGCGAACCCATGCTACAGCGAGACGCTTCGGCTCCATACTAAAGAACGGAGCCAACGGAACCACCCGTAAACGCCTCTTCGCCATCGGCGTAGCTCCGAATGCACACGCCGTGGGGAAATCCATCGGCGAGTTGGAGCTTCAGTCCAGACACGGCATCCACGCGATATCTGTCTGGCGAAACGGAGCCTACCACCCCGTCGCTGTCGAGACATTTAAACTCAAGGGCGGAGATTATATCGTTCTTTCAGGACGGAGCTTGGAGGTCGCGCGCACACTTTTCCTTTTCGAGAAAGACGAGGGCGGGAGCCCTAGAGATCTACGCATCTAGCGCGGTAGGTCGGATTCCGCAATACGCATAAGCATCAAGACCCTACCGGTTGACGTGTAAAACGCCTCATCTAGGGACGCCCCCATTCGAGTGCGCTAATCTTCGGTTCTCCGTCCTGATCGGCCACGACTAGAGTCACTGCCTCATGTTCGGGCGCGCCCTCAAACGTAAACGCAAGAGCGACGTACACCCAGCCGAGATCGCGGGGGCCTTTGTCCGCCCAGTCGTTCAGGTATTCGGTGTGCCCGTCGACCTTCACGTCGCCAGTATCACCGTCGAGCAACTCACGAAATCGATTTTCAAGTGCCTCATGGGTCCAAATTCCTTGCAACTCGGCGGCCAACATGGAATGGGCGTCGGCGTATCGTTCGGTCGATAATGCCTCAGCGAACTCGAGTCCAGTCTGCAGTGTAATTTGCCTCGCATTTCGCTGCATGGGCGTGTTGATCTGAG
>CAZQAS010000321.1:0-2538 GCA_964591285.1 uncultured Rhodothermales bacterium
TCCCCCTGACGCGCTGATCGGTTCGGCCATGCCGTCCTCGCGGTGCGCGGCGCCGGTCACATCGCCGCGGAGTCCCACGGACTCCAGTTCCCGCAGGTCGCGATCTTCCGCGACGTCCTCGGCGATGATCCGCTGCATCTGCTCTGCACGGGTTCGGTAATCACGGTCGTCGAGCACGCGCTGAACGGCCTCATGGATCTGCTTCGACTTCGCCGACGGCCGCAGCCGGAGGCCGACGCCGTGCGACGTAACGCGCGCCGCATTGTCGTTCTGGTCGCGGCCCATCGGGAGGCAGACAAGCGGAAGACCATGAGCGAGCGCCCGCATCACCGTCCCGTGGCCGGCGTGGGTCACGACGACGTCAGCCTCCGGAAAGATTTTCGTGTGTGGGGCCGATTCGACGACGACGACATTTTCCGGGGCCTGGAAGCGTTCCGATGCCATCGCCGGACCCAGTGTGACGAGACCGCGCACGTCTAGGTGACCGAGCGCCGCGATTGCTCGCTGAAGGAGGTCGCTCTGATTCTGGAACGTAGATGAGAGGCTGACGACCACGAGTGGCCGCCGATCGTCGGCCGGCCAGGGGCTCTTCCAGTCCTCGCCGCTCCAGTCGGGGTCATCGAGCACGGGTCCGACGTAACGGACGTTCGCCGGCAGTGGCGTGATGGGAAAATCGAACGCTTCGCTCGTCTGGATCAGACGGAGGTCGGCCCGGTGATACAGATCGATGATCTCGCGGCCGGTGCTGAGCGGGGCGAGATCGAACTGGCGGCGTGTCTCGTTGAAATCATCCAGATACCGGTCCAGCTGCCGGTAGAAGAGTCGCGTCAGAAGACCGTCGCGAAGGCGGCCGATCAGATCGTTTCGGGGCAGAAAGCCCGGTCCCCCGGCGGGCCTGCCCGGGCCGGGGAGGTATTCCGGCATGTGGAAAAGCACGACCGTCGGAAGGCCGGACGCTTCAGCGGCTACGAGGGCTCCGATCATGTTCAGATCTACGACGAGCACGTCCGGCGAATGCACTTGTACGGCGCGCGCCGTCTCCTCCGCGACCGAACGGGACGGCCCGAACATGAGATTGTCGAACGAACGTCTCAGCCTGCCTATCGGTGATCCGACTTCCCAATCGCGGACGAGGTCCTCGGAGCGATCCTCTCGAGTGAAATGCTTTGTGAAGGGTATGAATTGAGCGCCAATTTGCTCGACGGCAGGCTGCAAACACGGCTCTGTGAGCACGGTGATGTGATGGCCGCGCTTCGCGAGCTGACGAGCAGGCCTGAGGACGGGTGCGACGTTCCCGCCGCCGTTCCATGTGATGAAGAGGAATGATCGTGTGGCTTCCATGGCGACTGGGTTTTTAAGTGGAGAGGATTTCGCTGCGGGAGGTTTGTTGCCGGAGAGTGTAGTGCTGGTTGTGATGGGTCCCAGGACGGCGCCGCTTACCCATGGATGAGACCCTCCACAAGTGCGCGGATCACCCGCTTTGTCTCATCGGCGGAACGTCCGAGATCGCGGCGTAGGAGCTTCCACACGAACAGGTCCGTTGCGGCAACGAAGGCATCGATGCGGTGCTCGACGTCGTCTGATTCGGCGGGGGGCAGACACGGCCCGAATACACGCAAGCACCAGCTGCGATGCTCCCTGCGTCCGGTCGCGGCGATTGCCGCCGCGGCGTCCAGTTTGTCTTCCAGGAGGAGTGTACGAAGGATTGCGTCCCCGTCGCGCTCATAGTGTGCCATGAGGATGTCGAGCGCCTCGTCGACCGCTCCGGCGGGAGCGCGGGCGCGCTCTGTGCGGGTTTTGGCGGCATCGCTCTCGATACAGGCTTCAAAGACTCCCTCTTTGGAGCCGAACCGGCGAATCACCGTCTGCACGGACACGCCGGCGCGGTCGGCGATGGCCTGAAGCGTGATCTCGTCGAGTGATTTTTCGCGCCAGAGCGCCACGGTGGCCGCGAGGATGTCCCGTGCGGTCTGCGCGGCAGCTTCCGCACGGGCGGTCATCCGGTAGGGGCGGGAGGGAGCCTCGTTTTTCATGTTAACTAAACTAACACTAAAATAGCTGGGGGTCAACAGGTATGATGGTTCGGCGTATGATGGTTCGGTCGATTACGATGGGTTAGTCGACGAAACCGCAGCGGCGCTCGTACTGTTTGCTTAACCGCCACATCGGGGCGAAAGCGCCAGAATGGGGCGAACGTGTTTGCGCACGTTGTCGGCCCCGGCATACCGAGTCGGTTCGGAACGCGGTATTCGGCACGACGTGATTCGGCACCGTATGATTTGGTACCATATGATGTAGTCCCATCCGTGCCCGTAGCTCAGCTGGACAGAGCATCTGACTTCGGATCAGAGGGTCGGGGGTTCGAATCCTCCCGGGCACGCATCGCGGAAGGCCGATCGCCTTTAGGCGGCAGAGCGTCACACGAGACGACGTTCTTCATCGTGCAATCCGACCGCCCGCAGCAGGCGCTGAAAACGTGGGTGGGAGCGGACCGGATCGAGGAGGGGTTCGACCTTCATGGTGGCGGCCGGGACGTTC
>CAZQAS010000322.1:0-2535 GCA_964591285.1 uncultured Rhodothermales bacterium
GATTCCGCGTGAATCTCACGCCGGATGACCGGCGCGACCTCCGTCCCGAACAGCTCGATGGAGCGCATCACGAGGTCGTGTGGCATCGTGCCGACGGTGAACTGCACCAGAAAGCGGTCGTGTCCGAAAATCTCATGCTGGAAAAGAATCTTCTCGACCACTTCCTCCGGACTGCCGACGAAATTAGCGCCGCGGAGCGAGCGTGAGGCATCGAATGCCGCCCTGGACATGGGCGGCCATCCCCGCTCGCGTCCTATCTTGTCCATCGTCGCGGCAAAGGGTCCGAAGGCCTGGTCCGCCGCCTCTTTCGAGTCGGGCGCGATGAACCCGTGCGAGTTGATGCTGAGGGCCGGTGCGTCATGCCCGGCATCCTGAGCGGCCCTCCGGTGAAGATCGGCCATGGGCGCGAAGCGCTCCGGCTGCCCGCCAATGATTCCGAGTGCCATCGGAAGACCGTACCTTCCCGCCCGCTCGGCCGAGGCCGGGGTGCCACCGACGGCGATCCACACGGGCAGCGGATCCTGCAGCGGCCGCGGATACACGCCCTGCCCATTCAGCGGGGCACGGTGGCTTCCGCTCCAATGAACACGCTCGCTTCCGCGCAGCTCAAGGAGCAGATCCAGCTTTTCGGAGAAGAGCACATCATAATCCTTCAGATCGTAGCCGAAGAGCGGAAAGGATTCGACGAAGGAGCCGCGTCCGACCATGATTTCAGCGCGTCCACCGGAGAGAAGATCCAGCGTTGCAAACTGCTGGAAGACCCGCACCGGGTCGTCCGAGCTCAGTACGTTTACCGCTGAGGTCAGGCGAATCCTCCTGGTGCGCTCGGCTGCGGCCGCCAGGACGACGGCGGGAGCCGACACGGCGAAGTCGGGACGGTGGTGCTCGCCGACCCCGAAGACGTCGAGGCCGACCTCATCGGCCAGTTCGATCTCTTCGATAAGGTCCCGGAGGCGCTCCTGACGGCTCACCGCGCGACCGCTCTGCGGATCGGCCGTAAGCTCAGCGAACGAGTAGATACCAAGCTCCATCACCCCGACCCGTCATCGTCTCTTTCCGCGGCGGGCAAACCCCCTTCCGCGGCGGGCCGACCCCGCATCGCGGCGGGCCCATCCCTCGTGGCGGCGGACGTGCTCCTCGTGGCGGCCGGCACACCCCGCGCAAACGCGATGTAGTCCGTGGGCGCCGGTATGCGGCCGATCTGCCGCAGCATAAGATTTACCTTACCCCGATGATACTGTCCGTGCAGCGCCACGTGAAGTAGAATCTCCCGAACCTCGTTCGTGAACTGCCGTCCGGCGCTGTTCGTGTAGGATACCTCGTCGGCCGCCTCCTCGTCCGTGAGATCCGCGAGATAGGTTCGGTATCTCTCATGCGTCGACGAAAGGAGCGGCTCGAGCTCATCGAGCGAGACCTCCGGCCAGATGGCGGCACGCGGCTCGCGGCCCTCGATGCGTGCCAACCAGTTCTCCTCGGACCCGATCACGTGCGCAAATTCGCGAAGCACGTCAAGCGCCGTCACACCGCCTCCCTGCTCGACGTCGTCAGAGCGGCCGGATCCCGCGGCTTCACGCAGTGCCTCGAGAATTCTTCCGTCGGCCCACTCGATGTGCTCCCATAATCGTTGAAGGATGGTCATCATGGATTCTCCACTCGTGTAGCGGTCATCTCGAGCTCAAAGGCAGTCAACGTTCTCGAGCCCCTCGGGACGGCCGATCGCATCAAAAACTCGCGCCGGCGCGACCGACCTGGCGGGGAAAATCGAACAGGATGTCTGCCATATTGTATCTCTTCTGACAGTGCCGCGCCGGTGCGATGAATCTAGGACCATTCGCCGGTGCGATGAATGTACGTTCATTGACCGGTACTTTCACAACAACCTCCCACGCTCTCATTCATCCACCTGTCACGAATGTCGCCTAAACTCGACGACCTCCCGCCCTTCCCCGGTATCCGAAACGAAGGACTGACGTTCCTCGAAGATCTGCGTGACGAGCGGCACCAGGTTCGCGATTGGTTCAACGAGCGGAAGCACCTCTACACCGACGAGCTCCGCTGGCCGATGCGCTGCCTCGTGGCCGACGTCCTGCGACGATGCGGCAATCATCGGATCGTCGCGCTGCACGGGGAACCGCGGAAATCCGTTTTTCGCATCTACCGCGACGTCCGCTTCTCGAAGAATAAGCGACCCTACCAGACCCACGTTGCGTGCAAGTTTACCGTCGATCCCGGCCTGTCGGACCGCGACGGTCTGGTGTACGTGCACATCGAACCGCCGGATCAATCGTTCGTCGCCGCCGGCATTTACTCGCCGCCCGTCAAGCGCCTTCGGCCGATTCGGATGCGCATCGTGAACGATCCTTCGTCGTGGCACGACGTGATGCGCCGTCTTGGTGAGGCGGGCTATGAACCCGAGAGCCATGGGGAGGACCTCAAGGGCATGCCGCGCGGATTCGCGGAGCATCGAGATCACGAGCTGGCCGAGTACCTGAAGTGGACCTCGCTCCTCGTGTCGAAAAAACTGGATCCGGAGTC
>CAZQAS010000323.1:0-2529 GCA_964591285.1 uncultured Rhodothermales bacterium
CACCTTGCAGACCTCGTCGCTGGAAATGCTGTGAACGTTTTCCGGATCGTGCATCAGATGACCTGTAACACCTCGTGCGAGATCATAATGAACGAGGCCGTTGCCGTAGGTCCCGATCCACAGCCGATCCTCGTCGAGAACCAGGCTGGTGAGCATCCTCGTGTCGAGTCCGCCGAGATCATGCGTGTGGAAGCTTGTTTGATTTGGATTAAGCTTGTACAGACCTGCCCACGTCCCAATCCAGAGCATGCCGTCGCGGGACTCGTAGATCGTCCAGACCGTCGGCGCCCAATTCCCTGCTGCGATCTTGAAGTGAGTGCTTTTTCCCGTATCGGGGTCGAGCCGATCCAGGCCGCCGAAAACGGAGCCAATCCAGACGATGCCCTGTGCATCTTCATGCACGAACGTAAGGCCGACCTCAAGACTGTCCCCATGCGGCATCGGCTCGGTGGGCCACGACGGCCGCGTCGGATCGAACCGGAATCTGGTAAAGGTTCCGGACTCGCGATCCATCAGGTGCAGGCCGCCCTCCCAGCTCCCAACCCAGAAGCGGCCCTGCGAGTCTTCGTAGAGGGCTCGAACGAGGTTGGAGATCAGGCTGCGCTCATTCTCCGGGTCGTGCAGGTAGCGCGTGAATGATTGCTCTTTCGGATTGAACCGATTCAAACCGCCCGGGGTTGTGGCCGGGTGAGGGCTGTGCGGATCGTACGTTCCGATCCACAGCGTGCCGGCGCGATCCTCGTAGATCGATCGAACCTGATCGTCACTCAAGCTTGCCGGATCATCGGGGTCGTGCCGAAATCTCTTGAACCGCCCCGTTTCACGATCCAGCAGATTCAGCCCGCCGTGCGTCCCCACCCAGAGATTACCGTTCCCGTCTTCGAGAACCGCTGTGACTAAGTTATGACTGAGGCTCGTCGGATCGGCCGGATCGTGTCGGAAGTGGGTGAAGGTTTCGGTGGCTCGATCGAATCGGTCGAGGCCTCCGCCGAACGTGCCGATCCACAGCGTACCATCACGATCAAAATGGAGGTGCTCAACGTAGTTGAAGCCGAGCGAAGTCGAGTCGGACCGGTCGTGCGTGTAATGATCGATATGGTATCCGTCGTAGCGCATCAGTCCACGGCGGCCACCGAACCACATGAATCCGTCGGCATCTTGTGCGATAGCCACAACATGGTCGATGCCCTCGATGCGCTCGAAGTTGAGCTGCGGGGTCTGGGCGAGGGCCGTTGCAGCGAGGGTTGCCTGGAAGAGAGCGCCGCAGACGTGGTGAGAAAGTCGTTTCATCGGCCATCACCGCTCGAGGTGGGTGGGATGGTAATGCGGCAGCGAACTCGGCGGGTGTCGCGCGGACAGATGGGCAGCCTCTGGCATCGTAACTGGATTCTGTACAGAATAGCAAGTGAATACGTCCGCCAGAGCCGGATCCGCCTGAGCGCACCGGCTGCCGCCTTCATCGGCCTGAGGATCGAGATCAAAAGAGGTCAGCCTGCTGGTGTGAGAGGCTTCCGATGCCCGCGCATCGTTCTGCATAGTGATCGCCGGCGAAGCGCCATCAGGCAATGGTCGGACGACCGGTTGTCCGAAGGCAGCTTGCGCGGCGACGACGACGAGCAGCGCGGACACGGCCACTACAGCGCGCGCCTTTCGGCGACGGTCGGCGGCGCCTTGTGATTCCCAGAATGAATCATCGTGCCGTGATTGCATGGCCTTCCCTCCAGAGCAATTCTTTTTGGGGATCGTATCGATCGGCGCGAGGTCGCTTTGCTGCACTATCGCAGGGCCTACGCGCCGGATCGCTTCTATAGAGAATCGCCACGATGATCCCGTGGAAAGGCGACGATCAGGCGTTGAAAGCGAACCTGTCGCGTTTAGAGGGTAGAGATGTCCGATGGAGACGGGGTCGCCGGCAACTGCCGGTCGAACGCCTTGCCGGGGACGCCTCGGAGCCATAAGGGGCCGGTCTCCTTCCTAAGAACGGTGTCGATCTTACACGGACGACGTCCTTCCAACGATCGAGGGGACGGTGACTCCGATGTTCTGGTCGAGACGCTGAAACACGCCGCGCCTCTTCGCGTCGTATCGAGCGCTTCGACGGTTTCCGAGAGAAGGATCGCCGATGGAAGGCGAGCGCGCCTTCGTGCAAGGACGGAGGTTTACGCGATCTTGTCGCGCTTCAGTGCAGGGAGAGACCTCATAGACTTGTCCGGCGGAACGATCCGATTCCGGCCGGATCGCATGCGAAAGTGGCGGAATTGGCAGACGCGCTAGACTTAGGATCTAGTGGGGTAACACCCGTGGGGGTTCGAGTCCCCCCTTTCGCACTATTTCCGGGGTTTTAGGATCGCTCGGAATCGCTCGGAATAACCCATGGAATCGCCCTTTCCCGGGCAGAACGAAAGTGACTCGCGCTCCGTCTCCAAACCCTAATTCAAAGATCTATGTGAACAAACCTCTCGACACGGTCCGCTACACTATTTGAGCAGCGTCATCGTCTTCGAGAACTGCCGCTCGCCAGCGGAGAGC
>CAZQAS010000324.1:0-2502 GCA_964591285.1 uncultured Rhodothermales bacterium
GAATTCGTGCGCGCACCGGCCGCGCGCGCCCTTGTAGAGGACAGAGAAGTGCTCCTCAAGGCGGTCCATCATGTAGTTCGCATTCAGAATTGCCAATTGCGTAGCGCGCTCGAGGCCGGCGGCGCCCATCAGTGCGATGTACGCCCACGAGATCACGAGAATGTTGGCGCTCCCGTACGGCGCGGCGGACACCGGTCGAATGGCTAGCTTGCCGTCCCGAGCGTCCGAGCCGTCGCGATCCTCAAACGGATGCTCCGGTAGAAACGGCGCTAGGTGCTCGGCCACGCAGATCGGACCCATCCCCGGCCCGCCTCCGCCGTGAGGAATGCAAAACGTCTTGTGCAGATTGAGGTGGCAGACGTCCGCACCGTAGTCCCCCGGCCGGCAGAGCCCGACCTGCGCATTCATGTTCGCGCCGTCGAGGTACACCTGACCGCCGTGTTCGTGTACCGCGCGGATGATCTCCCGCACGTCCTTCTCGAAGACGCCGTGCGTCGACGGATAGGTAATCATGAGCGCGGCGAGGCGATCGGCGTGCTTTTCAGCCTTCGACCGAAGATCCTCGATGTCGATGTTGCCGTTCTCGTCGGTCTTCACGACGACCACCTTCATGCCGACCATGCTGGCACTGGCCGGATTCGTGCCGTGCGCCGACTCAGGGATGAGGCAGACGTCGCGCTCCTCCTCGCCGCGGCTCGCATGAAAGGCCCGTATGACGAGCAGTCCCGTGTACTCGCCGGATGCTCCTGAATTCGGCTGGAAGGATGTTTTCGCGAAGCCGGTGATCTCGCAGAGCCATCGATCGAGCTCCTCGATCAGCTCATGATATCCCTGGGCCTGATCGACGGGCGCGCACGGATGCACGCTGTTGAATCCGGGAAAGGTGATCGGGAGCAGTTCGGCGGCCGCGTTGAGCTTCATCGTGCACGATCCCAGCGGGATCATGCTTGTGGTTAGGGACAGATCCCTCGATGCCAGCTTCTGGAGGTACCGCATCATCTCCGTCTCGGAGTGAAAGCTGTTGAACACCGGATGCTCCAGATAGGAGGATGTGCGGCGCAGGGCGCCCTGATAGCCTGCGTCCACGTCGCTCGCGAGCGTTTCTGCGGAAATTCCGTTCGTGCCGCCGGAGAAAAGCTGAAAGAGCGTGTTCATATCCTGAGTGCTGACCGTCTCGTCGAGTGCGATCCCGATCGATCCGTCATCGAACCTGCGCAGATTTACGCGGTGACGGCGGGCCTCCGCCAGCACTTCATCGGCGCTCGCCTTTCCGGGCTCGACGCGAAGCGTATCGAAGAAGTGGTCGTGCCGGATGGTGCAGCCGAGGCGCTGCAGGCCGGCCGCCAGCAGTTTCGTGAGGTTGTGTACGCGCTCGGCGATCTCCCGCAGTCCTTCCGGGCCGTGGTAGACGGCGTACATCCCGGCCATGATGGCCAGGAGGACCTGGGCCGTGCAGATGTTGGATGTGGCTCGGGCGCGGCGTATGTGCTGCTCGCGCGTCTGCAGTGCCATTCGGAGGGCGCGGTCGCCGTTCGCATCGATGGTGACGCCGATGATCCGCCCGGGCACCTGCCGCTTGAACTCTTCGCGCGTGGCGAAGTAGGCGGCGTGCGGTCCGCCGTAGCCGAGCGGCACTCCGAAGCGCTGTGTATTGCCGACGGCGGCATCGGCCCCGAACTCGCCCGGCGGCTCCAGGAGTGTAAGACTGAGGAGGTCCGCAGCCGCGACGACATACGCGTCCGCATCGTGCGCCCGCTCGCAAAAGGAGCGGTAGTCATAAACGGCGCCGTCGCTGGCGGGATACTGGACGAGCGCGCCGAAGACGTCGTCTCCGAACTCGAAGGTCCGGTGGTCGCCCACCACGACCTCCACGCCGATCGGCTCGGCCCGACCCCGCACGACCTCGACCGTTTGCGGATGGCATTCCTCGGAGACGAAGAACACATGCGCGTCGTCACGGCGTGTGACTCGATCGAACATCATCATCGCTTCGGCTGCGGCCGTGGCCTCGTCCAGCAGCGAGGCGTTCGCGATCTCGAGCCCCGTCAGGTCAATGACCATCGTCTGAAAGGTCAGGAGTGCTTCGAGCCGGCCCTGCGAAATTTCGGCCTGGTACGGCGTGTACTGCGTGTACCAGTTCGGATTCTCGAGGATGTTTCGCTGAATCACCGGCGGCGTCACCGTGTCGTGATAGCCCATCCCGATGAATGAGCGAAAGACCTCGTTTTTGTCGGCCAGCGCGCGTGCTCGTCCGAGCAGGTCGCGTTCCGTGAGCGCTGCCGGAAGATTGAGCGTTCGACCGAGGCGAATGCCCTCCGGGATCGTCTGATCGATCAGCTCGCCGAGCGAGCCACAGCCCAGCCTATCGAGCATCTGATCGACTTCTTCTTCGGTCGGGCCGTTATGGCGCCGAACGAATGCGTCGGTGTAGGAAAGGTCTATGGGCATGAAGATGGGACACTACTCGTGTGATTCATCGTGGCGGAGGCGGCCGATGGCCTC
>CAZQAS010000325.1:0-2500 GCA_964591285.1 uncultured Rhodothermales bacterium
GGAAGAAGAACATCGAGCTGCTCAGTCGCATCGGACGCGACATCACCGGCACGCTGTCTATCGAACTCATCATCGACACCGTCTACGAACACGTCAACGCTCTGATGGACGCCGCCGTGTTCGGCATCGGGCTGTATAACGGTGAGCAAAACCGGCTTGAGTTTCCGGCGACCAAAGAACGTGGCAACACGCTGCCGTCGTACGTCAACAATCTCGACGACGACCGTCTCGCGGCTTGGTGTTTTGCCCATCAAAAAGAAGTGGTTATCCAGGATCTAGAGAAGGAGTGGCAGAACTATCTCAATACCTTCGAGCCTGCCATTGCGGGCGATGACGCAGCCTCCATTCTCTACCTGCCCCTCGCGCATCATGACAAGAAGATCGGGGTGATCACCGCACAGAGCTTCGAGCGCAACGCCTATACCGAGAACCATCTCAACATCCTCCGAAACCTGGCGACCTACACGGCCATCGCGCTGGATAATGCGGATGCGTACCGAAGGCTGAATGCCACCGTGCAAGAGCTCAACGATACGCTCGAGGATCTCAAGAAGACGCAGGAACAGCTCGTGACGCAAGAAAAGATGGCGTCACTCGGTGCGCTGACTGCCGGCATCGCGCACGAGATCAAGAATCCGCTCAACTTCGTCAACAATTTTGCACAGTTGATTCTGGAGCTGAGCGATGAGCTGCGCGACGAACTCACAGCCCGCCGTCATGACCACGTCGAAGACGTGCTCGACGAACTGCACGAGATGGTGCTTGGCCTTAAGACCAATGCTCGCCAGATCGCTAAGCACGGTAAGCGGGCCGACGATATCGTCCACGGCATGATGCAGCACGCCTCCGGCGGCGCTGGGGAACGCTATGAGGTTGCTCTGAACGGGTTTGTGGAGGAGTACGTCCAGCTTGCCTATCACGGAATGCGCGCGAGACCGGATGCCATCTCGGTCAGCCTCGTCAAAGATTTCACGCCGGACGGCGGCAATGTGTCGATGGCGCCGCAAGAGATAGGTCGGGTGCTGATCAACCTGCTTAACAACGCCTTCGACGCGGTCCGAGACTACGCCGCGCAGCGCAACGGTCAGTACGAACCGAGGGTGATCGTGCGTACGCGACGTACCGACGGCCACGTCCGAATCGAGGTGGAGGACAACGGCGGAGGCATTCCTTCGCACATCGCTCAAAAGATCTTCGAGCCATTCTATACGACGAAGCCGACCGGCAGCGGAACCGGCCTCGGTCTCAGCATGAGCTATGATATCGTCGTCCACGGTCACGGCGGCACGCTGAACGTCGAAGACGGGCCCGGCGGCGGCGCTCGCTTCGTAATCACACTTCCGGCGTAAGGGGCCTCAACCGCCCGGCCGTCCTTAGCAGCGCTCGGGCAGGAAGCGGCGCACCATCACCAGTCAACCGACGCGGTCCGTCCGGGTCGCCCATGACTCGAGGCCGAGCAGCCGCTTGCCGAGGTCGGTGAGCTCGGCGGTTTCGTAACGGGTCTCCTCCCACTTGCGGGGATCCCCCGGAAATGCCATCCCCTCTGGAGGCTTGCGCTCGCGCCACGACCGGATGCGCTGCCGGCGAAGCTCTTCATTCCCCTCATCAGCCGGATACATCGAGACGTACTGCGCGATGCGCGCACGATCCTTCGAACGATTCGGCTTGATGCCGTGGGCCACGAGCGAGTTCCAGACGATCAGGTCACCCGCCTTGAGCGGAATGAATTCGACTTCGAAGTCGCCGACGTCCGGGTAGAACGGATCGCGGTCTTCCGGCTGCTGCTCGAGCCACTCGTCGAACGTGCGAAACAGCTCCGGCACGCACTGGAAGCCGCCCACGTCGGGATCGGTATCCACGAGCGACAGCACGCCCTGGACGTTGATCGGTAGCGGATCCTCGGAAGTATCCACGTCCCAGTGGATGAAGCCGTCGAACTGCCGCTCGCCGGACACATTCGGCGGATTCAGGTTCGCCCGGTCGATCGTGACCCAGAGGTCCTCGCGATCCCAGATGTCGACGAACGCATCGTAGATTCGGCGCTGCTGGCGGGTATCCCACAGGAGCTGGTGGTTGTAGACCTCCACCATCCCCGAATTGTTGAGCTCCTCCATCTCGTGCCGGCGGCGATCGCCCTGCCGCCAGGTCGACGGGTCATCCGGATCCATCTCCTGAAATTCCCAGAGGAAGGCGACGAGCTCGCGGATGTGGTCCTCGGGAATGGCGTTCGGCACGATGACGTAGCCCCAGGTCTGCCAGTGCTCCCAATCCTCTTCGCTGAGCACGCGGAGGGGAAGCGACTTCTGGATGTCCTTGAGCGGTACGTCGAGCGTCAAAGAGCGATTGCCCTCGTGCGCCGGTCCTTGATAGGATGCGTTCATACCGATTCCTCCTGCAATTTCGTGGACACAAGCTTTGGACGTTCGCCGTCCGTAAATATATCAAATCGGTGGACATCCTTGCACCCTGTCCGGCAAGTCGCGGCCGCGGGGGCTCACGA
>CAZQAS010000326.1:0-2491 GCA_964591285.1 uncultured Rhodothermales bacterium
CGCTTCTGGTCCCCGGAGCCATCGCCGTGTTCGATGATTTTACCGGTGATTTTCCAGGACTGGTCGCAGCGGTCGACGAGCTGATGGCTCGGTCGGATTTCAGCCGGGCGTTCGCTCTTGAAAAGACGCTCGTCCTAAAGGTCTAGTCGTATGAGTCCGAAGATGCGCCATTCAAGTACCGCAGGCACAAATGCGCGACGAGGCAACTCGGTGAAGTTCGGTCAGAGGGTCTCCGATGATGAGTAGATCGTCCAGACCGAACGACTGATGGATAAGCGCACCTACACGCCCGACGAAGTGGCAGAGAAGCTCGGCCGGTCACGTCGAACGATTCACGGGCACCTCAGAAGTGGACGGCTGACGGCCGCGCGGACCTGAGAGGGGAGTGGACGATCACGCGATCCGATCTTGTCGAATACCTCGGAAGCGAGGCGCGATACCGTGTTCGGAGAGAGTAAAGGTGGAATTGGCAGCGACCAGGACCGCTAACCGCGAAATCTTCACCGCTGCCTTTACCTCGGTCCAATAAAAAAAGCCGTAATCCCTTGGGCACCAAAGAGTTACGGCTTTATTATGCGGTCCGGACGGGACTCGAACCCGCGACCTCCTGCGTGACAGGCAGGCGTTCTAACCAAGCTGAACTACCGGACCAGAGGGGTGAGCTGGCGCTGACCGCATCCAACGCACAACGGCGTCGATCATCGCGCGCGAGGATCTCTACTTAGGTGCGACGAACGGGTTCCGACTTCACCATTTTTGCTCAACGCGATCCAATTGCTCACCGGAGCCGAGTCAAAAGCTCGTCGCGGCGAGTCGTCTGGCGTCGAAGCGCACCTGTCGCGGCGAAGTCGCCTCGGTCTCCCGAAGGATGTCCGCCGTCCCAGGGAGAGACGCACGCCGAGACAATGTGTCGTGCGATCTGCCTATCCCGGCCCAGCGATGACATGCGACTGACACAAATCCGACCGGTCCGCGCACAAAACAGACATCTCCGGTAGAACGGCAGCGTTTTTGTCGGTGTTTGGATTCCCACCTACCCTGGCTCCCTCTCACATTACCAATGCCTCAAAACGACACGCACGACCGTGCGCGATCGCTTCGCCGTCTATCGGTCGACGAACTGGGAGCGTATGCTCTTCAGGAGGAGTTGATCGATGCCATCGAGACATCCACGGACCGCACGGTCATAACGCAGGGCGATCATCGATTCGTGCTGCACCCGCGGCAGGCAACCACGTTCTTAATCGGAATGCTGCGCGGCCGCTCGTGGTACGTCGACGATCCTCTTGCCGAGCCGGCGCCCGCATCTCGTGGCCCGGCGAAGGCAACGTCTATCGATCCAAAGGAACGAGCGGAATCCAGATCGCCGACGCGAGCCATCGACGCTCCGCCACTTGACGTGACGCTACGCGCGCTGCTTGCCTTCACGAAGGAGGCCGGCATCATAGAAGACTACCATACCGACAATGAAGCGCGAGCGGTTCGGATCGACATCGCGGCCTGCTCAACGCATCTCACCTACGTGGAGGCCGCGAATTATCTTTTCGACTGCATCCAGCACGAGATGCGGTCGAGCATGAAATAGCGCAATACGCCGGGTAGGAGCCCGTCCACGTTGGCCAACGAGCAGTAAGGGACGGGCTCCCAGCCCGGCCGTCGCAGCATGCAGTGATGCTCTTTATTAGACACCGAAAGGGTAGAAAATATAACCTCCCCTGGGCGTCTTCCTGCGAATCTTCGCGAAACCGTCATCCGGAAGGCCGGGTACTACTGCGAGCGCTTCATGGCGAGCACCGGCGGACGAAGCGGGTAGATGGATCCGATGGCGGGCGAATAAAGCTAGCGTGAAACCCGCCGCACCTGCTTCCCGTGATTTGTGACTGGCGGCGCCGATCGGTTATATTTGCCGCCCGGTTTACTTCCGCGTGGATCGCGTCGCCAGACGACATTCATCTGGTCAGGTAGCTCAGTCGGTAGAGCAACGGACTGAAAATCCGTGTGTCGGCGGTTCGATTCCGCCCCTGACCACTATATGTTACACGTAAACTCCTTATAAATAAGGACGTACGAGGAAAGCAAAAGGAGGCTTGACAAGGATTGTACAAGACACCAAGCAGTAAAAAAGGGCTCCCCGAATCGCCGGTGGAGCCCTTTGTGAATTATTGGTCCGTCCTGGTGCTGGAACTGGAGTAGCATCCAATCTCCTGAAGATCCTCGTTCATCTCAGGAATCCTGGGGTCGTCGGAGTCGAGTTCATTCCGCATTTCGAACAACTCACCACATGAGGTGCCTGCCTCTAGTCGCTCCTCGAAGCTGTCGCCGCTCGGGGATGTGCATTTCACTAGAAAGCAGGAAATCCAGAGCACGATGGCTGCCCTTTTCATAACGCTTCAGTCAGCCTGCGTCGCAGAAATGAAGATGAAGCCAAGGCCGTACCCAAGGCCGTACAGGGTCCAAGCTTTGCAAGGATCGAGGCGACAGCGGACGAGAA
>CAZQAS010000327.1:0-2428 GCA_964591285.1 uncultured Rhodothermales bacterium
TCCGTGAGCGTACGGTCGGCCCCGAAACGCAGCGAAAAGGCGACGCTCTTCTTGCCCTCGCCCACGTGCTCGCCCTCGTAGAGATCGAAGATGCCGACGTGGCGAAGCAAAGAACCACCGGCGTCACGGATGGTCCTCATCATCATCCCCGCCGGTTCGGATCGATCGACAACGACGGCGATGTCACGCTCGACGACCGGATAGCGGCTAACCGCCCGGTAGGCCCGCCTCAGGTGCGGTGCCGCCAGTCCGACGATGGTCGCGAAATCTAGCTCAGCGAAGAACACGGGATCCCGCAGGTCGAACGCATCGCCGATCTCCTCGCCAAGCTGCGCTACCAATCCGATCCACACGTCGCCCGAAAATACCTCCAGGTGGCGGCTCGTCACCTCCGTGGCGCTGTATTCGGGGACCATGCGCACGTCGGGAAGCCGCAGCGATTCTAGCACGGTCTCCACGATCCCCTTCACGTCAAACAGGTCGAGCGATCGTTCCGTAACGTCCCATCCAGCCTCCGATGCGACGCCGGAGGTCGCCACGATCAGCGACTCATGCTCAGCATACCCCTCAACGACGGTATCCTGCCGCTCGCTTTGGTGGAATACGTGGCCGAGCTCAAAAAAGCGCAGCACGCGCTGCCCATGCTTCTGATTGAAGCTGATCACTTCCAGAGCACCGGGCAGCAAACTCGTGCGAAGCGCCGCCATCTCGCGCGAGATCGGGTTCAGCGTCTCGACGACCTCACCGCCGGAGAGCGCACCGGTCAGCACATTCGAGTTGAACTGCTGAGCGGTCTCCGTGCGCTGCATGCTATTCGTATAGATCTCGCGGTAGCCGCTGCTGTTCAGGAGCGCCCGCACAGAGCGTCGAATCCGATCCTCCGGCAGTTCTCGCGGAGTCTCAGATGGTGCCGTAGACGTCGCCGGTTCCGGAATGTTGTCGTAGCCATACAGGCGGACAATCTCCTCGATCACGTCGACCTCCCGCTCAACGTCCGGACGATACGTCGGCACCGTGCACGCCAGCACCGGCTGATCGGCCGTGCGGCGCTCCTCGACCTCGAATCCGATTGATGCAAGCAGGCGACGCGCCACATCCACCGGCACGTGCACGCCGAGCAATCCGTCGACCCTCGAGGAGCGCACCTCGACTTCTCGCGGGTCGACCGGCACCGGATGCTCATCAACCATTCCCGGCACGATGCGACCGCCGGCAAGCTCAGCGATGAGCGCGGCCGCCCGGGCTGCCGCCCACACCTGCCCATCGCGATCGACACCGCGTTCGAATCGGTAGGATGAATCCGTCTGCAGCCCGAGCGCCTTGGCGGTTCGCCGAATCGACGAGGGATCGAAATACGCGCTCTCTATCAAAACATTCGTCGTGGACTCCGTCACTTCGGAGTTCTCGCCGCCCATCACACCCGCAACCGCGACCTCTCTCTCGCCGTCGCAGATCATTAGCGTGCCGGGCGGAAGCGACCGATCCTTCCCGTCGAGCGTTGTGAACGTTGACTCCGCCTCGGTCTCGCGCACGCGGATCGTCGCTCCCGCAATCAGATCGAAATCGAAGGCGTGCAGCGGCTGTCCGCATTCGTGCAGCACGAAATTCGTCACGTCAACGACGTTGTTTCTCGGCCGCAGCCCGATGGCGGTGAGCCGCTGCTTGAGCCATGCCGGCGATTCGCCAATGGAGACCCCCCGAATCAGCATGGCGACATAGCGGGGACAGGAGTCGGGGGACTGAATCTCGATGCTCACCTGGTCGGCCGCCTCGCCACCGTGCTGCGGCAAATCTAGCTGGGGGATGGAAAGCGGCGTGCCCGTTAAGGCCGCGGCATCACGCGCCACACCGATGTGGCTTGCCGCATCCGGACGGTTCGGCGTGATGCTTACATCCAGCACGACGTCCGACGGCTCGACCCCTTGCTGCTTCAGGTACGACGCGAACGACGACCCCGGCTCCGCATCGTCGCGCAGAACCATGATGCCGCTGTGGTCGTCCGACAGCCCGAGCTCGTTCTCCGAGCAGATCATGCCCTCCGAGGTTTCGCCGCGGAGCTTCGCCTTCTTGATTTCGACCGGCCGCCGCGTGTCCGGATCATCGCGATCCGGCAGCATCAGCGTCGACCCGAGCGTGGCGACGGGCACCTTCTGTCCGGCGGCGACATTCGGAGCACCACATGCAATCTGCACGGGATTGCCGTCCCCGAGATCCACGTCGCAAAGCGTCAGGCGATCCGCGTTCGGATGGTCGCGCACGTCGAGCACTTTCCCAACGACGACGCCCTCGAGGGGGGAGCCGATCTGTTCGATGCCCTCCACCTCCAGCCCACCCATCGTAAGGAGTTCGGCAAGCGCCTCGGGCGCGAGGTCCACCGCTGCGTACTCTCGAAGCCAGTTAAAGGAAACATTCATGGTTATTCAGTTGC
>CAZQAS010000328.1:0-2376 GCA_964591285.1 uncultured Rhodothermales bacterium
AGTGCCGCCGATCCGTACCAGCGGTGGAGCTCCATCTCGAGCCGACCGGCCTGCACGGCGGGATCGGTCATCGTCATTTCGCGGGCTTCCTCGACGGATTCGGCATCGAACACATAGATGCCGCGCAACTCGCCGCTGTCAATAAACGGGCCGGCGAGGATCAGCTGGCCTTCGTCGGCCATTCGTTGGATGTTATCCATGTGCGCGCGCTGTAGACGAGCGGCCTCCGTCGAGTCCTGGCTCCGGTTCGGTCCGGCCTTCAGGAGCGCCAAGACGTATGTGCGCATGCCGTAGGCGTCCGCTCCCAGTTCGGCGGCCAGGAGCGAATCATATTCCGCCGTCACCGGCTCGTCTTGGGCCGCCGTTTCGTCGCCGGCCCCATCTGCGCACCCCGTACTCGCGAAAAGGATGGTCGCGGCACTCGCGACGGTCAAGAGGATGTTGAGAGCTTTCAAAGCTGTGGTCGCGCCTCGTATATGTAAAGGGGGTATCTGTATTCTACGTTTCGGTGCGGCGCGTGCCGATGCGCCGGTCAACGGCGAACGGTCCGCTGCCGTTGGCGGCGAGAAACAGGAAGATGACAGCGAACAGCAGCGGCAGCTCGCCTCCATTTTGAATCGGAAAGCCTCCCTGCGGCATATGCGCCATGAAGTAGGCCGCGATCATCTCGATGACCAGGATGATTGCTATCGGCCGCGTGAGCAGACCCAGCACGATCAATGCACCACCGAAAAACTCGAGCACGCCGGCGAGTCCCATCAGCGAGATAAGTTCGGCCGTGCCTCCGGCTTCTCCGAATCCTCCAAGCAGTCCGAAGAGCTTCTGCGCTCCATGCTGCATAAAGAGAAGCCCAGCACCAATTCGCAGAATGGCATGCGCTGCCGCAGCGAACTTGTCAAGCGTCGAGCGGCTGTCCCTTGTGGTCGTCGTTCGGGTCGTCGTTGCACTGGCGGGTGTTTCCGTCATGACTCTTCCTCCGGGTGATTAGTATGCGTAAGACCGGCCCTACTACAATTAAGCCGATGGCGATCCTCCTTGCTAACCGGATCGAAAAGCACTATGCCTTGTTCCGGATTGCCACTGTATCTTATGTGAATGGAGTAACGATTTCACTCCGCGGGACGTGCTAAACTATGCGTCGCCGGATCGGTAACCGGAACGCCGGCTGTATCCGGCCATACGGCCGCTCAACCTGTGCCCGTCCGACCTCAATTTGAAGAACGCGGCGTGCACCGGCTCGTCGTCTACCACGAGTGCCGATCCGACGAGTCTCGATCCTTCGCCGTCCGTCCCGGCGTAGCGGTAATCCCAGCCGAGGCCCACGGACTCATGTCTGGTCTCCCGCGTTTCGACGAGCTGCTCGATAAAGCCGGCCACGTCTTCGGAGCTCGCCTCGGGCGGCGCAGGGTTCGCGGCGCCGAGGAGGGCATCCATCGCATAGCTCTGAACCAGCTTGGGGTGCACTAGGCTGTAGGCCTCAGACTGAGAGACGAATTCCAGCCCCACCAGGCTACCGTCGACGGCGACGGCAAGACCTTTCTGGCCGGACTGACACGGGAAGGCCTCGGCGAAGCCCTCCAGTCGATTTCGGCTCTGCTCGTAGACGTCGCGCATGGCGCCCGTCCCCGAGTGAATGCCCAGCCGAGATTGCATCTCACCCACACGCTGCCAGACCGCGGACTGGTCCGAGCGGTAGGACCGATTCTGCTCGAGCGAGCGTCGTACGTCGACCGATTTTTCGGCACGGTGGGCGGCCGACATGACGACGTTTGAATCGTCGAATCGACTGGAGGTATAGGACCATCGCCCCTGCTCCGTACAGCTTACCGGAATGACGAGACGGGAGTAGGCATCCGCGAGAATCGTCGCGTTTAGGACGCGGTTCTGCTTGGCGCCCGTGAGCTCTTCTCCGTCGAGCAAGAGCACCGCTTCGTCGAGCTCACTGACCAGCTTCAGCTCGGGCACCGAGCCGCCCTCAGACAGTTCGGTGATCGCAAAGCGCCCCGACTGAAGGGCTTTCGAGAGCGTTGTGTACGTGAGCTTCGTCGGTTCGTCGCTAAAGAGCGGCGTCACCGCAACGTTTCTAAATTGCTGCGTTCCCCCGAAGGTGATCGCCTCAAGTGCGTTGTGCAGATCAGGTTTCATGACACGGTCCAGGCTGGGTGAGTAGGCAGATGCTTGCTGCAGGGAGGTGCAGCGTGCTCACAAAGATCGGCCCAGGTAGTGCCATCTTAATGTCATATGTGCATAAAAATAGTCGGTTCACCATGGTGATCTGCAAGAGCGGCCACAGGGACACACATACATGAACATCCGGATGCGGGACAAGAAACTGCCCGTCACCTCACCACCACGAGCGACTTGCTGACGCGGCGT
>CAZQAS010000329.1:0-2360 GCA_964591285.1 uncultured Rhodothermales bacterium
GACTGGGTAAACGTGGACCGGGAGACGACCACGTTTTCGCCGAACTCCAACGCTCCCGTTGAGGTCGTCGAGACGGAACAGGTCTGGAATCCTGAGACAGGCGACTGGCTGAATGAGGAGCGCATCACCACCACCTTCTCGCCTGACGCGACGGCACCAACGGAAATCGTCGACCTCGTGCAGGAGTGGGACGCTGCGGCAAACGATGGTCAGGGCGATTGGCTGAATGTGGAGCGCGAAAGCTATGAATTCACCACGGCGGGTAACCTTTTGAGTTTTCTCTACGAGGAGTGGGACGCTGTGGCGAGCGCCTGGGTGAACCTCGAGCGGGGCACCGCCGAGCTGAACGAGAATGGTCTTCGGATCGTACAGTTGACGGAGGAGTGGGACGGTACGGACTGGATGAACGTCTACCGCTCGCTGCTGAGCTATGAGGAGTTTGCGTCGACCGCCGCCGAAGACGAGCGTCCCGGCCAGCGCTTCCGGCTCGATGATAATTATCCGAACCCGTTCAGCAGGACGACGACCATACGCTTCGCACTCGAGAGGCCCGAGCACGTAACGCTCGAAATCTTCGACGTGCTCGGCCGACGCGTAAGCACGCTCGTCGATGACGTGCGGGCGAAAGGATCGCACGAGGTCACCCTAAACGGTGACGGATTGGCCGGCGGTCTGTACGTTTATCGGCTGAGCAGCGAGCACGTACAAACGTCGCGCACCTTGCTGATTGTAAAATGAATGCTGGGCGGAAGGCCGGCCGCTGCGCGCTTCGGCGGCTGCGTCAACTCGTTCACCGCTTCCCCTGCCTTCACGATGCGGCAGCATAGCTGCGCTCTCGGCGCCGCGCGTCGAGCGAATGCCGCTCGACAGATTCGAAATACTCGGGCATTTTCATGAACCGATACGAGACCTGGCGAGCTATTGCTCGAAGCAGTGACTGCGGTAGGCGACCTTCCATGCGCATTTTCCATACGAGGCGCGTTCCGCCGTCCTCCGAAACGAGCTCGCTCGTAGAGGTGCACTTCAGTGGTCCGAGTTCCTGCCGCACGGTGTAGTACTCGAATGGATGCCAGTCGAGGACGACCTCGATCGTGCCGGATCGGAGGCAGTGATTCTTGGAAGACGGACCGGTTCGGCCGGTCGGACGATCTTCTTCCACCCAGTCTGACACGCCCGTGCAGAGATTTCGCTTGACGGGGTCGTTCAGCCAGTCCCAGATGATCGGAGGGGGCTCGGAGAATCGGAACTCTTCCACGACGTGCGCCTCGTCGGCGGCCAGCCTCACCGTTCGCAGGCTATCGAATGCCTCGTACCGTGCCTGAAGGTCGACGGTGCCGGTCTCGATCGTCCCGAGGTGTTCATAGGTCTCGGCCGATACGTGCAATCCGTCTGGCCGCACGCGCATCTCCCGAAGGGCATCCTGCGTGAAGAGGGCGTATCCGCGCCAGCCCGTCTCCGTCTCGATGCCGTTTTTCAGTAGCCGATGCGCCACGTTGACGGCCGTGCCGACCGGCTTCGTGCGGCCGGCGACGTGCTGCAGCACGTACTCGCCGACATGCACGACGAATTTCAGGTTCAGCGTCGGAACGAGCTGACAGGCGAAGCAGGGACATGCGAGGTTGTGCACGAGGGAACGCTGCGTGTCGCGAAAGTCGACGTAGGTGCGCTCGACGAGTTCGAGGAGCAGCTCGCCGCGCGACAGCTCGTCGGCCGACGCATAAGCAAAGACGGCGTCTCCTTCGACCTCCGCGAGCGTGAGCGCCGAGGTGAGCCGCTCCAGTAGAAAATTGATGAGGTTCTTCAGGATGTGCGGTGCATGATCCAGCTCGCTGTCGACGAGGAACTCTGTGAATCCGGAGATGTCGGCGAGAACCAGATATCCTTTCTGAATAGGGGTCCCCATGGTCCTGCACTGGATGTGGTGAAGGCTGGTGCTCTGGAGTCCGGATGGGTCCCCGATCCGTCCTAATCGACCCATCCAAGTGCATATTTATCAGAAAAATACGCCGAGTCAAGTCGAGCGTGTCGGGACACGTTACGATCTGGAATGTACGTCATTGGCGCGGACATCGCCCGAGCGCGATCGGCAGCGTCCGAATGTGGGGCATGCCGCATGCCGATATCCATCGTACCGATGCCGTACATTGTACGCCGATTGATCATCCAACAGAGGTTCCGACCGATGAAATTCCTCGTCAACGTCCTTCTGCTAACCGGTCTGATCGCCGGGGTCTCGTATTTCCAGCAGTCGCATGCGCAGGACCGAGACGCTTCTCTCGACGAATTCGAGCCGCTCTTTAACGGTGAGGACCTCACGGGCTGGCGCGTGCCGGAGGGCGACAACGGCCACTGGCGCGTCG
>CAZQAS010000330.1:0-2346 GCA_964591285.1 uncultured Rhodothermales bacterium
TCGCGTGCGGCCGATGCCGTCAGCCGCCTTCTCGGCACGCACCGCGTCGTTCCGAGGGAGCCGAGGTAAATGCTACTCGGCGGGATCGCCAATAAGCACGAGGTGGAGGGTATTTCGTTCACTGAGGACGACGCCGCTGAACATGGCGTCGTCCTCGCGCTCGAGCATCGTGGCGTACCAGTGGTTACCGTCATAGTAGACGACGACCGGTCGAGCGGGATTATTCGCGGAGTCCCACTCCACCTCCACGCTGTGGAAGCCCGTCGCGGCAAGGTCGGATATGGTATGCGTCCGCTCATCCGGAATGATGCTCGTGGCCGGGTCGATGGCGACCGTATCCGCAAACTCGCTCGACACATCTTCGTAGTCGTTCTCGCAATCGACCCATTCCGCCCGGAAGGGAAGCTCTGTGAACGTGCTCGGATGGATGCTCTCTAGGCTCGTCGCGTAGATGACGCCGTCGAAGTCCTCCACTACATCGGCGCCCGCGAAGCCGCACCCGAATCCGCCGCCACCCGACACGCTGGGAAGCAGCGCAAGTCCGCCGTCCTCGTCAAGGTAGAAGGTCAGCAGTAGATCGCTCGGGTCGTATGGTGCCTGGTCGCGCCCTTCGTAGGTCAGCCTGTTCGCCTCGAAGGCTGCTTCCATGCTTGACGATACCTCCGGGAGATCGACGAGCGGCGGATCCACGAGCGTCTCTGAATGGATAATCGTACCTCAGACGTCAGAACGCGCACGTCATAGGTGTCCGCCTGCGGATCGTCTCCCCTCTTGCCGAGCAGGTCGCAGCCGGCCAGCAGCATGGCACTTATCAGAATGATCGATCTTGTCGGCGTCATGACGCATGCTGGATGGACGTTCATGATGCCGTTCAAACCGCGATAGGCGCGCGGATGTGCGGATGTGGATCGTAATCGGCGATCTCGAAGTCCTCGTAGCGGTACTCGAAGATGGAATCCGGTTTCCGGTGGATGAGGAGGCGCGGGAGCTCGCGCGGCTCGCGCTGGAGCTGCTCTTCAACTTGCTCGACGTGATTCGAATAGATGTGGCAGTCGCCGCCGGTCCAGACGAAGTCGCCGACGTCGAGATCGCACTGCTGCGCGACCATATGGGTAAGGATCGAATAGGAGGCGATGTTGAACGGCAGGCCGAGGAAGCTGTCGACGCTGCGCTGGTAGAGCTGGCAGGATAGCCGGCCGTCGGCCACGTAGAACTGGAACATCACGTGGCACGGCGGGAGGGCCATGGCGCCAATCTCATCGACCTTCCACGCGCTGACGATGTGCCTGCGGGAGTCGGGATTTGTGCGGATGTTTTCGAGCGCGGTGCTGATCTGATCGTAAATCCGGCCGTCGGCCCCCTCCCACCGGCGCCACTGTTTACCGTAAACAGGACCCAGCTCGCCGTCGTCGTCGGCCCATTCATCCCAGATCGACACCCCGTTCTCGTTGAGGTAGCGGACGTTCGTGTCGCCGTTTAGGAACCAGAGGAGTTCGTAGATGATGCTGCGGACGTGGAGCTTCTTCGTCGTCACCAGTGGAAAACCTTCGCTGAGATCGAAGCGCATCTGGTGGCCGAACGTGCTGATCGTCCCGGTGCCGGTCCGATCGTCTTTCCGGACGCCGTTGTCGAGGATATGCTGGAGATAGTCGAGGTACGGCTTCATCGTGACAATGTCTGGTCGGCGGCGCGACGGCCGCGGTGTCAGGTGCGGCCCTTCTCTACGCCGCCATAATCGTTTGTCTATGATAGATAGACGTAAAGTTCATCTATCATAAATTTCGAGAAAGTGTGCCGAGATAGCGTCCCTCAGAGACCTGTCGATCGCGAGGCGTCAACATCTGAGAACGGCGCGGGCGCGAGGGCGTTGAACTTCCGTCATCGATAACCTACGAAGCGCGCATCACAATCGTCTCATAAACGCCGTAGAAAATGGATCCCACGCTGCACCAGAAGCAAGCAGTCAACCATCTCAACAAGGTGCTGAACTACGCGCCGATGGTCGCGGAGGACGAGCGCGCGACCGTACATCTGACGCCGGAGGACTGGCACGTCGTCGCCGATGCCCTCTTCAAGATGAACACGCCCGAGGAGATGCTGCCGGAGGCCATCAAGGGATATCGCCTGGCGAACGGCAACCGCACGATAGAGCTCGATACGGACGACTATCAGATCGAGGTCGAGATGATCGGCTGACTCCGATCAGCAGAGGGGCGGGCGCACGAACGTGGTAGGAACGTTGCCGCGCGCTAGAATTACACGCACGAACCAGAGCACGAGGTAGTTCGCGGCATAGTTTGCGGCCGCGCGAAGGTGGAACAGGGGGATTGCGATGCGGAAGCGCTC
>CAZQAS010000331.1:0-2339 GCA_964591285.1 uncultured Rhodothermales bacterium
CGTAGATCTGGACGAGCATCCCGTCCTGCGGACGAAAGTTCACGTGCCGAGCGTTACCCCGAAACAGGACGACGCGGATCTGCGCGTCCTCGTCCTTCAAAGTGAAATAGCAATGGCCGGAGGAATGGCGCTTGAAATTCGAGAGCTCACCCTCTACCCAGATTCCGCTGAAGCCGGACTCGATGATCTCACGAAGGCTTTGGGTCAGACCCCGGACACTGAATACGCGGCGATCCTGTTGATTGAATAGCGGGAGCGGCTCCGGCATTGAATTTTAGATGGATGAGGAATATCGACGAAGGATGACGATTTAATCTGCGCTGAACGACCCGGAATTCAACGAAAGGCGAATATGTCAAAAATAAGAATAATGTTCGTTTGCCTCGGCAACATATGCCGGAGTCCTCTGGCGGAAGCCGTGTTCCGTGCCAAGGTTCGGCAGGCGGGCCTCCAAGAAGCCTTTGACATCCAGTCCTCCGGTACGGGTGATTGGCACGTCGGCCAACAGGCGGATGCCCGCATGAGGCAGACAGCCGCAGAAAACGGAGTCGACCTGGAAACGCATCGTGGTCAACAGTTCATCAAGAATCATCTGGATGAGTTCGATCACATCTTCGTGATGGACAAGAGTAACCTGCACGATGTGCTCTATCTAGACCGAAACGAAAGTTATGCCAATAAGGTGCGGCTCTTCCGGGAATTCGACCCCGACCCAGACGACTACCAGGTCCCTGATCCATACTACGGCGGAGAGCGCGGCTTCCAGGACGTTTACTCGATCGTGGACCGCACGGTGGAACGGCTGCTTGAACGCCTCATTGAGGAGCACGGATTGAGCGAAACGGCAGATGCTTCCAAATGACGTCATCCGGGCTGTGGAAACGCAGCTCGGGACCGCCATCATCGCTGATACGAACGTCGGCGGCGGATGCATCGCGAACGCCTCACGGATCCAGACGGAAACGGACGACTACTTTCTCAAGTGGAGTCGCGACGAGGTCGCCCGCACGTTTCCTCCGGAGGCAGCGGGGCTGCGCGCCCTTCGTGACGCCGATCCACCTCTTCGGATACCCGAGCCGACGGCGGTCAAGGAGCGGGAGGAGCGCGCGCCGGGCTTTCTTCTCATGGAGTGGATCGAAAGCGGCCAGAAATCCCCGGCATTCTGGTCAGATTTCGGGCGCGGGCTAGCCGAACTTCATCGACACACGTCCGATCGGTACGGCTTCAGTAGCGACAACTTCATCGGCAGGCTTCCGCAAACAAATGATTGGTCCGATGACTGGGTTCACTTCTTCCGGACGAACCGGTTAGCGCGCCAGGTCGAGATGGCGCGAGAGCGGAAGCGATGGCGCTCCTCGTGGGACGGCCATCTGGACCGGCTGGCGCATCGATTAACTGAAATCCTCCCGCGTCATCCCGAGGCATCCATTCTGCACGGCGATCTGTGGGGCGGTAACTTCCTGGTTGCTCAATCAGGTCGCGCGGCGCTCATCGACCCGGCTGCCTACTTCGGGCACCGCGAAGCCGATCTGGCGATGACGCGTCTCTTCGGAGGCTTCGAAGCCGAGTTTTACGCGGCCTATGAAGAGGCGTGGCCGTTTGAAGCAGGGTATGAGGAGCGCTGCGAGATCTACAATCTCTACCACCTCATCAATCATCTGAACCATTTCGGCAGCGGCTACGCCGCTTCCGTCGAGCGAATTCTCACCCGCTACTGACTACTTCATCTCGTGAGGCGGCTGCGCGCCGCTCAATCCATCACGTAAGGAGAGTCTTCGAGGTCCTCGTGCCGAATTTCGTCGACAGGCTCAACCTTGCCCTCACCGGCATAGAGGGCGTTGGGACAATTCACGATGAAGGCATCGGTTTCTCCGACATTTCTGTAGGCATGAACGACGCCGGGCGGCACGATAACGACCGCCTTCTCTGCTGCGCCGAGCTCCAGGCGGCGCCGGTGTCCGAACGTTGGAGAATTCCGGCGAGCATCCCACAAATAGACGCTGAATTGACCGTCGAAGAATAGAAACAGGTCGGTTTGGGCTTCGTGTTCATGAGGTCCGCGCGCGACGCCGGGATGCGTCAACGAGAGATAACCCATCACCGGATGAAGCTCTTCGGGAAGTTCATCCTCCCGAAAGAACTCGGCAAGCCAGCCGCGTTCGTCGCTGAACTGCCGAAGCGGCTGGATCCGACATCCTTCGATCTCTCCACTCTTCCAGGTATTTTTCGGACTCATCAGGCCGCCTGGTCGTCGAGTTCGTCGTATATGACGTCGCGGGCGAGTTCGTTTGCTTCATACCAGCCCTCAAGGGTGCCTGCATCGCCCCACCAGCCGTCGA
>CAZQAS010000332.1:0-2247 GCA_964591285.1 uncultured Rhodothermales bacterium
GAGAAGTTCGTCACGAAGTTGAGCGGATTCTTGATTTCGTGTGCGATGCCTGCGGTGAGTTGTCCGAGGCTGGCCAGCTTCTCCTGTTGCACGAGCTGCTCCTGCGCGCTCTTTAGGTGGTCAAGCGTGTCGTTGAGACGGCGATACGCGTCGGCGTTGTCGACCGCGATCGCGGTGTACGTTGCAAGGGCGCTGAGAATGTTCAGGTCGTGCTCGCTGTAGGCGTTCTTTTCGAAACTCTGAATGCTGATCACACCCAGCACCCGGTCTTTCGTGATGAGCGGCAGATAGATCAGAGACTGGGGATCAGTTGAAATTTCACCGTCCTCCAGGCGACCACCAAGATGCCGGTACGACTCGATGTAGTTCTTGTACTCCGCTTCCACATCGTTTACGAAGACCGGCTTCCGGTGCTCGATACACCACACCGGAAATTGATTTTTGTCGTTCGTTTTCCGAGTGTAGGGCGCGTATCGCTTTCCGTTCTCGATCGCAAGCCGGTATTCGAGCTGCTGTTCGTTCTCATTGTAGAGGCCGATTCCGAAGACCGGCGCCGGGACGAGGTCGTTTACGTGCTCGTAGACGCGGTCGAATATCGTATCCAGATCGAGTGTCGAAGTAAGCTCTTTGCCGATCTCACTAAGCAGCTCGGCGTTCTTCTTCTTCTCGTTTTCGGCCTGCAGGGCCTTGGTCTCTGCCTCCGCCGTCTCCTTCTCCGATTCGGCCGCACGCGCGCGCAGCTCAGCCTGTTCGAATTCCGCCTTCCTCCGCAGCCGTCTCCGCTGCACACCGCCCACCCCGGTGAGCACACCGGCAATCAGGAGCCCGTAGAGCACGTATGCCCACGTTGTCCGCCACCACGGAGGAAGCACGCTCATCAGGACGGCGGCGCCCGCCTCGGTCCAGACGCCGTCGCTGTTAGCTGCCCGCACCCGAAAAGTATACTCGCCGGGCGGCAGGTTGGTGTAGGTGGCCGAGCGCTGCGCCCCCCGTCGATCCAGTCCGGATCAAATCCCTCGAGTTGATACGAATACCGATTCAGATCTGGATTCTTGTAGTGCAACGCGACAAAGTCGAACCCCACGTTCTGGGCCTGGTCGTGCGACAGCTCGATACGCTCGATTCGATCGAGAGTGGCCTTCAGCGGCGAGTCCGGACCTACGACGACGCGCTCGTTAAAGAGTCGCAAGTCCGTAAGCGCCACGGGCGGCGGGAGCGAGTTGATCGTAACCTCGTCGGGATAGAAGGAATTGATGCCGTTAACGCTTCCAAAAAAGATCCTGCCGTCCGGTGCACGCGTGCCCGACCACTGGTTGAACTCGAGACTACGTAGGCCGTGCTCGATGCCGTAATTCGTGAAGCTCTCCTCCTCGGGATTGAAGCGACTAAGGCCGCGGTTCGTGCTTAACCAGAGCTGCCCGTCGTCATCCTCTAAGATTCGGTAAACGATGTTGTTCGGAAGACCGCTCGTGGTCTCGGTGAAATGCTTGAACTCGCCCGTCGAGGTGTCGAGGCGATCCAGACCGCCGCCTATGGTTCCGATCCACAAGATTCCAGGTTCCCGTTTCCGTTCGACTACGTCTACGACCATCCCGTTTGTGATGGTGCTCGGATCGCGGGGATCGTGGTCCATGTGGCGGAATCGACCAGGTTCGGTCGGATCCATCGCACTCACTCCTCGGGTGGTCCCAAACCAAAGCGTTCCCCGGTGGTCCTCGGCGATGGAGAGGACGAATGCCTCGTCGTCGGGATTGAGGGCGTAGACCGTAAAAACGCCCGTATCCAGGTCGAGACGAGCGAGCCTGGGATCCTCCTGTCCTCTCGAGGCACCGACCCAGATATCCCCCCTCGAGTCCACGAACACAGCTCGGACGAAATTTCGCGGCAAACTCGTCGAATCCTCTGGATCATGGCGGAAATGCGTAAAGCGTTCGGTCGCAACGTCAAACCGATCCAGGCCGCGTCTAGTGCTGACCCATATGTCACCATCCGGATGCTCTACGAACATGCCAGGTTCACCGGCCGGTCTTGCGGGATCCTCCGGATTTGCTGGATCGGCAGACCACGTCCTCACCATTCCGGTTTCACGCTCGACCTGGTACAGTGCACCATCGACGCCGGCTGCCCAGAGGTTACCCTTCGAGTCGGCGTACAAGCCCCAGAACGACTGAGCCTCAAAGCCTTCGACATTCGGCGCCTTCACGCTGGCGAAGCTGATCGCGTTCGGATTGAATTGCGTGAGCCCGT
>CAZQAS010000333.1:0-2232 GCA_964591285.1 uncultured Rhodothermales bacterium
GAACTCCTCGAGCACGGCCGCATGGGCTTCCGGCGTAATGTTGGTAACGTCGGATTCGTGCATCGACTGGCGCACGAGCGGCGGCGGCAGCAGCGGGAAGGGCTGCGTGGGCCAGGCCTCCTCACCCGGCACCTTCGACGCCGGCACGGGGAGCTCGACCACCGGGAAGACCGGCTCGCCCGTCTCGCGATCCAGCACGAAGGTGAAGCCCATCTTCGTGAGCTGCACGGCCACGTCGCGCTCGCTCCCGTCGTCGGCGGTGATCGTCGCCAGCACCGGGGCGGGCGGATTGTCGTAGTCGAAGATGTCGTGGTGGATGGTCTGATAATGCCAGATGCGCTCGCCGGTCGCGGCATCGACCGCCAGCACCGTGCTCGAAAACAGATTCTTACCCTTCCGCGTCCCGCCGTAGATGAAGTCGCCGGCCGCCGATCCGGTCGCGAAGAACACCCATCCGCGCTCCTCGTCCAGCGTGAATCCGCCCCACGGATTGGCCCCGCCGTAGGTGATTCCCGGCTGCCATTCCCACGTGTCGTATCCGAACTCGCCTTCCACCGGCACGGTATGGAAGATCCACCGGAATTCGCCGGTCTGCGCGTCGTACGCCCTGATGTCGCCGGGCGTCGATTCATTCCCCTCCGGCACGCGAGAGCCTACGATCAGGAAATCGTCGTAGACGATGCCGGGCGTCGTGACCTCGATCGCAGCGGTCTCGGGATCCACCGGAAGATTCTCGCGCAGATCGATGAATCCGCCTTCACCGAAGGATTCGATGAGCGCGCCCGTCTCCGCGTCGATGGCGTAGACGCGGTCCTTCACGAAGTTGAAGATGCGCCGGCTGTCGCCCTCCGGATCCTCCCAGTAGGTCACGCCGCGGTTGCGGCCTCGGAAATCCCGCTCCTGTTCGTTGTAGTCGGCATGCTCGAAGACCCAGATTTCCTCTCCGGTGGCGGCGTCGAGCGCGACGGCGTTCACTTTCGGCGTGGTGAAGTACATCACGCCGTCGATGATGATCGGATTGCTGTACATGGACGGTCCGTTCGGGTCGCCGTGACGATACTCCCACGCGGGCTCGAGCAGGTGAACGTTTTCGGTCGTGATCTGCGACAACTCGGAATACTGAATGCCGGTCATGTCGCCCCGGTAGATCCCCCAGTCCGTGTAGTTGTTGAGCCGGTCGTCCGGCGCCGCGTTTCGGGCAAGCTGGTCGCCGTTCTGCGCGTTCAGCACGTTCAGCGCATCCGCGCGCGGCGCTCCTTCGGTGTCGCATCCGGCGGTCGTCAAGCCCAGGACGATGCCCAGAACGAGGCAGAAAGCCAGGTTGAAAACGACAGGAATGAGGCCGCGCGATCCGCGCTCGGGTTTCGGAAGTGTATGCATCATCTTTCGGGGTCGATCTTTTCGTCCGGCAATGTGTCGCACGCGGAAAACTCGCGGGCAGAGCCGGGGTTATTCACCTGCTGCGTACTGCGTCCATCTTCGGGTAAGCTCCGCCGGATCCCTGGTGCCGGTATAGACGAGGAGCCGATAGCGGATCGTCGTTCGCTCGCCTTCCTCCAGCCCCCAGTCTCCCAGGATCTGTCGTGACGGCCCGACACCCAGCTCGTTGTCGACCCGCCACGGCACCGGAAAGGCGTCGTTGTCCGGGTGATCGAATATCGCGATGTGGCCATGATCGCCGCGGCCTTCGATCTCCACGCCGACATCGGTCCAGATGGCGCGCTGCCCCTCGGCATCCTCGTTGCGCAGGCCCGACGCATTGACGACGTCGCCATCGGTCCCCGGATGCCACGGCATCCGCAGAAAAAGCCCGCCGACGTAGAACTGTTCGAGTGTGACATCCGCCAGCGCCTCACCCGTCCATTCGAGATCCAGCACGGTCAGATCATCGTGGTGCTGCATCGTCCAGTTCTGCGTCTCGGTGAGGATCGGACGCCCGTCCGCGCCCAGCAAATCGTAGACAGTCTGCCAGCGAGCGTGCGGATCGCGGTCTCGCACGACGCGCGCCGACACGCGCCGGTAATATTCGTCACGCCACTGCATGAAATAATCACGACCGTTCAGCTCCTTGAGGCCCCAGTAGAGTCCGGTCTGGTGCGGATGATGCTCGGGGCGGTACTGCGTGAGGACGCCGTTTCCGTCCGGCGCAACGATCGGGTGGATGTAGGGGCGATCGCCCGCCCGCGCGTGCTGCGTAACGATCGGCTCGCTGCTCCCCTCGACGAAGACCTC
>CAZQAS010000334.1:0-2195 GCA_964591285.1 uncultured Rhodothermales bacterium
GAGTAAAAAATGGCGGTGACGTTCTCCATTCCTCCGAAACGAGTCGCCGACTGCACGTGGGCCAGTTTCTCGTAGGGAAACGGCGCGATGAGGTCGTTATAGAAGCTCACCATGTCGGCAGCGCGCGCGAAGGACGCGGCGCCTCGTTCTCGGTCGGGCGGGAAGAGCCACGTCGATACCTCAATGCATCCCTCCTGCGTGCACGCCTCTCCGACCGTATCGATGGCAAATTCTGCAACGCCGATCACCATCGTATACGTGGGAATCGACGTGTCCGTCGACCACGTCCACGTCCCGCCAGCACCCGACGTCACGCGCATTCCGTTGGCGATTACCTGGCGGTCGTCCCCTTCCTCTAGCTGGACGCTGAATGTGACACCTGCCTTGTCGCTTGGGTGATCGATCGATGGAAACCAGAATCGTGCGCGGTTGGGCCAATTGTCGGCAAATGCCGTCGGCCGGCCGTGGACGTTTCGACCGATGATCAGACCGTCGTCCGGATGGCCGCTGTAGGTGACGGCAACCTCCAATTGATCGTCGGCATCGTTCGATGCCGGCATCGGTACGAAGAGCTTACCGTCATCGTGGCGAAAGGCCGTCACGGTCCCGCTTGCGGTGACCTCTTCGACGGCCAGGCCGCTCAAATCGAGCGCAAGCGTGTCCGTCCCGGCCCCCGTTCGCTGCAGCGTAGCGACCGTTCGGCCGCGAATGAACGAGCCTGTATCGGGAAGGGATATCGACACGTCATAGTGGATCGCGTCGAAACCCGGCGCGTACGGCCCGGGTGGCGGGGCGAGCCCGGCCTCGATCGGAGGGGGCTCAACGGCAGCCGCGGATTCGATCTGCGTGGCGGACCTCTGTTCCTGCGAAAGCGATACACAGGCGCTCAACAGAAAGAGTGTCGCCGCGAGCGCGAGCCACTTCGGTGCTTCTGTCCACTTCCAGTTGCTGTTCCGCGTCATTTTAATAGGTGGCGGCAATGGCTGGCCAGTTCATTTCGATGACGTCATCCGGTTCGGTCTTTTCTCGGAACGCACGCTTCAGCGTTTTCCCGGTACATCCCATCGGAAAATCCTCCCAGGAGATCACGTCCAGCACGCAAAGCTGGCCCTCCTCCGGGAGAGACGCATTGAGCTCCATCATGAGTTCGTCCTGTGAAATGGTCCAGCCATCCCGGAGCGACACGGCCCCGGCGGGTCGCTGCCAGCCATCCGCCTGGCGTGCGCCATAGACGCAGACGTCAAAAACGGCGGGATGTTTGTGGATCACCTCCTCCATCGGAAGACTGTACACATCGCCGCTTTTGGTGCGAATGACGTCCACCTCCCTATCTAACTGGATGAGATGTCCGTCTCCTCCACGGCGCACGATGTCTCCCGTGAAAAACCATCCACTACGAACGGCTGAATCGGTCATTGCGTGATCGTTCCAGTAGCCGGCAAATACGGTTCTGCCTTTTACCAGAAGACGACCGGCTTCGCGTCGTCCGACGAGGTCTCCTTCGGGTGATGCTACGCGAATTTTCGGACCGAAGGGTGTGGATCCCGGGCGCCCGATGCGCCGGCCGTACTTTCGAGTGAAGCGAGTGTAGTAACGAATAACGGACGGCGTTCCGACCTCGCTCGAGCCCTGCGCATCCAGGAAGACCGAACCGGGGATGGGAATTCCCAGGCGGCGAAATGTCGAGCCGACGGCGACGCATTTTCGCTCTACGATCTCGTGCGAGGCGTCAGCAGTCGCCGCCCAGAAATGCATGCGGCGCAGATCGAAAGCGCTGAAATCCACTTCTTTCAGAAGCGTATAGGTCACCGGAAAGCCGAAAAATCCGGTGAACGCACCGTTTTCGAGCTCCCGGACAGCCGATTCGGGATCGAAGTCGCCTCTATGACATCCGGTCATCCACCGGCCCCTCAATCCCAGCAGCAGCAAACAGTTGAAGGTCAGGATCACGGCCTGATGATTGTTCGGTACGGCGAGAAGCGCCTTGTCGAGCCGACGTGAGGCGTGGACATAGCAGAGCCAGCCGCGTACCGCGTGAGCCTGAGAACCGTTCTTTAGAATGACCGCCTTTGGAAATCCTGTCGTCCCCGACGAGTGTACGAGATAGAGCGGCTCGTCCCGGCCACGCGGGATAGCCGGCGTTTCCGTCGTGACGTCGTGAAGCATTTCCTCAATCCAGAACACGCGGCAGCGTG
>CAZQAS010000335.1:0-2194 GCA_964591285.1 uncultured Rhodothermales bacterium
GGCGCCGAGCGCGTGCCGATGGAGGCGAATCCGAGCACGGCCCACATGTTCATCGTCAACCCCTTCGCCGGCGCGCTGGGCGGCATCCGTAGCCTCTTCTCGACGCACCCGCCGACGGAGGAGCGGATTCGGCGGCTTCGGGAGATGGAAACGGTGTAGGGCCGGCAGGATTTGCTAAGGGCCGGTTTCTTATAGATATTAGGCACCCAGCCCTCCTGCCTCTCGCGACCAGGCACTTCGGAAGTCGCGACTAACGTCACCCGCCCAATTCGGCATGTCGTCTCGTCCGCGCCAGATCGCGTGGTTTGTGGGCGCAGTCCTTCTCGTGGCTGCGACCTGGTTGGCAGCACATGCGGTACGATCCGATGGCGACGGCTCCCGATGGACTGCTGAGCGCCAACCAACCGATCTATTCCGAAATCTACCCCCGCATGAGCACGCCTACTGGGAATGGGCTCGAAGACTCGGGTCGAATGACGACGGCGCACTTGAGGCCGGACTTCGCGTCCTCGCGGACTACCCGGATCTGAGCCGCATCTACTTACGCCTATCTGAGCTCTGCCGTGCCCGGCACGCAGCGTGTGAAGCTGCCATCGCAGCGGCCGAACCGGCGTCGCCTCGCGCGAGTCTTTATCGGGATACCGCGCTCGCGTATCTATCGCAGGACCGAGCGCGCTGGACGCCGATCGCTCAATCCCGCCATCTCGATCCAGCGCTGGTGCGGTGGATTATGGATGCGTTGCGGCGAGAGGGCCGGGTTGAGCGGATCGCTGCATTCGAAACCGAGTGGCAGCGAATGCTCGCCTCCGACTCTTTGCAGGCTGGCCCGGCGTTCGGACTCGGATACGCGGCCGTGCTTCGCAACGACTGGCAGAGGGCGAGCGTCCATCTCCATCGGGCGGCGCGCCTCGCACCCGACGACGCCCATCCATACCGCGAACTAGCCCGGATCGCCTTCTTTACGGGTGATCACGAAGGATTCACGGCGGCCCTGGAGACCGGTATTGAAAGTGCCCGTCGTGCAAATGACTTCGAGCACGAAATCGTCCTTCGGGGTAACCTCGGGCTTGGCTATCTGCAGTGGCACGGCGACCTCGAGCGAGCGGCAGGGATGTTCGAGTCCTCGCTTGAGCAGGCCGTCACATTGAATATGGGCCGCAGCATTGCGGTCGGCGGTTATCGGCTGGCGAACGTGCGCGCCCGCCAGCACCGCTACGAAGAAGCCCTCGCACTTCTCGACTCCGCAGAAGTGTGGTATGAACGAGCGGTTCCGGAGCGAACCTCGGAGCTGTTGTCATTGCGCGGCCAGGTTCTGTCGAAGATGTACCGCTTTTCGGACGCAGAGGAAACCATTCGCGCGAGTCTCCACAACGCGAAGAGGCATGGTGATGACATCCGCGAAGCGCAGACATTGCTCGCGCTGGCTCAGCTCAGCACAAAGATGGGCCGGTACAATCAGGCATACGCGGCCGCCGATTCGGCGAGGGTCATTGTCGATGGACATGGGGCCACCGACTACGTGATCTCGGCGCAGTCCATACTGGGGGAGGTCGAACGGCTCCGAGGCAGATATCCGTCCGCCGAGCGCCACTTCCGAATCGGAATGCAGACTGCAGAGAAGACCGGCAGCCGGACGCGCATTGCCGAGATCTCGCGTGAGCTGGGCATCACGGCACTTCTCGTCGGTGATCTGGAGGCGGCGGTCAGGCACTTTGAGGTCGCGCACCAGAGCGGCAAAGGTTCACGGATGGATGCGGCGGACGCGTTATACCTGACGGCGAATACGTATGCCTACTACGAGAACCGCGAGCTGGCAGCTCGAACGTATCGGCGTGCACTCGATATGCTGGGAACTCCCGACATTCCGCTCGCCGGCCGAATCAAGCTTCGCCTCGCGCAGATGCAAAGTGCGCTCGGTGATCATCGGGATGCGATGAGTCTGCTGGATGAGGCGTCTCATACCCTTCGTCGTGATCCGCTCCAGCGGGCACTGCTGGACCTGGTGAGGGGACAGGTGTATCTGGAGACGGCCGCCTTTGGCGAGGCACTTCGGGCATTTCAGCGTGCGGCATCGTCCCGGACGTGGCTCACGTCGCATTGGGAGGTTCACTACGGGACGGCCTTGGCCCACTGGAGGATGGGCAATCAAAGGCGGGCCGAAACCGCTTTCCGGCGGGCCATTGCGGACGTCGAG
>CAZQAS010000336.1:0-2166 GCA_964591285.1 uncultured Rhodothermales bacterium
ACGAACGTTAGCTCTCGGCCTCCACCTCTTCGGCCTGGCCGTCGGTCGTGCCATCGCCGGCAGTTCCGCCAGATGCCTGTTCGCCGTCACCGCCAAGCGCAGCCTGAAGCTCCGCCAGCTCCGTTCTCGAGCCGACTACCGTGTCGCGGAAGTGCCGCTGCCCAGTACCAGCCGGAATTGGATGCCCGACGATAACATTCTCCTTCAGGCCGTAGAGCGGATCCACCTCGGCCTTGATAGAGGCGTTCGTGAGGACCTTCGTCGTCTCCTGGAAGGATGCCGCCGAAACAAACGACTCTGTCGACAGAGCGGCCTGCGTGATGCCGAGCAGGATCGGCTCCGCCACGGCGGGCTCGGTGTCACGCACCTCAACCTGGTTCAGATCCTGGCGTTTCATTTCCGAGTTCACCTCACGCAAACGTCGACGATCGACGATGTCTCCGATCGCCATGTCAGCGTCACCAGCATCGGTTACGACGAAGCGATCATAGAGCCGATCGTTCATCTCCTCGAGCACGAAGCGGTCAACCGTATCGTCCTCAAGAAGCGACGTATCACCTGGATCCGTGACTCGCACCTTCTGCATCATCTGGCGGACGATCACCTCGATGTGCTTATCGTTAATCGTCACGCCCTGCAGGCGGTAGACCTCCTGAATCTCATTGACGAGGTACTCCTGAACGGCCCGCGGACCCTTAATAGCGAGGATATCCTGCGGCGAGACCTGCCCGTCGGAGAGCGGCTCACCGGCACGAACGAAATCGTTCTCGTGCACGAGCATGTGCTTCGAGAGCGAGACGAGGTACGTGCGGCTTTCCGACCCGTCACGGCTGGTCACGATGACCTCCTGCGAACCGCGCTTGCGGCCGCCAAAGCTCACGACGCCGTCGATCTCGCTGACGACGGCCGGATCCGACGGCGTACGAGCCTCGAACAGCTCGGTCACCCGTGGAAGGCCACCCGTGATGTCGCGCGTCTTCGCAGACTGACGTGGAATCTTGGCGAGGACCTGACCGGCCTGAATCGTGTCGTTCGCATCGATCTGGATGCGCGCACGAACCGGCAGCGGATACTCACGCGAGGAGCCCTCTTCCGTCTCGACCAGAATGGCCGGCGTCAGGGAGCGCTCGCGGCTCTCCGTGATCACCTTCTCCTTATAACCGGTCTGCTCGTCGGATTCTTCGCGGAATGTCGTTCCCTCGATGACGTCCTGGAACGCGGCCTCGCCAGTGACTTCCGACAAGATGACGCTGTTGTACGGATCCCAACTGGCAAGCACATGGCCTTTTTCAATTTCCATACCCTCATCAACGAGGATTTCCGCCCCGTAGGGGATCACGTAGGAGATTAGCTGTCTGCCTTCCTCCTCGGTATCAATAATCCTGATTTCGCCCTGCCGCGCCAGAACGACTTCCTTCGTGGCTTCCCCATCGTCGTACGATACCGTCCGTAGATTTTCAAAGACCACCTTGCCTCCGAACTTCGTCTGGATCGTGCTCTCGGCCGAGATGCGGCTCGCCGTACCACCGATATGGAAGGTTCGCAGTGTAAGCTGCGTACCCGGCTCACCGATCGACTGCGCGGCCACAACGCCAACGGACTCGCCGGATTCTACCAGGCGGCCCGTGGCCAGATTGCGACCATAGCAAAGTGCGCAAATGCCGCGTCGTGATTCGCATGTGAGCGCCGAGCGAATCTCCACCTCTTCGATCGAAGTTTCGGATATCATCCGTGCCTTCTCTTCGTCGATGACCTCGTTCGCCGAAACAATGAGTTCATCGGAGAGCGGATCACGGACGTCGTGTACCGATACGCGGCCGACGATTCGGTCTGCAAGCGGCTCGACGACCTCTTCGTTATCCTTCAAAGCTGAGATACGAATGCCGCGCAGCGTTCCGCAGTCGTTCTGTGTGGTCGTGACGTCCTGAGAGACATCCACAAGACGGCGCGTCAGATATCCGGCATCCGCCGTCTTGAGCGCCGTGTCAGCCAGTCCTTTACGGGCGCCGTGGGTCGAGATGAAGTACTCGAGCACCGAGAGGCCCTCCTTAAAGTTAGAGATAATCGGGTTCTCGATAATCTCACCCGCCGATCCGACGAGGCTCTTCTGAGGTTTGGCCATCAGACCACGCATTCCGCCAAGCTGACGGATCTGCTCTTTCGATC
>CAZQAS010000337.1:0-2154 GCA_964591285.1 uncultured Rhodothermales bacterium
GAAGGCACCCAGGTGGTGCTCTGCGCGGGGGCGCCGGACACCGACGAGATCGCGCGCGAGATGGAGGACGCGGTGGCGGCGGCGAAAGAATCGGGCGGGCACGACGTCGTCTGGATCGCGGAGATGCTTCCCCGGGAGGAAGTCATCGCGATCTACAGTGGTGCGGCCGTGTTCGTCTGCCCATCCGTCTACGAGCCCTTCGGCATCATCAATCTGGAGGCGATGGCCTGCGAGACGGCGGTGGTGGCATCTGCCGTCGGGGGCATTCCGAGCATCGTGGTCGAAGGTGAAACAGGCAGACTCGTTGCATTCGAACGTCGCGGTCCGGTTGATTTTGAGCCCAAGGATGCCGATCAATACTCGCGAGCCCTCGCCGGATCGATCAACGAGCTGATGCGAGATGACGAGATGAGGACGACGATGGGGCGCCGCGGCCGAGAGCGTGTGCTGGAGAGGTACAGCTGGCGGGCTATCGCCCGGCAGACCCTCGATTTTTACCAGCACCTGCTGCAGCGGCCGGCATGAGCGAAGAGCGCATCCGCGAACGTTTGCTCGAGCGCAACGAGATCTCGGGCCCATTTTTCGAAGACGAGGCGATGCGGCTGGCGGAGGCCTGCCAGCGTATGTCCCAGCACTTTGAGAACGGCGGCCGTTTGCTCGCCGTCGGGCGGGGCCCCTACACCACCGACGCCCAGCACGTCTCCGTGGAGTTCGTCCATCCCGTGATCGTCGGTAAGCGGGCGCTGCCGGCGCTGGACCTCAGTGCGTATCTCGATGGCGGCATCACGGCGTTCGTGCGCGACGAAGACATGGTGATGGGCTTCGGTCCGCCGGGCGGCGATCCGGAAGTGGAAACCCAGCTGGCCGAGCTGCACGAGAGAAAGATCCTCACATTCGCCCTTCCCGGACGCATCGGACACTATGCGGCCACGTCGCCCTCCCCCGATCCATTCATCCATCAGGAACTCATCGAGATACTCTACCACACGCTCTGGGAAACCGTGCACGTCTTCTTCGAGCACCGGGAGATGGGGCACGAGGTCGGGGCATCGGAATTCCTCTATCCGTTTCTCGGCAGCGCGCGGCAGGATACGTCGGGCGTCGTCGAAGAAGTGGCCGAGTCGATTGCATCCAAGGCGGCCGAGGATGAGCGGCTGCGCGCGCAAGTCGCCGACGCGCTCGCCGGCGAGCTCCATGGGGCTGCGAGCACGATCCGGCAGGCCGCCGCCGCGGGAGGCCAGGTGATCACCTTCGGCAACGGCGGCTCGGCGACCGACGCCAACGACTTCGCGATCGACTGCATGAATCCGCCGAAGGAGCTTCGACCGATTCCGGCGGTGTCGCTCTCCGCAGAGCCCGCGAACATCACGGCGATCGCGAACGACATCGGCGCGGAGGCCGTCTTTCTGCGGCAGCTCATCGCGCAGGCGACGCCGAAGGACGTGGTGGTCGTCTTCTCGACGAGCGGCAGCTCGAAGAACGTGGTCGCCGCCCTCGCGGAGGCGCGGAAGCGCGGTCTTCGATCGGTGGCCTTCCTCGGCTATGACGGCGGCGAAATCGCCGATCGCACGCTTGCCGATCACGTGCTGACCGTCCGCTGCGACTATATCCCGCGGATTCAGGAGATTCACGCGAGTCTCTATCACGTCCTCCGAGAGGAAATTGCCGAAGCCGTAGACTAGCGCGATGACGGAACGCACATCAGGCGGATCACACCTCGAGCTTTTCGGCACCCGTACCTGCCGCTACACGGAAGAGCTGCGGGAGGAGCTCGACTGGGACGGGCGCCGCTACGCAATGTATTTTGTGGATGAGGACGCGGCGGCGCTTCGCCGGCTCGCGCAGCTCGTCGATGGGCCATGCATGGTGCCTGTCCTCGTTGAGGAGGGCCACGTGAAACAGGTGGGGGTTAACGGTCGAGGATGTTACGTTCAGACGGACAGCACACGGACGGACAGCAACCGGACGGACGGCAACCGGAAAGACAGCACGGGAACGGACTCGGCGCCCCCGGACCGTCCGTCACAGTAGTGGAAGCACGTCGCGTGCGGGTGCACGGCATCGTGCAGGGGGTTGGGTTTCGACCGTTCGTCTATCGGGTTGCGATCGACCTTTCGCTCGCAGGCTGGGTGCGGAATGTGGGCGACGGCGTCG
>CAZQAS010000338.1:0-2140 GCA_964591285.1 uncultured Rhodothermales bacterium
CTGATCTCCGCCGTCATCCCCGTCGTGGCCAACTACTTCTATATGGAGATTATCCGCGGCATGCAGGATGCCCTCGCCAAGAGCGACTACGACCTCATCGTATACGTTGCGCCGAAGCCGGAAGCGGCCGGAAGCCAGCTCGATCGAGCCATGCAAAAGGGCCGATCGGAAGGCTTGCTTCTTCTATCCACACCCATTTCCGAGACGAGAGTGAAGCGGCTTCGGGCGATGCGGCGGCCCGTCGTAGTCGTCGACGCCCTGCATCCTGACTTCGACTCAATCTCGATCGACAACCGAAAGGGCGGATTCATGGCGACAAAGCATCTGATCGACGCGGGATACGATCGGGTTGCCCATATTACGATCAATCCTGAAGCCCCACCGGCCGCGGATCGGCGCCGCGGATACGAGGAAGCGCTACATAGCGCAGGAAAGTCAGTCGAGAAAGCCTATATCGCCGCCAGCGGCAAGCAGCCATTCGGCTTCGTGGAGGAGTCCGGCTACGAGGCCATGCTCGAGCTGCTTAACTGCAAGCCGCGGCCGGATGCCGTCTTCGTGGCATCAGACATCCAGGCTCTCGGTGCTCTGCGCGCTCTCAAAGAGAACGGTCTCACAGCGCCTGACGACATTGCCGTGATCGGATTCGACGACATCCAGATCAGCGAATACATTGGCCTAACAACCCTGCGGCAGCCGATCTACGAAATGGGCACGCTTGCCGTCGAAAAACTACTGCATCGGATTCGCTATCCCGAGCATCCGACGACCAACACGGTCTTCTCGCCCAGCTTCGTCGGGAGGTCGACGTGCGGGTTCTCCTCTCTCGCTCAGTCGGCGGCGGCATCGAGAGCATGACACGATCACTCATCATATCCCTCATGATCCTGATCGGCTCCGCCTTCTCCGGGGAGTCGGCCACAGCGCCCGCGATCGATGATGGTGCTGCCGTTGCATTGGTTGAGGGTAATCCGGTTACGTCCGAAGCTTTCAAGCAGGAGTATGTCGAATACCTCCTCCGCACAGGAGCGGAGGATTCGGCGCGGATGCGTAGGGCCGTCCTTGCACGGATGGTCAACGAGCGCCTGCTCATCGCCGAGGCTCGTTCGAAGGGGATCGAAGAGACCAGCGGCTACCGGGCACACGCCGAAACCGTTCGCAAAAAGCTTTCGATCGAGCTCTACCTCGAACGAGCCGTACTCAAAGCTGTCGCGGTAACGGAGTCCGATCTCGAAGAAGCGTTCGTCCGGATCAACACGACGGTCACCGCGCGGCACCTCTTTGCGAGGACGCGAGGTGAGGCCGATCGTCTTCACGAGCGGCTGCTGAACGGTGAACGGTTTGAAGCGCTCGCGCGCGAGGCTTTTGTCGACACGGCGCTCGCGAACAACGGGGGCTCCATCGGTTCTTTCACTTTCGATGAGACGGATCCGGATTTCGAAGACGCGGCCTACGGGTTGGCGGTCGGTGAAATTTCAGCGCCCGTTCGCACGACGCACGGCTATTCGATCATTCAGGTCACCGATCGGTTCACCCAGCCGATTCTCACAGAACTCGATTACGCGAAGCGCAAAGCGAAGCTGCAACCGCTCGTGCTCCGGAAGAAAAGGACGCAGGCGCGCTCGCATTTTCTCCGGTCACTGGCCGACGAGATGTCCGCCACGTTCCATGAACCCGCCTTTGGGCAACTGCTCGGACAGATTACGGGCACGTCCATGATCGAGTCGTTCGAGGCATTCCTCGACGAGCCGCTGGTAAGCTTCGCGGCTGGCAGCTGGACCGTCGACGCGTTCCGATCCAGGGCGGCAGAAACCGATCCGCGGCGTCGCGCGGCCGTGCGCACGGAGATGGATTTGAAGGAGTTCGTCACCGGTCTCATCGTCCGGGAGGAGCTCCTTGCGCGTGCAGAAGCACTCGCCGGCACGCAGGAGCTCGAGCATGCGATCCAGCGCGAGTTGGACACGTGGATCCTCAAGACCAAGAAGGAAGAGCTGACCGACTCGGTGATCGTTTCAGAGGCCGACGCAAGGAGGCATTTTGAGGCCTTCCCCAACGAGTACACGGACGAAACGGGAGAGGCGCTCTCCTTCGATGAAGCAGCGCCGCGCATCCGGGAGCAGCTTCACTACACGCTTTCTCAGGA
>CAZQAS010000339.1:0-2096 GCA_964591285.1 uncultured Rhodothermales bacterium
ACGGAATACGATGCCGCAAAAGCATCGCTCGCATCGGAGGCGATGGAGATGATTTCCGTCTGTGGGACGTCCGTCACTCGCATCGGCTCCTGGGCGATGAGCGGTACGGCAAAAAGTAGCGTGAGGAGGGCCGCTCCGAGCGAGCGGCGATAGCGTCGTATGTGCTGTTTCATCGGTGTAGGTGATTTGAGGTTCTGCAATGCATTCCGGAAGAGGAGGTGCGCTGCGGAAGGCCGCAAACATCTCGCACCGAGATTGCGATGGGTAAGAATCTAGGGCCGCCAAATGCGCGCGCGCATGGCACGAACGTGCCATTTTTGAGGCCGGAAATATGGCACGTTCCTGCCATGTTCGCTGCACGGCGCGCGGCGTAGGTTTTGGACGTCGAATCGCCGCCGCGAGGCGTCGCTTCCGCTCCCCCAACGTCGGCCGCGCGATGGTGCACCCTCTCCCAAGTGAAGATTTGTGGACGCCCACCCCCCTCGACCGGGGCAACGCGTGCATCGTTGTTGGCCGAGACGTCTGCTACGCGATGTTAGAAGAGGGCCGGAGAGTTGCCCTGTTCAGCTCCCGGAGTGCCGGAACCACCTGGGACCGCGTCGGCATCCTTCCGGCGGTGTGCGTGACGGCAGCCTCTGCCGACGGCGATCGTCTCCTTATCGGGACCGCCGGACAGGGCGTCCACATGCTCGAGAACACCGGAGGCGGTTGGAGGCCGCTAGGCGACGCAATCCCGCAGGATGAGCTCGTCACCGCGCTGCAGGCCTTCGACGGCGCACTCCTCGCAGGCACGCGCTCGTCGGGAGCTTTTCGGTACGTGGACACCGAGCCGACGCCGTGGACATCCTGGAGCACCGGACTTCCCTATGGTGGCCGGTGGCCGGCGATCCACGCACTGGCCGCATCGCCGCGCGGAATGATGGCGGCCCACGCGCAGGGACTACATCGCATACGATTGGATGGGGCTTCCTGGGAGCCGCTGTCGTGGCCTCCTCCCGGCGAGTCTGCATACACGGGTCTGCTCGCGGGATCTCATCTGGTTGGATGGAGCGGAAAATCCGTCTTCATCTCCGCAGACGGTGGATCCACGTGGATTGCCCTTGGCTTGTCGCTCTCCAGGCATGAAGTCGTCTCCGGCGCCCTAACATTGGCCGGACACCTTTTCGTCGGCACCAGCCCGGCGGATTCGCCGGTCACGGGCAGCGGACGTCAGGATGCCCGCAGCAGCATCTATCGGACATCCGACGGCGGGGTGACGTGGCAGCGATTTTCGCGCGGACTGCCGCGGGACCGGGGTGGCATCTATCTGAGCGCGTCCGGATCGACGCTCCTGGCGGCGGTCGGCCGGCACGGCGTCTGGCGGCGATCTGTCGAGACGTCAATCGGCCCCTTGCCGGGCTTCCCCGCTTTCCGACTCGAGCAAAATGTACCCAATCCGTTCCGCGGCAGGACCCTGATCCGATTCGTGCTCCACCGAAAGGCTCAGGCGCGGCTAGTCCTCCGAGATATCGCCGGGAGGCAGCGAGCGGTACTATTCGATGAAGAAGCGAATGCCGGCGAGCACGAGGTTCTGTTCGATGGATCGAACCTCGATCCGGCGTGGTACGTCTACTCCATCGAAGTGAACGGCCTCCGTCAGTCCCGGTCTATGCTCCGACTTGGATAGCCCCTGCGCCGCACCTTGACTATCTCTGGAGGAATTTCAGTCCGAGCGCCTTGCGCGACCGAACGTCCACCTTGTCGAATACATTCGTCGTATGGCGCCGCACCGTGTGCGGACTCACGAAGAGCCGCTCGGCGATCTCGGCGTTCGAGTGTCCTTCCGCGACCAGCAGGGCCACTTCCGCCTCACGCTCGGTGAGTCCGTACCGCTCGCGCAGCGTGTTGGGTCCGGCAGCTCGGCCACCCCCTCTCTCGTTATGGTAATCATCAGACTCGTATCCGGACCGAAGATGCCCGGCGGAAGCAGCGTGCTTGAGAGGTCGTAGGACGCCTTTTTCGTAGACACGCGCCGCGTACCGGGCTGCAGTGCGCCCTCGCCCAGCGAGCCTGGCCGCGAGAACGCGAGAGGGTGAAGCGCGACCGCCATTTGCGTG
>CAZQAS010000340.1:0-2093 GCA_964591285.1 uncultured Rhodothermales bacterium
GGTGGCCGAGGTCGAGTACCAGTACCAGCCGCTGCGCATCTTCGACCTGCGGCCCGGCCAGAGCGGCGAGACGCGCACCATCCGCAACTCCGTCGGTGCGTGGACCGCGGACTGGAAGAACCTCTCGCACAATCACGAGGTCCGCTACCCTTACGTGATCGTGTCGGCCTACGAGGACGGAATGCAGGTCTTCGACATGAGCGACCCGACGGACCCGCAGACGGTCGGCTGGTTCGACACCTATCCCGGGCCGGGCGGAGTCGGCATGTGCTCGGACGGCAAGTGCAACGGGGCGTTCGGGGTGGACATGCGGAACGCGGACGGCCTCATCGTGGCCAGCGACATGACCACCGGCTTCTGGGCGTTCCGGGTCGACGGAATCGACGGCTGGAACGGCGCGGACCACGGCATGCCGAACATCTCGAGCGTGCAGAACTGGGACGAGGGGCCGGTGGCGGCAGCAAACCGGACGGGCGCTGCGGACGAAACAGGCGCCGGGAACTAGGAGGCGATAACCCGGGGGGGGTGCCAGGAACCGGCGGGTGAGCGAAAGGGAGGCGGCCGAAAACTGGAGCGAGTCGGCGACCTCAGCTCATCCGCCGGAAAGCGCCCCCACCACCATGTAGGGCTCTACGCCCTTCACCACCGGCTCCGGCAGCGGCGCATCTGGCGGTTGGTGGGAGATGTCTTCGGTGCACGCGAAGAAGCGAATGAAGGCGCGACGCTCCTTCGTGGCATGATCGCGGATGGTGCCGCGAAGAACGGGGTAACGACCTTCGAGCGCATCGAGCACCGTTCGATGCGTGACGGGCCCGTCGACTTCGAGCCTGACCTCCTCGCGGACCCGCGCCAGCTCGCGAAGATGCGTCGGCAGGACGACGCGAATCATGACAGCGTCTGGACTTCGACGGAAAGCACCTTCGGAAGATTTTCCGCGATCGGCATCCAGGTGTCGCCGTCGTCAGCCGAGGCGTACACGACGCCGGCCGTCGTTCCGAAGTAGATGCCGCAGGGATCCAGCGTGTCGACGGCCATCGCATCCCGCAGCACATTCACGTAGCAGTCCTGCTGCGGCAGGCCCTTCGTCAGCGGCTCCCATTCCCGTCCGCCCGTTCGGCTGCGATAGACGCGGAGCTTTCCGTCCGGCGTATAATGCTCGGAATCGCTCTTGATCGGCACGACGTAGATCGTCTCCGGCTCATGCGCGTGCACGTCGATCACGAAGCCGAAGTCGCTCGGCAGGTTGCCCGATACTTCGTACCAGTTCTCGCCCGCGTCGTCCGTCCGCATGACGTCCCAGTGCTTCTGCATGAAGAGCACGTCGGGCCGTGATTCGTGCATCGCGATACGGTGCACGCAGTGGCCGACCTCCGCTGTCGGGTCCGGAATATACTCGGAGTGCAGCCCCTGATTGATGGCGCGCCACGTCTCGCCGCCGTCGTCGGTGCGGAAGGTTCCGGCAGCGGAGATGGCGACGAAAATGCGATCGGGATTCTGCGGATCGACGAGGATGGTGTGCAGGCACAGCCCGCCGGCTCCCGGCGCCCAGTTCGGTCCGGAGCCGTGCTTCCGCAGGCCGGAAATCTCCTCCCAGCTCCCGCCCCCGTCCGTCGAACGAAACAATGCCGCGTCCTCGACCCCCGCGAGCACCGTGTCCGGATCGGACCTGGAGGGTTCCAGGTGCCAGACACGCGTGAATTCCCATGGATGCGGCGTGCCGTCGTACCACTGGTGCGTGCCTGGAACGCCGTCGTACGGGAACTCGTTGCCCACGGTGTCCCACGTCTTTCCGCCGTCGTCCGAGCGGTGGACGACCTGCCCGAACCAGCTACTCGATTGCGAGGCGTAGATGCGATTCGGGTCGGCGGGGGATCCTTTCATGTGATAGATCTCCCAGCCTCCGAAGAACGGCCCGTCGATATTCCACGACTCGCGCTTTCCGTCGGAGGTGACGACGAAGGCACCCTTTCTGGTGCCGACGAGGACTCGAAGTGCGCTCATTTCGTTGCACGGGTTGGATGGCGGCCGGACCGGCATCAGTGCACGGTAGATTGGAAATCTAGACGGTAGGCGAGGGGCAAACAAGATCGTTT
>CAZQAS010000341.1:0-2074 GCA_964591285.1 uncultured Rhodothermales bacterium
AGACTGGGTGGCGGATCTCGCCTGCGGTCATACGCGGCACGTGCGCCATAATCCGCCGTGGATGAACCGGCCGTGGGTGACCACCGAAGCGGGGCGTCGTGACTTCATCGGCAAGCGTGTCCGCTGCAAGACTTGCGCGGATGAGGCCGGCGGCCCATCCGATTTAGAGAGTGCGGAGATGGAGGTGTAGCGCCGGGACCGGTTCACTTGCAGACGGAGATAGCGGTCCCGCTCCTGATGGCCTATGAGGGCGGACGCTCCATTTGCCGAACGAGACTGCCGGTTTCCTCGCGCATCATGCGTTGTATGACTCGCTGCATCCAGATCAGGGCGACGGCAGCGATGAGTGCGAGCAGCATCCAGGAGGTGGTCCACAGTCCGGTCGCTTCCAGGAGCATCCCGAAGAGAATCGGAAAGACGAACCCGCCGAGGCCGCCCAGGACACCGACCAGTCCTCCCACTACGCCGACTTCTGTCGGAAAGTACGAGGGGATGTGCTTGTACACGGCAGCCATCCCGATACCCAGCGCGCATCCGAGTCCGAAGACGAGTACGGTGAAGACCCAGCGGTTTGCCTGGAAGAAGATGCGGGTGGTACCCCGTGCGAGGAGTTGGCCTTCGCGAACGCTTTCACCGACCTCGACAGTCGGTTCCTGCCACGAAGTCACCCGCGGAAAGATGAGCGTACGGTCCGTCGAGAAATCGACCATCTCGTCCGGATCGGGATCCTCGAGGGAGTACGTTGCGCCGCTTGCCAGCCTGATCTCCGTGGACGAGACGTGCACGACCTCGTCCGCCCCCTGGGCGATCACGCCCTGGCCCGGTGTTTGCACGATCATGGCCGAGGGGATGAGCAGAATGCAGATGACCAGACCCGGGATGAGCGTGCCGTACATCACCGTCCGCGCTCCGAATCGATCGGACAGCCATCCCCCCAATGCGCGAATGATTCCCGACGGAAGACTGAACATCGTCGTCAGGAATCCGGCCGTCGCGATCGACATCGTGTAGACGTTGACGTAATAGGGGATCAGCCACTGCGACAGGGCGACGAAGCCGCCGAAAAAGAATGCATAGTAAAGGCCGAAACGCCACACCCGGATGAATTTCAGCGGTTCAAGACGCTGCGCCATGCTCACGGTGGCTGCGCTTTCGGATTTGCGCGTCGTGGTGCCCAGCCAGAAGACAACCGCCATGGCGATCAGGAGGGCGGAATAGAGGATCGGGAGCGTCCGCCAGCCCTCGAGATCTGTCGCCGTCAGCCGCTCCAAGAGGATGGGCGCGAACATCACCGTGGCCGCAGCACCCGCGTTTCCGGCGCCGAAGACGCCGAGTGCCGTACCGATGCGCTCCTGCGGAAACCACGCCGCGGTATAGGCCACCCCGGCGGCAAAGGACGCACCGGAGAGTCCGAAGCCCAGGCTCAGCAGCAGGAATGCAACGTAGCTATCGGCGACGCTGATGAGAAACATCGGCACGGCCGAGAGCAGCATCAGCAGAAAATAGACGATTCGGCCGCCGTACTGGTCGCAGAGAATGCCGACCGGCAGTCGCATGACGGCACCGGTCAGCACGGGCGTGGCAATCAAGACGCCCATCTGCGTCCGACTCCAGGAATAGAGCCCCGCGTCAATCAGAAAGGTGACGAGCACCCCGTTCATCATCCACGCCGCAAAGCAGACGGCGAACGCGAGCGTGCTCAGCGTCAGAACGATGTAGGCACGTTTATCCATCACGGCGAAGTCGTGCGCATCGATCGCATAGCCCTACCGCTCCAGGCGATATAGATACCAGAGGAGCCCGGCATTGAGGGCGAGGCAGGCGAGGCTCACGAGCGCCGCGGGGAGGAGGATGGTGGTCTCACCGCCGAGATAGGCGTTCATCGTCGCCGTCAGCAGCCATAGCTGCAGGATGACCATGATGATGACGAAGGCGAGGATGCCGTTGACGATGGTCATCCGCTGAAAGCGTACAAAGCGGGGGCCGCGTTCGTCGTTCGCGCCGTTGGGCCGGCGAGTCTCGTACTTGCCTTGGTGCGGCTGCTCCGGCCACCGTCCGGTTTGCTGCTCGCGTG
>CAZQAS010000342.1:0-2074 GCA_964591285.1 uncultured Rhodothermales bacterium
AGGATGATGGGCACCTCGCCCGCCGTGATCTCGTGCCACCGGCCGCCCTCATAGGCATCGCCGCGCTGGTAGTCGATCCACCTTCCCGGCGGGAGGTACACCTCGCGCGTTTCGGACTCCTCGAAGAGCGGCGCCACCAGCAGGTCGGATCCAAGCAGATACTCGTGCTCGACCATCCAAGAGGTAGGATCATCCGGATACTCGAAGAAGAGCGTACGCATGAGGGGATGACCGTTCGCGGAGGCTTCCACGGACTGCGCATATATATAAGGTATCAGGCGGTATTTGAGCTCGATCGACCGGCGAAAATCCTCCTCGAAGGCCTCTCCGTACTCCCACGGCTCGCGCGGCGGCGCTCCGTGCGCACGCGTGTGTGAGGTAAGCGCGCCGAAGGCGGTCCACCGTCGGTAGAGCTCCGTGGACGGCCGGTTGACGAATCCGCCCATGTCGTGGGCCCAGTACGTGAATCCCGACAGGCCCATGCTGAGGCCGGCCCGGAGCGTCGCCGCCATCGCCGAGTTCGTGTTTTCCGCATCGCCGCCCCAATGCACGGGATACCGCTGGCTGCCCGCCCACGCGCTGCGCGCCCAGACCACGCCGCCGCCCGTCTCCTCTTCGGTAAGATTATATACGACGTCGTTATAGCGCACCGGATAGAGGTTGTGCTCGTACCAGCCGGTCCGCCCCGACGCGTAGATCCCCGGCAGCGGCGTATCCTCGCCGAAATCGGATTTGATCACCGACACGCCCTGATCAAACAAGCCTCTCAGCTTATTTTCGTACCAGTCGATCGCCGCCGGATCGCTGAAATCCAAAACCGCATCCTCGAACGGCATCACGCCGCCCGGATTTTCGACGTGGTATCCGTTCTCGACGATCTCATCCCATAGCCGGTTCTTGCGCGTGAAGTACGGAAGCTGCCACAGGCTGATGTGAAAGCCATCCTCCCGCAAATCCGACATCATGCGGGCGGGATCGTCGAAGCGCGAGGCGGCGAACTCGTAGTCGTTCTGCCAGTCGACCTCGAACCAACCCGTATCGATGTGGATGACGTCGGTGGGAATGCGGCGCTCCCGGAGCCGGGCGGCTACCTCGCGCACCTCGGCTTCCGATTCGTAGGTGATCCGGCTCATCCAAAGGCCGAACGACCATAGCGGCGGGACCGGGCCGCGGCCGGAGACGGCCGTGTACTCCCTGAGTACATCCTTCGGTTCGCCGAGGAAGACGAACACGTCGAGCAGCTCGTCGCCCGTGTAGAGCGTCGTATGCGCGTCGAAGTCGCGCCCGAAGTCGAACGTCGCCGGCGCACTCGTGTGCACGAACATCCCGTAGCCGCGGCTGCTCAGGAAAAACGGCACCGGCTTGTACATGCGCGGGTTCTGCGCGCCCATCGCATCGCGCAGGTAGAGGACCATCTTCTGCCCGCGCTTGTCGAGCCGAGTGAAGGACTCTCCCCCGCCGAAGATCTTCTCGTCGTAGGCGAGCTCGAAGGTCGCCGCGGTGCTCCGGCCGAGGTCGCTCGCGCGGCGGATGAACGAGAACGGCACGTAGGGCGCGAAAGAGGCCGGATCGCCGAGCGACTGCGTGCGCGTGAGCAGCTTGCCGTCCGCATCATAGAACTCGATGTGCCAGGGATCTTCGATGAGTCGCACCTCACCGTGCTCGCTTTGGTATCGCACGACGCCGTCCTCCTCGGAGACCTCCCACGAATCGTCCGACGCCACCGGACCGTCGAGCATCAGTGAAGGCTCATCGCGCAGATTCTCGATGGGCACGTCGCGCGTCGAAAACCGCAGCCGCACGGTGCGCGGGCTGACGAACGAAACGTCGAACGGCAGAATGGGATCGCGGTCGTACTCAGTGCCGGGAAACTCATTCGATTGCGCGCGCGAGAAGGCCAGATCGAGCTTATTGAACGAGAGGCTCGGCCGCCGCTCGTAGCGGTCCCACTGCAAGCGGCCTTCGCCGGTCTGCGGATCGAACGCGGCCACGCGCGCGCCGACGAAGTAGGTCTGCTCGAGCTTCTCGAACTCCTCGCTCACGTCGACGAGCTCGCCGATGACCTGGGCGGAGG
>CAZQAS010000343.1:0-2056 GCA_964591285.1 uncultured Rhodothermales bacterium
TGAGGCAAGCTGCGCAATCCGAGCGGGCCGAAGGATGGCCTCCTCTTTTAGGCCCCGCGAATCACCCTTCCCATCCCACCGCTCGAATAGCTGGCCGATCGCCTTCGGCACGGCGTCCGAGAAGCCCAGGCGCTCCGCGGTGGTGGCCGCGACCTCACAGATAGCCCCGGAAATCGCGCTCCCTTCCCGCTCGCCACGGATGAATCCGACCACGAACAACCTAGCCCGCTGCGTCGGCCGCCGTCCTCTACCCATTTCCATAAGGAAGGACACAACCTCTCTTGGGTTGGCGAAATCGGTTTTCGATCCGGCAGCGTTCATGGCGATCTCGTCGCCGAAGAGCATGGACTGTTCGTGCGCCGTCGCGGTGCACCCGACGTGCATGAGCAGGGACGTCCAGTACACGTCGGCGACCTCCGCCTCCGCAATTCCGATGCTGCGCGCAAGACCGGTTGCCAGTAGACACGTGCGCATGGCCTCCTCCGGAGGATGGCCCATGGCCATATCCGATTCCAGCGAGAGGGCGGCGAGTAGATCCGCCAGTCGCAGATTGTCAGGACGTGGACTCTGAGCGTTCATCTCACACCGTTCTTGATCTGCCGGCTCCGCAACAACCTGCCGATACGCGCGACTAGCCGGCGATCTCTCACGATAGCAATCATCCGGATTCTTTGCGCTCTTCCCATTCGGCCGAGCCGTTTGTCGCCTGGCCGTACCGCCCTGGTCGCTTCTCTACGTGCCATATGGCTGCTTACCGGAAGGCTGCGTTCCGGCGCGTGCGCTGGTAATTTCTCGTAACGGCCCCGCTCCCCGGAAACTAGCCAGGACGGCCCTCTTAAGGATAAGTGGAAGCGACGGAATCACGACCGGCTCCCGATGGAGGTCTGCGGACCCGGTATCGCGTTCGCGCTCGCGTTTTGTGGACGAAGGACTTTGAGGAGGAAGAGAGATGGAAAACCAGCATCCGAGTGGCCAATACGAGGGCCGCAGTGAAGAAAGAACGGCCCGCCGCCTTGCCAAGGCGCTCGGCTGGTTCAGCATCGGGCTCGGCGCCGCCCAAGTGCTGGCGCCGGGAAGACTGGCGCAGCTGATCGGCATCCGCAACAGGTCCGGGACCCGCACCCTGATGCGCGTGATGGGCGTCCGTGAGATCGGGCACGGCGTGGCCATCCTGATGAATCCGCACTCATCCGGCCGGGTATGGGCCCGCGTCGGTGGCGACGTCCTCGACACCGCCGTACTGGGTTCAGCCATGACGTCCCGCCACAACGATAGAGGCCGGCTCGGCGGGGCGATCGCCGCCGTACTTGGCGTTACAGCCCTCGACCTCTACGACAGCGTACGCCTCAGCAATGGTCGGCTGCGGCGCAACGGCCGCTCGATTATCTCACGTGCACTGCACAAGCCCATTCGCGTAACAAAGACGATCACCATTCGCCGGCCCGTGGAGGAGGTCTATGGTTTCTGGCACGACCTCCAGAACCTGCCGCGGTTCATGTCGCACGTGGAGGCCGTCGACGTCATCGGCGATGGCCGGTCGCATTGGCGGGTGAAGGGCCCAACGGGAGCGACCGTAGAGTGGGATGCCGAACTCGTCGGAGACGAACCAAACGAGCGCATCGCGTGGCAATCTCTTGAAGGCTCCGACGTTCAACATTCCGGATCGGTCCGATTCAACCCGGCACCCGGCGACCGCGGTACCGAGGTCCGGGTAGAGCTGCGCTACGAAGCGCCCGCCGGGAAGGCAGGAGTCGCTCTAGCAAAACTCTTCGGAGAAGAGCCGGCCCTGCAGGTGCAGGACGATCTACATGCACTCAAGCAGGTGATGGAAACCGGCGAGGTCACACGCTCGGAGAGCACGATGCGAGGCCGCTATGTGCAGCATCCCGCGCAACGTCCCGAAAAGGAGGCGAAAGGATGACCACGAGGGGCATGCGGCGCTACTCACGGCCGTAGGGTGCCCAAACAAATAGACCGAAATCTAACGAGGAGGGGATGTTGTGAAGGCGACTTGTTGGCACGGAAGAAAAAAGGTTCGGGTCGAAAACGTACCCGA
>CAZQAS010000344.1:0-2033 GCA_964591285.1 uncultured Rhodothermales bacterium
GCCACCGAGGAGATCGGGGTGTCGCGTTTGATGAGCTTCATCGACAACGTGCTGCCCTCGCCGCACGAAATGCCGCCGGCCGACGTAGATGCCGGAGAGCCCGTAGCCGCCGACCCGTCCGGGGAGCCGGTCGCCCTCGTCTACAAGACGATGGCCGAGCAGCACGTCGGCGACTACTCCTTCCTGCGGATCTACTCGGGGACCTTCTCACAGGGGATGGACCTCGAGAATGCGCAGACGAGCACGACGGAGCGGCTCGGACAACTGTACGCCATCAACGGGCGCGATCGCGACCCGGTGCAGACGATGGTTGCGGGCGATCTCGGCGCGTTGGTCAAGCTCAAGAACACGCACACGAACAACACGCTGCGTCCTAAAGGCACCGACGTCATCATCAAGCCCATCCAGTTTCCCGAACCGCGCTACCGGACGGCCATCCGCCCGATGCGGGAGGGCGAGGAGGATAGGCTCGCGCAGGGCATCCACCAGCTCATCGAAGAGGATCCCTCGCTAGAGATCGTCCACGATCAGCACCTGAAGCAGATGACGCTAGGCGGCCAGGGCGAGATGCATCTCGAAGTGTCGCGATACCGGCTGAAGCACCGATTCGGCGTCGACGTGGAGTACTACCGGCCGCGGGTGGCCTACCGTGAGACCGTCACGGCGCAGGCGCGCTCGAGCTATCGACACAAGAAGCAGACGGGCGGCGCGGGGCAGTTTGCCGATATCTCGATCATGGTCGAGCCGATGAACGGCGAGTTTCGGCCGCCCTCGGACATCTCCGTCCGTAACGAGGCGGAAATCGAGACCGCCTGGGGCTCGAAGATCCATTTCGTCGATGCGATCGTCGGGGGCGTGATCGACATGCGGCGCTTCTTCGGTGCCATCCAGAAGGGCGTGATGGAGGCGCTGCAGGACGGTCCGATTGCCGGATATCCCGTCGGCAACTGCCGGATCGTGATTTACGACGGCGGGATGCACGCGGTAGACTCGAACGAGGCGGCATTTAAGACGGCCGCGCGGATGTGTTTCCGGGAGGCTTTTCGGAAGGCGAACCCGGTCCTGCTCGAGCCGATCTATCACGTCACGGTGACCGTCCCTGAGAACTTCGTCGGCGACGTGATGGGCGATCTCAACACGCGGCGGGCGAAGATTCAGGGGATCGAGGCCGAGGGCGTATTCCAGAAGATCATCGCCGACGTGCCGGAAGCCGAGCTCTACCGCTACTCGACGTCGTTGCGTTCGATGACGCAGGGCCGGGGGATCCATCACGCCGAGTTCAGCCGCTACGAAGCGATGCCCCGTCACGTTCAGGATCAGGTGGCGGCTGAGGTTGGGGCGATGGAGGAAGCGTGAGCGTTGGCTCAGCGCACCGCCCGGTGGGGAGGAGGTCGGAGGTCGGACAACAGAGCTCGGCGCTACTAATGCCGCTCAGTCGGACCTCTGACTTCTGACCTCCGACTTCTGACCTCCTCCCTCTGACCTCTACAGTTCGGGACGGCGGTTTCGATCTGTTGCCCTCGTCGGCGTCGCCACGACATCCTGCTTCCCACATCCCGGACAGAACTCCGTAGCCGTCTCGCCGTCGACTTCGGGCGCGAACATCTCGTGCCCGCAGGAGGAGCAGTGCAGGGGCGACTCGACGTCGCCGTACCAGGCCGGAAATGTATCCTTCATCACATCACCACTTTTCTCGGAACAACATTGTGACAATTCGGCGGTCGGCTCGAGCCGTGCCTTCCCTCGAGTCACCCTGACACGCAGTAGGGGAATCCCTGATGCGCCTACGGGTGGATTGCTCTATTCACCTCCCGAGGATGCGCCAATATACTTATATTCGGATGGGGAAAAACCAACGGGGGTAGCGCCATGCACGACTACAATCACTCTCTAAAGGAGATCCCGCTTCTGCCCGACTCCGAGCTCCTCGCGATGATGGAAGAAGCTGAACAGACGGCCCGAGCACTGCGCGAGCGTGCAAAGGACCGCGAGAGCAGACGCCGCCGCGACCAGGTCGTTCGCCGCATCGAGGC
>CAZQAS010000345.1:0-2015 GCA_964591285.1 uncultured Rhodothermales bacterium
GAGTTCGGGGGGTAATGCTGCGAAGGGGACTTGGGAAACGCCCTCCAGAGGCGTTGCCGAAGTGATCGGGGGAGGACGAGGCGTGCTGCCGCGAAGGCGGATTCGACGAACCTCCCGGAAGCCGCCCTCGCGATTTCGCGTGCGCGGCTCCTCGCCTCCACGAGGGCGGGGCGCCGCTCGATCCACTGCTCGTGGTGGACGGCCCGGCGCAGCCGGCGGTCGGCTCCCTGGCGCTCCAAGTAGTCTCGGAGCCAGTCTAGATACGCGAGGCGGGCTCGACGCAGTACGTCAGGCGAGCGGGTCGCCACCGCGCAGGAGGAGGCCGGGTGCTGTCGGTACAGGTCGAGGCATTCGCCCATCACGAAGACATCATGCCGGAGGAAGGACTTGGCGACGAAGGCCTGGTCTTCGAAGAGGCCGGTGAACCGGTCTTCGAACCCGCCCACGGCTTCGACCGCCTCGCGGCGGGCGAGGATGCTGCACGTACATGGCGGCTCGCCGCGTCCGCGCACGATGCGTGCGAGGAGGTCGGAGCCCACCGCGAGCCGGTTCGGAGATGCAGCGAGGCGGCTGAGTCCGTCGTGTGCGGTGTCCTCCGGCCGCCCCGTCCACGAGTGCCAGTAGAGCGTCGGCCCGTATACCATCGCGGCCTCGGGGTGAGCATCAAGGGCGGTACGCTGCATCGCCAGCTTGTTCGGCAGCCAGACATCGTCCGCGTCAAGGAAGGCGATGAGTTTGCCGCGGGCGTGCGCGAGGCCGAGATTGCGGGTGGCGCTCATCCCCCGGTTCTCGCCGCCGGGGTGCTGGAGGACCCGGATGCGGCCGGGGTGGGCCTCGGCGTAGGCGCGGGCGATGGCGGGGGAGCCGTCAGAGGAGCCGTCGTCGCAGAGGAGGAGCTCCCAGTCCCCAAAGGTCTGCGCGAGGACGCTCTCGACGGCCTCGGCGAGGAAGCGCTCCTCGTCGTAGAAGATCGTGATGACAGTAACGGCAGGGGATTGCTCCATGCTCAGTCCGCGTAGAGGGCTTGCAGTCGGTCCTTCCATGCGGGTACCCGGTCGTACTGGTGGACGATGCAGTACGGAGAGCCTTCGGGCGTAAAGACCCGCTCGCCGTCGAACGTCGGCGACCAGTTCGCTGCCGAGGGGCGGCTCGCAGCTAAGTATTCCGAGTCAGGTGCGACGGTGGCGGCCTGGCAGGCCCAGTCCTCGTCTGGCCCGTTGAAGCGCGTGATCGCCCGGTACGGATCGAGCGAGAGGAGGAGGTTGAGGGCCGCTTGGTCCGTATACGGTACAGCATTGGAACGCGAGCAGAGGTAGACGTTCAGCGCGAAGTCGCGCAATGCCTCGCCGGTCCCGGCGATCGTGCCCGCGTTGAAGAGCTCGCGCTCGCGGACGCTCCCGTGGATGACGGGTCCGTAGCTCTCTAGGATGACCTCGCTGTTCCACGGCTCTTCGTCCACACGTGCACCCTCGGAGCCCACGTTGAGCTTCTTCTCTCCCAAGTGCTCGCTGAGCCATTCGGCTGGATCGCGCTGAAAAACCACGTCGCGCACGTCGATGGCGACGACGAAGCGGAACGGTTCGGCCTGGCTCTGGAGGAAACGCCAGACCTGATAGAAGCGGTTGATCGAGGTGTCCTCGTGCCGGAATCCTTTTCGGGGATAGACGAAGCGGCGGCCGTTCTCGGCGAAGGTCACTACGTCGAAGCCCCGGTCGAGGAAGGCGTCTACGGTCTCAAACGCAGCCTCGTACGCGACGACGACCCGGCGCCCCCGGTAGTCCGAGCGCTCGAGCGAGTTGACCCAGTACTGAACGTCCGGCCACGCGTACCCGCTGACGGCCCCGATGACGAGGTCGTTCTGTTCCGACGCAGCGCGCCTCGCGACGCCCAACTGAGCCTCATGCAGGCGCGTCGGTACGCTCAGGGCGTCAGTATTCTTCCTCCAGAACATGCGGGGCAGCGAGTCGTGACAGGGGCTTTAGCGTACGGAGGGCGGGTCGTAAAGCTGCTCGATC
>CAZQAS010000346.1:0-2000 GCA_964591285.1 uncultured Rhodothermales bacterium
CGAGGTATTCGGTGACGGTGGTTGGCGAGAGGCGGAGACTCGCTCCGATCTGCCGAATACTGAGGCCCACCTCATGGGAGCCGAAGATTCAAAAGTATACCACTTTCGGTCGGAATCAGTGTCCCAGTTTCCGTCGGAATCGGTGTTCAGTTTCGCTCGGATCACAGTCCAGAGACGTGAAATATGACAAGAATGGGACAAGATGGCGGGATGAATGACGATGGTTTCGAGCGTATCAAGTAAATGCGAAAGCCGACAATATCTACAAATCATACGCAAACGCTGTCATGACACGTCCTGCCTTTCCGCGTACCAGTCGTTTTGCCGCATTTCCCCGGCCCAGCCATCTTGCCGTTGCCGCCGCCGCATTCACGATTGTTTTAAATCTCGGAGGATGCAGAAGCGCCGGTCCGCCGCCTTCGACGGAGATGACCCAGGCGAGATCTGCCGTGAGTACGGCAGAAAGTGCTGAGGCGATGGAGTACGCGGCGCTTGAATACCGAAGAGCGCAAAGCAAGCTGGCTGAAGCACAGGAGGCGCTCGATCGCGGTCAGCACGATCAGGCCCGCCGGCTGGCCGAACAGGCGGCTGTCGACGCTGAATTGGCGACCGTCAAAGCGCGATCTGCGAAAACGCAGGAAACGGTCGTGGAGCTGCGCGAAAGTATTCGCACACTTAGAGAAGAGATCGAAAGAGGGAACTAGCGATTCGGCGATCGTGCATGACTCTGCCGGCTCATCCTCACCTCGTGACGTATCCAGTATGCCCTTGATATAGCCTTCGATAAAAACGATGACTCTCATGAAGCGTATCCGAAATCCTTTTATTTATTTGATCTTCTTGATGAGCGGAATGCTCGCAGTAGGATGCGGCGGGCCTCCCGACAATAATCCGCTCCTGGATAGTGCCCGCGCTTCCGTCGCCTCAGCGGTCAACGACTCGGCGATCGTGACGAGTGCGTCCGAAGTTCTCGATCGTGCTGAGGTCACTTTGCGACGAGCAGAGCAACTATTCGAGGAGGACGCCGATCCAGTGGAGGTCGAGCACTACGCGTATCTCACGGAGCAGCACATCGCCAGAGCCGAGGCGATTGCTCAACTGAGGAGCCGCGAACAAGAAATAGAGCGGGCCGAGCACGAGCGCCAACAGGTGGTATTGCAGGCACGTGAACGAGAGGCGCAGGCTGAGCGGCGCGAAGCGGAGTCAGCACGAGCCGAAGCGGAGTCAGCGCGTTCCGATGCGCAGGCTGCCCTCGAACGAGCCCGCGAGCTGAGCGATCAGGTTGCGGAGTTAGAAGCTCGCCAGACCGAAAGAGGACTCGTGCTGACACTCTCCGAGGTGCTCTTCGACGTCGGCAGGGCCAACCTCAAAGAAGGGGGGCTGCGCACCGTCGGCCAGCTGGCAACCTTTCTCCAGGAATATCCCGAGCGCGTTGTGCTCGTGGAGGGGCACACCGACACCTCGGGCTCCCTCCAGCTCAATATGGATCTCTCGAATCGCCGCGCCGAAGCGGTAAAGTCGGCATTGATGCAAAGGGGCATTTCGGGGGACCGTGTCCGCACGGTCGGACTCGGGCCAGAATTTCCGATAGCCGGCAACAATACGGCGGCAGGGCGCCAGCAGAATCGGCGTGTCGAGATCATCATCTCCGATGAGGAAGGCACGATCATCGAGAGATAGTAGTAAATGTGACTCTAATTCGTCCACAGACCTCCTTCGGTTTCGAATACGCCTAACCCGCACGCCTGGCGCCGCGAAAGTAGGCCACCGAACGGCCGGCGGACCCGTCTGTCCTCCCGCAATTGAAGCGCCGCCTTGCCGGGGCGAAAACACCCGATCCGCACCCGAACCCCTCCCCAACGCATCCGGGCGCCCGACAACGTACCCTCCAGACCCTCACCAGGGAGATGGAGGTTCCGGGCCGCAACAGTCAGATCATGACGTTCAGTACAGGCGCCGTATCGGCCAAAGACATAGCCGGCCGAAGCATAAACTATCTT
>CAZQAS010000347.1:0-1994 GCA_964591285.1 uncultured Rhodothermales bacterium
TCCAACGGCGTGACGCTCTGTACCGGATCGCTAGGCGCGAATCCTCGTGAAGCGGCCGCGATGCCGGAGACCGCTCGGCTCCTTGCCGGTCGCATCCACTTTGTGCATGGGCGCAACGTGCGGACCTTTGGTGAGCGCGCCTTCCATGAGGCACCACACCCGTTCGGTGACGTCGATCTGGCGGACGTTGTAAGGGCGCTGCAGGAGACCGGCTTCGAGGGTCCGGTCCGTCCGGATCACGGTCGGATGATCTGGGACGAAAAGGGACGGCCGGGCTACGGCCTCTACGACCGCGCGCTCGGTGCCGCCTATCTGCGCGGGTTGTGGGATGCCGGTGTGCCGGGTGCCGGGCCGGACGACGCGGGCCGGCGACACTAACGGGCTCATCGTCAGGGAACGATCAGGTCCGTGAGTACTAACGGACGGAGGTTCGCCGTTACTTGGCCTCAGCATCACGTTCCAGTGAGGCCAAATCGATCCGAATGAGTTCGTACAGAGCCTGCTTGAGGGTGCCTTCAAGCGGCTGCTCGGTCGAAATTCGGACGTGAAAGGCGTCCTCGAGGTCGTCAGGCGCTTCGTAGAAGCTGGTCAGGAATCCGAAATCCTCGAGCCGAGCGTCGGAGACGACCTTCTTTCCATCGCGTGCCGCGAGCCGCTCCTTCAGGGTCTCGTCGGAGGCCGTGGTCTCCAGGAAACAGTAAGGGATGTTCTCTCGGATGAGCGCGTCGCGAAGAGCGTCACGATGGCTTTTTCGTGAGTAGGTGGCATCAACGACGCACCCGCGACCGTCTGCGCAGTGGCCGAGGGCTGCGTTCGTTATCGCGGCGTACGTTTCTTCGGTGCGCTGTTTCGTATAGAGATCCTCCCGTTCGGCCTCGCTCCCGCGCCGATAGGGGTCCGCGCCGGCCTGCGTTTTGCGGATGAGGTCGGATGAGAGGTGTTCCCAGCCGAGCGCCTCTGCGAGGCGGTTTGCCACCGAACTCTTCCCCGTTCCCACGCGCCCCATCATGACGAACACCGCCGGCGATGAACCGGCCACGGCATAGCGGAGCGCAAGCTGATAGTACCGCTGCGCACGCCGCCGGCTCTCTGCGCGATCATCATCGGGGACTTCCTCCTCGATGCTTTGCATGCTCCGGACCTTCGCGCGCACGTAGGCGCGATAGCATTTATAGAAATCGACGAGTTTAACGAGCTCGGGATCGTCCAGCGCGATCGATATCTGCTCGATGAAGTAGTTCGCGAGCGATCGCCGGCCGTGGAAGTCGAGATCCATCGCCAGGAAGGCCGTGTCGTTGGCGACGTCAATCCGGCGCAGTCGATCGCTGAACTCGATGCAGTCGTAGATGCACGTCGCGTCTTCGGTGAGATAGATGTGCTCGAGGTGCAGGTCGCCGTGGCAATCCAGGATGCGGCCGTCGGCGCGGCGCCGGTTGAAGAGTTGAGCGTGGCCGTCGTAGAAACGATCCGTGTAGAAGCGGATGGCATCGAACGCCGGGCGGCTGAGCAGCGAGTCGGCGAAGGTCTCCGTCTGCTCAAAGTTTTCGTCCGTACTGACTCTCAGATTCTCGATCCGTCCCCAGGAGGCCACCTCCGGCGAGGATGATTCCTCGCGATAGAAGTCGGCCAGCTTCTCGGCGATTCGATCGACGTGCTGCTCGGTCAGCTCCGATGACTCGACAAGGTCCCGCGCGAAGATGCCGCCGGAGAGCTCGCGCATCTTCACGGCGTAGTCGACGACGTTCGATTCATCGTCGAGGGCATATCCGCCGTCGCGAACCGAGATCGGCACGACACCAAGATAGACGTCCGGGCACAGCCTTCGATTCAGCCGGACCTCTTGCTCACAGAAGTACTTCCGGCTTTCGAGCGTGCGGAAGTTCAGAAAGCCGAGATCGAGAGGCTTCTTGACCTTGTAGACGAAAGGGGGCGCGATGAAGACCCAGGAGATGTGTGTCTGGATCTCGCGGACGTGGTCCGGCGAGTGTGGATAG
>CAZQAS010000348.1:0-1985 GCA_964591285.1 uncultured Rhodothermales bacterium
CATCACAGCCACGGCGTGCAGAACGTGATGGGCGCGATCAACATCGTGCTCGCCTCCGGACGCATCGGCCGCGAGAACTGCGGCTACGGCACGATCACCGGCCAGGGCAACGGCCAAGGCGGGCGCGAGCACGGACAGAAGTGCGATCAGCTGCCCGGCGGTCGCGATCTCGGCAATCCGGACCATCGGGCGTTCATTGCGGAGGTCTGGGGGATGGATCCCGACGATCTGCCCCAGCCCGGCGCCGACGCATATGAAATCTTCCGGCTCGTCGACCGCGGCGAGATCAAAGGGCTCCTGAGCGTGTGTTTTAATCCGGTCGTCTCGCTGCCGGACAACAACTTCATCCGGCGCATGCTGGAGAAGCTCGAATTTTACGTCGCGATCGACTTCTTCCTCAACGAGACCGCCCGGTATGCCGACGTCGTCCTGCCGGGATCGCTCCACGAAGAAGACGAAGGCACCGTCACCCAGCTCGAGGGCCGCGTCATCAAGATCAACAAGGCCGTCGATTGTCCGGGAGAGGCACGGGAGGACTGGCGCATCATCCAGGACATCGCCCGGGCTCTCGGCCGCGAAAAAGGCCTCACGTTCAACAATCCCCGCGAGATGTGGGAGGAGCTGCGCGTCGCCTCGCGCGGCTACACGAATGACTACTCCGGGATCTCCTACGAGCGGATTGAGGAGAACTACGGCGTTTTCTGGCCGTGTCCGGACGAAACGCCTGAGGGCGTTCCCGAACCGCCGCCGGAGGGAACCAAGCGCCTCTTCGAGCCGGGCTCGTGGAATCCCATCGCGAAGGGCCGCGGACCGTTCTACTTCCCCGACGGGAAGGCTCGCTTCAATGTGACGAAATACACGCCGCCCGCTGAAGAAGTCGACGACGACTACCCGATCGTTCTAACCACCGGACGCGTCGTCAGCCAGTTTCTCTCCGGCACGCAGACCCGCCGGATCGGCCCGCTCATCGATCATTATCCCGAGCCGCGCATCGAGCTGCACCCACGCCTCGCGGAACAGCTCGGAATCGAGGACGGCGACTGGACCACGGCCGAGTCGCGCCGGGGCACCTGTACGCTGCGCGCGGCCGTCGTGCGCACCATCCGGCCCGACACCATCTTCATCCCCTATCACTGGGCCGGCCGCAAGAGCGCCAACCAGCTGACGATCTCGGCACAGGACCCGATCTCCGGCATTCCGGAATACAAGGTCTGCGCCGTGCGCGTCCGCAAGGCCGACGCGCCGCCGGAGTACGCCGACCAGCTCGAGCCCCAGCAGTGATGCACCGCGAAGCGAGAAACGTCAACCATCCAACCAGAACAGCCGACGAATAGAAACGCAGGAGGCGCCCCGTGCCCGTTCCCGACGAGATGGAATTCTTCATGGACCCCGGTCGATGCATCGGATGCCAGGCGTGCGTGCAGGCCTGCACCGAATGCGACACCCACAAGGGGCAGTCGATGATCCAGCTCGACTACGTGGACCGCGGCCACTCGCCGCAGACCGTACCGGTCGTCTGCATGCACTGCGACTCGCCGACGTGCGCGGAAGTGTGCCCTGCGGATGCCATCAAGCGCACCGAAGACGGCGTGGTCCAGACGGCCCGCAAGCCGCGCTGCATCGCCTGCAATAACTGCGTGCTGGCCTGCCCGTTCGGCATCCCGAAGATGAACACGGAGATGCACCTGATGATGAAGTGCGACATGTGCTACGACCGCACGTCCGTCGGGAAGAAGCCGATGTGCGCCTCCGTCTGCCCGTCCGGCGCGCTGTACTTCGGCACGCACGAGGAGATCGCGCGGATGCGCCCGGCATCGACGCCCGTTAGCTCGTTCCAGTTCGGGATGCAGACCATCACCACGAAGGTCAATATGATGGTCCCGGAGGACGTGGACATGGTGGATGTGATCGCGGGCCTGCACGAGCCAACGGTAAGCCACGAGGTGACCGACGACGTCTTTATGGAGAATATGTATGATGAGGGG
>CAZQAS010000349.1:0-1967 GCA_964591285.1 uncultured Rhodothermales bacterium
AGATCCCTCGCACAGCGAAATCCTACGTGGAAGAGCGCCGTCTCGGGGGTGGAATGGCTCCGTGCAGAGACGCGGAAGCCGTGACACCAACTTCCGTTACAGAGAAAACTTCCTCCCCGCTGCACGCGCTCGCTCTCGCCGGTAGGCTCGTAGGCAACGTCGCGCATGTCGTACGGACGATACCAATCTTGCATCCATTCCCAGACGTTGCCTCCCATGTCGGTGAGCCCGAGCGGCGTTTCTCCGAATGCGCCTACTGGAGAAGTCATCATGAATCCGTCCTCGCCCGTGTTGTTTATCGGAAATCGGCCCTGCCAGGTGTTGGCGCGATGACGACCGGCTTCGACAAGCTGCTCACCCCACGGGTACGGCCCGGATCGATTTGCCGCGCCGCGCGCCGCATGCTCCCACTCCACCTCCGTCGGAAGCCGCTTGCCGGCCCAGGCTGCGTACGCCTGCGCGTCGTGCCAGGTGACTTGCGTGACGGGATGATCTGGATGAGCCTCCGGCCCGTCGGGGCCAAGCGGCATCCGCCAGTAGGCCCCCTCCACGAGCCTCCACTCTCTGGAATCCGGATCCAGGATACCGGCATTGCCGAAGCGCTCCGCTTCGCTTTCGTAGCCCGTCTCGAGAACGAACCGTGCGAACTGGGCGACGGTCACCGGGTGCCTGTCAAGAAAGTAGGGGGCGACCTCCACTTCGAAGATCGGCTGCTCGTTCGGCATCCCGTCGTCGGATCCAATGCTCGTCGTGCCGCCCGGCACATAGATCATGTTCTCCGGCGGAGTCACGTCGGCGCCCGGCGGCCGCACCTCGCCGCCGCAGGACACGAGAAGAGCCAGGCATCCGAGTAAAACGATGCCGGTTCGAAAATCCGCTGTCGATGTGGCAGATGACACGAGTCGCCGTGGAGATCATCGGAACGTCGCATTAAAAACGACATGCCGCGCCCGAGGTTCGGCCTACGTGCTATCTTGGTCAACCGGATACCGGCCGGATGTTCGGGGGTTAACCCTTCCGGCCGTATTCATTGGACCCGGGACTTCCGAGTGAATTGCTACCGAGCTCATGGCGCTTCGACTTGTCGAAATTTACCTCCCATCCGATCGGGAACCGTCGTCTCCGTGGACGGACGAGCATCCGCTGATCGCCGAGTGGGCACTGCGGCTGGAGGACGAAGGCCACATGCTGCGTGCCCTAGTGGATACCGAGCATTCCGAATCGTTCATCGATGCGGCTGAGCAAGAATTCGGCGGGTCCGACGACTTCCGCATCGTGCTGCTGCCGGTTGAGGCGACGCTGCCGCGCAGTGAGGAAGGCGACAAGTCGGAGCAGGAGGAGCATCGCGAGAAGGAGGAGGGCACGCGTCGGATCAGCCGTGAAGAGCTTTACTCTGACATCACCGACTCGCTCGGAAGCTCCACGATCTACTACGTGCTGGTCCTGCTGTCGACCATCGTTGCCGCCGGCGGAATGATGCGAAACGACGTCGCGGTGGTGGTCGGCGCGATGGTCATCGCGCCGCTCATCGGGCCCAACATTGCGCTGGCTCTGGGAACTACGCTGGCCGATACGGCCCTCGTGTGGAAGTCGCTGCGTATCAATTTTACGGGCCTATTCGCCGCACTTGTGCTGTCGGTAGGCATCGGAGCGGCCATCGAGTTTTCGCCAACGACCTCCCAGATCGCTGCCCGAACCCAGGTGGATCTGGGCAGCGTTGCCCTCGCGTTGGCAGCCGGCGTGGCCGGTGCGCTCTCGATGACGCGCGGCATGTCGACGGCCTTGATCGGCGTCATGGTGGCCGTTGCGCTGCTCCCGCCGCTCGTCGCGCTGGGCATGCTGGCCGGTGCCGGCTACTGGCTCCCCGCCTACGGCGCCGGGCTGCTGCTGCTAATCAACGTGACGTCCATCAACCTCGCCGCTGTGATGACGTTCGTTGCACAAGGCATTCGGCCGGCGACCTGGTA
>CAZQAS010000350.1:0-1954 GCA_964591285.1 uncultured Rhodothermales bacterium
GATGTCGAGGATCACTTTCAGGCCCAGTTCGTGCGCACGCTGCACGAGCTCCTTGAAATCTTCGTTCGTGCCGAGCTTCGGATCGACGTTGTAGAAGTCGATGATGTTGTACCCGCCCGAGAGCGGATCCATGAACTGATTGTGGAAGATGGGCATGAACCAGAGCGTGGTGAACCCCATCTGCGCGATGTAGTCGAGCTCGGCGGTGATCTCATCCAACCGAGAGCCCGGGTTGGACGGCGTGCCGGTTGCCTCGGTCGGCCCGAAGCTGAGCGGGAAAATTTCGTACACGACGGCGCGATTGACCCACGAGGCCGTTTCCTCGTAACGCATCTGGCGCACCGTACCGTCCTCCTCGATGACGATGCCGACGCTGAGGAAGTCGGTGCTGCCGTCGTCGGCGTGCACTTCAATGTCGAAATACAGTTCGCCTGGCCCGTCCGCCGTTCCGTTCCCTCCAAATCCATCGATCTGAGTCGCGAAAAATTCGAGACCGACCGTGCTTGCTGTCGAATCAAAGGTCCATCCCGGATCGCCTAGCTCCGGCGGAATATATCCGGATGCGGCCTCGAGGCTGATGGCGAATTCGAGGCCGGCGCCGCTTACGGTCGCCGTCACCAGCGAATCTGTCAGCGGATGCTGGCGGCGCGTGATAACGAGCGTGTCGGATGTTGCGGGCATGCCGTCCACGACCGCCTTCAGGACGAGCTCATTCGGCCCGCGGTCCAGATTCCGGATGACTTCCACCGCGCCGTTGTCGACGTCCACCGGAACCTCGACGTCGTCGTGTGCGAGCGTTGCCTCTGTGATTTCCGGATCGATCGTCCCGTCGAGCCGCGTGATGCGGCCGTGCACGGTGGTGAGATTGACGAAGGTCTCGTGATCGGGCGTGATCCACGCCGCGGGTGGTTGGATTTCGCCGATCTCGACGGAGGCCTCTCCTCCCAAGGAGTCGGTTGCGGTGATCTTGAGCTGCGAGCCGCTCTGGATCGGCTCGTCGAGGACGAACCGTAAAATGCCGCTGACAGCGTCGTAGTGCGGCAGGCCGTCGTGTGGAAGGCCGTTGATCTCGAACTCGATCGTCTCGAAGCCCGCCGTGCCGAAGATGCCGGCGGAGACGGCGTCGATCAGCCCCTCGTCGTTGATCTCGCGGGCGGGCTGGAAGACCATCGGGTCGGAGATCGTGACGACGGAGTTGTTGTTGTCAGCGGGATTTGTGCGCGGATTGAGCGGGTCGGAGATCCAGGTCCACTCGCTGCCGGATTCGTTATGATGAAAATGGACTTTGTACTGGTACGTGGCGCCACTGGTAAGCGGTATTACGTAGATCCACTGCTGGAGGGAGTCGACATACGTCATCTGCGATGCGGCCCCGGCGAGGATGCTGCCGCTGTCGTTTGGTCCCCAGTTGTTGAACTCGCCTGGAAGAAAAGCTCGCACGAAGTCATCCCCTGGACCGGGCACGTATCGAAACGTGATGTCGAGCGACTGCGCGTGGGCCGAAAACGCGCCGGTGAGGAGAAGCAGAGCCAGTAGGATGCGCATAAGACAAGCGTGCCACCCCGAAGGTGGCTTCTTTAAGTAGCCCGCCGGCAGGCGGGACCGGCCGATCTAACGACCGGCCCCGCGCGGCGAGCGTGATGAGGGATGGAGGACGGTCGCGAGCTCGTTCGAGACTTCGCAGCGGTCGGCCATCCGGGTGCAGACCGTATTACTTGATCAGCACCATTTTCTTCGAAACCGTCCGTGAAGCGGTTTCGAGCTGGTACACATACATTCCGCTGGCCAGATCGGCGCCGCTGAACGTGACCCGGTAGGTCGCCGCCGGCTGCATGCCGTCCACGAGCGTGGCGACGACGCGCCCTGTCAGATCATACACCCGAACGCGGACGTGCTGCGTCTGGTCGATCGCGTACTCGAACGTCGTCGACGGGTTGAACGGGTTCGGATAGTT
>CAZQAS010000351.1:0-1950 GCA_964591285.1 uncultured Rhodothermales bacterium
GATGAATACACGTTCTTCGTGATCGAAGCCAATGACTGGATCAACGTCGTTCCGGTGACGCTGGACGGACGGCTCGTGTGCATCCGCCAGTATCGCCACGGCACCCAGGAGATCACGCTCGAGATCCCGGGCGGTGTCGTGGACGACGGCGAAGACCCGCTCGGCGCCGCAACCAGAGAGATGATCGAAGAGACGGGCTACGAGCCAGATGAGATGGTCTACCTAGGAAGCGTAGCCCCGAATCCGGCCATCCAGAACAACCGGTGCCACACGTACCTCGCGCGGGACTGCCGGCCGACAAGCGAGCAGGATCTTGACGGGGCCGAGGAAATCGACGTGGTGCTCGTCGATCCGGCCGACGTGCCGCGTCTGGTGCTCGACGGGACGATCACGCACTCACTGGTCGTGGCGGCCTTCTATCTATTCGAGCACTCGCTCCGCTAAGAGCACCGACTCCCCAGCGGGCTCGCGCATGTTGTACCGATTGCTCATCACGTGGCCGTAGGCGCCTGCCGTGGAGATCAGGATGACGTCGCCCTCCTCCGTGCGCGGCAGGCGGCGGCCGTAGCCGAGCACGTCGCCGGTTTCGCAAATCGGCCCGACGATGTCGGCGGTGATCTCGAGGGGCTCGTCGAGCCTCGTAAGATTGACGATCTCGTGGTAGGCGCCGTATAGCGCCGGCCGGAGCAGTGAGTTCATCCCCGTCTGGATGCCCACGTACTGGGCCGAGCCCTTGCGCTTCACCTGGGTGACCTTCGCCAGCAGCACTCCGGAGCGCGCGACGAGGTAGCGGCCCGGCTCCATCCAGAGCTCGAGGCCGGGATTTGCCCGCTTGAACGTGGCGAGGGACGCGGCGACTTCGCTGACGTCAAGCTCCGGCGTGCTCTGCCGCTCGGAGACGCCCAGGCCGCCGCCGACGTCGAGATATTGCACGTCCGGGAAGCGATCGGTAAGCGAGGCGAGGAAAACGGCCGTCTCCGCCCAGGTTTCCGGCGAGATGATGCCGCTGCCGACGTGTGCGTGCAGGCCGACGACGCGCGCGGAGGCCGCCGACGTGAGGCGATCCAGCCGCTCGAGCTCCTCAGGCGCGACGCCGAATTTGCTCTGGGAGCCCGCCGTTCGGACGTACTTGTGATGCCCGTGACCGCGTCCCGGATCGACCCGGACGATGAGGTCGCGGCCCTCGAACACATCCGGCCAGGCCTCGAGGGGATAGAGATTGTCCAGCGTCACGAATACCCCCGCCTCGAAGCCGGCCGCGTACTCCTCTCTGGGGGCGAAATTGGGCGTGAAAAGAATCCGCTCGCGGTCGATGTCGGGAAAGAGATCGAGCACGAATTCGATCTCGCCCGGCGAGACGCACTCGAACCCGAGACCGGCATCGCGGATGATCCGCAGGATGTCCGCATTGGCGTTCGCCTTCATCGAATAGAAGACGCGGTCGAGGGCGCCGATGGACTGCACGTCCTCGATGGCCTGCTTGATGGTGCTCTCGTCGTATACGTACACGGCTGGGTTGGCGCCGCCGATGCGCAGCAGCTCCTCGCGCCGGAGCTGCCACCAGGCCGGCCCGCCATAGCGATCCTCGGCGCGCTCGCCCGTCAGCTCGCGCCAGGTGAGTCCGAAGAGCAGGTCCGGCTCCCGTTTTCCGAAGAGCTGCGCGTGGAGCTTCCGCACGAGGCGGTAGGCCTGATTCTCATCCACCACGAAGCTGAAATTGAGGTCGCTGGCCGCCTGCGAGACCTGGTGGATGTGCTGCTCGTGGAAGACTTCGAAGGCCGGCCCCATCTCGTGGAGCAGCGACCGGATGTTTCGCCCTATGAGGCTCACGATCGCGCAGGGGCCGATTTGCTCGGCCTTGCAGTACGTGTTGAGATCCGCAAGGAGTCCGTCGATCCTGGCCGGATCGAGGGCGTTCGCCAGCGGATCGAGCGACACGGTGACGTTCGT
>CAZQAS010000352.1:0-1944 GCA_964591285.1 uncultured Rhodothermales bacterium
AGCGTGCCGTAGGAGACTTCCTGCACCAGCGCATGGCGGAAAGTGTATTTCAGCTCGGGAAACAGGCTCGTCTCATAGAGAAATTCGAGCGACTGAAGCCTATCCAGCGCATTGCGCAGGTCCGCCTCGCCTATCCCGCAGACAGCCTTCAGCAGGACGAAAGGAACTTCCTTTCCGACGACAGCAGCCGCCTGCAGAACCCATTTGTCATCCTCGCTGAGCCGGTCGATGCGGGCACTCAGGATAGCGCGGGCCGACTCAGGGATCCGGACGCTCTCGGCGTACTTGAGCAGCCGGTAGGCGCCCGGTGCGCCATCCAGAAACTTTGTCTCCACCAGCGTCCTTATGCTCTCCTCGATAAAGAACGGGTTGCCGTCGGTGCGGTGGAGGAGCAGCTCCTTGAGCGGTTTGAGCTTCAAATCGCTGCCGAGAATGGTGTCGAGGAACTGTTCGGCGCTGGATGTCGGGAGCGGCGTTATCCGTACTTCACTGAAATACGAGCGGCGCGCCCAGTTATGCGTATATTCGGGGCGATAGCCGCACAGCAACAGGATGCAACCCATCGGAAGGCCATCGATCAATCCGTCCAGCAGGCTTTGTGTCTCCTCGTCGATCCAGTGCAGGTCGTCGAAGACCAGCACGATCGGCTGATTTCTGCTCTCGACCAGCAGCAGCGATCGCAAGCTGTCCAGGATCAATCGGTATCGTGACTGCGGATCACGAGCTTGCCATTCCGGATCGTTCCCCCCGACATCCAGCATGGCGAACAGACCCGGGAGGAGCGACGTCAGCGACTCGTCGAGCGCCCGTAGCCGCTCGACTATCTTGTGGCGCACGGCGGTGGGCGCCTCCATTGGCTCGATCTCGAAGTATTCTCGCAGTACGTCAACGAACGGCGCATAGGAGACCGCTTTCCCGAATCCCGCCGAGCCGCCTTCGAGAATGAGACAGCCGTCCGTGTGGGGACCGTGGGTGAACTCCCAGATCAGCCGGGACTTGCCGATTCCCGCCTCACCGGAGACCGCGACCGCCTGACCGTGACCTTCCCGGACGCGGTCGAGCGCTTTCGCGATCAACGCGAGTTCGGCGTCGCGACCCTTCAAGCTGGTCAGCCCCCGGGCGACCGATGCGAGTAGGCGCGAGCGGACGGCACTGACCCCCAGGACCTCGAAGACCTCGACCGGACGATCGAGCCCCTTGATCGGCCGCTCGCCGAGCGTCCGGAGATTGACGTAGCCTTCTACCAGACGCTTGGTGGCCGGCGCCACGAGGATCGACCCGGCGTCGGCCAACTGCTCCATGCGCGAGGCCAAGTGTGTCGTGTGCCCGACGGCGGAGTAGTCCATCGTCAGATCGGTCCCGACGGAGCGCACGACGACGTCACCGGAGTTCAGCCCGACCCGGACGCTCAACTCCGTGCCCAGAGTCTTCAGGCTTTCCGCCGCCAGCTTGGCTGCCGTCTCCTGGATGCGCAGTGCCGCATAGCACGCCCGTATGGCATGGTCTTCATGCGCCACCGGTGCACCGAAGATCGCCATCAGGCCGTCGCCGAGCAGATGGCTGACAGTGCCTTCGTACTCGTGAACGGCTTCCATCATCCGGCTGACCAGCGGATCCAGGATGCGTTGCGCCTCTTCCGGGTCCCGATCGGCGATGGCCTCCATGGACCCCTTTAGGTCGGCGAACAGGATGGTGACGAACTTGCGCTCCCCCTGGATTGCGCTGCGGGAATTCAGAATCTTGTCGGCCAGGTGCTTCGGTATGTGGCTCGTAGGCGACACAATCGTCGTCGCAGCCGGCGCCGGGACCGATGCCGAGGCACTCCTTCCCGCGGGCGTTCCGCATTCCGGGCAGAACTTGGAGGTGGGTGAGAGCGCCTCACCGCAGGAGGCACATTTGTGGATCAGCCGTGTCGCGCATTGCTCACAGAACTTCGCCTTGTCG
>CAZQAS010000353.1:0-1940 GCA_964591285.1 uncultured Rhodothermales bacterium
AAGTGATCTTTGTCGATATCGAGTCCGATACTGAAGGCGGAGTCTGCGCGAAGCGACAACAAGACCGACGGTGCACCGCGGCCTTCCTGCATCCGGCTGCCTTCCTCGACAAGCCCCTGTTCGATAAGCTTTCGTGTAATGTTGGAGACGGTCTGCGCCGTGAGCTCGGTGCGGCGTGCGATGTCGGCCCGGGAAAGCGGGGCGAAGAGACGGATCGTTTCCAGGACGATGCGCACGTTGTACGCGTTCGCAAATTTGAGATTCGTTCCGGTAAGCATCGACTCCTGTGTTGAGAGCTACGGTACCCTCGTATCAGCGGCCCTAGCGTGTCACGCCTGGACGGAGCTTCGCAGCGGAGGGGATTTTGGCGGAAAACGGTTGACAAAATAGCGCTCCATGATTAAATAAAAGCAAATTGTAAATCAATTTGATTAACCTCACGGGAGCAGGCGCGTGCAGGTTCTTCTTACGCTGATGAAGCATCTCGTCTTTAAGATTCTGACGATCGCTCTGCCGGCACTCGTCTTGTCGGTCGTAGTCCCATTTACGCTGCCTTCTCAGGCTGCACCACGGACGGACGCCGAAGTGGATCGTGCCATTGACGCGCGGACGGACGCCCGGGCCTCCGCGCTCACGGGCTCGGTAGCGACGGCAGGAAGGATCACCGGTCGCGTGACGGACGCAGGCACCGGCGAGCCGCTCATCGGCGCGAACGTCGTGGTGCAAGGGACCTCCATCGGCGCCGCCACCGATCGGGAGGGCGCCTACGCGATTTCCGGTGCGCCGAGCGGGACTCAGACACTCGCCGTAACCTACATCGGCTATGAACGACAGGAGCGTACCGTCACGGTACCGGACGGTGGGACCGTGACGGCCGATTTCGAGCTGCAGTGGGCCGGCATCCAGGGCGAGGAGGTGGTGATCACGGCCCAGGCAAGCGGGCAGGTTTCCGCCATCAACCAGCAGCTGTCCTCGAACACGATCACGAATATCGTCTCGAAGGACCGCATTCAGGAGCTGCCCGACGTCAATGCCGCGGAATCCATCGGCCGGCTGCCCGGTATTTCCATTCAACGCTCCGGCGGTGAGGCCAACAGAGTGGCCATCCGAGGCCTCTCACCCAAATACAATACCGTTACCGTCAACGGCGTGCGCGTGCCCTCAACCGGCGGCGACGATCGCAGCGTCGACCTCTCCCTCATCTCATCGAACATGCTCGACGGGATCGAGGTCAAGAAGGCGATCACGCCCGACATGGATGCCGACGCTATCGGTGGGGCCATCGACCTGAAGCTACGCAATGCGGCCGACGGGCTCCTGGTGGATCTGCTGGCACAGGGCGGCTATAACCGCCTGCAGGACTACTACGGCAACTACAAATTCGCCGGAACGGTCTCCAACCGATTTCTCGACGGGAAGCTGGGCGTCATCGCCAATTTCAATGCCGACGAATACGATCGCAGTGCGGATAAGCTGTCCGCGGGCTACCGGCAATCGACCGATGCGTCATCGGGGGATCGCATTATCATCGTCCAGAGCGTCGGGCTTCGCGAAGAGAACGTCCAGCGGGGCCGCACCGGGGCGAGCGTCGTGCTGGACTACCGCATTCCGGCCGGCAGGCTGAGTGCCAATTCGTTCTACAACCGGCTCCACAGCGAAAGCCTGAACCGCATCAACGACATGAATGTGGATGCCAACCGCCACTATTATTTGTTGGAGAATAACTCCGGCACCACATCGATCTTCACCGGTGCGTTAGGCCTTGAGCAGGACTTCAACTGGATCAGCTACGATGCATCGGTGGCACGGACCGCCTCACGTGCGGACAATCCCAATAACTATTCGTGGCAATTCAGCCAGGAAGGAGCGGCCTTTTCGGCGGCGGCAACGGATTCGACCCATCCGCGGGACATCCCCGGTATCGCCCTCGTCGACTCGAT
>CAZQAS010000354.1:0-1865 GCA_964591285.1 uncultured Rhodothermales bacterium
GAAGAATGGGCCACGCCCATCACGGTGCCGTACCTGGACCTCTCTCGTGAGGCGGACGGGCTGACGCTCCTCCGGCGTGGAGGCGGCGTTCAGACCGCTTCGCTGCGGTTCGCCGATGGCACCGGCGTCGAGTACGTGGCCCGCACCGTCGACAAGGACCCGCGGCGAACGCTTCCCGAGCACCTTCGGAGCGTGCTCGTCGAGAAATTTGTACTGGACTTCAACTCGTCGCTGCATCCCTATGGTGCACTCATCGTGCCCCCGCTCGCGAAAGCTACCGGCGTCTATCACACCAATCCGAGACTTCGCGTCATTCCTGACGACGCGCGCCTGGGCCGCCATCGGGAGGAGTTCGCCGGACGCCTCGTCTTGTTCGAAGAGCGTCCGGACGAGGACCTCTCCGCCTTTGAGAACTTTGGCCGCTCCGACAATGTCATCGGTACGCCAAAACTCTATGAGGAGGTCGACGGAGACAACGACCACCTCGTCGATCAGCGGGCATTCGCCCGTGCGCGGCTGCTGGATATGCTCATCGCCGATTGGGACCGCCACTGGGATCAGTGGCGTTGGGCGTCCTTCGAGCCGCCCGACAGTATGGGCAAGATCTACCGGCCGGTTCCGCGCGACAGGGATTGGGCGTTTTCGCGCTTCGACGGCCTCGTTCCATCGCTCACCAAATACGTCATCCCCCACTTTCAGGGATTCGGGCACAGCTACGGCGACCTCAAAGGGCTAAACGACAAGGCGATTACCCTGGACCGGCGATTCACGTCCGAGCTTACTCGGCGGGACTGGATCGAGATCGCCGACAGCGTCCGCGCGGCGCTTTCGGATGAGGTGATCGACGAGGCCGTCCGCGCGCTGCCGCCGCCGATCCACGAGCTGCGTGGGCACGAGACCGCAAGCATACTGAAGTCTCGTCGAGACGACCTCACCCGCATCGCAGAGCGGCATTACCGGATGACCAACCGGGACGTGGACATCGTCGGAAGCGACAAGCACGAACGGTTCGAGGTCACGGATCAGGGCGACGGTACCACGCGCGTGGTGGTCCGTAAGACCACGAAGGAGGGCGTGGTTCGAATGACGGTCTACGATCGCGTCTTTCAGCCGGAGGAAACGAAGGAGATCCGGCTCTACGGGCAGGACGGGCGGGATCAGTTCATCGTGGAGGGATCGTCGGGTGCGATTCGCCTTCGGGCGATCGGCGGCGCTGGCGAGGACCGTTTCGTAAACGAGGGGCCCGACGAGCGCCCGCGAACGATTTTCTACGATTCGGAATCCGGCAACACCTGGCGGGTCGGCAAGCGTACAACGCGCCGCATCGCGGCCGATCCGTCGATCAACTTCTACGATCCCGGCTACGAATACGATCGGATGCTGCCGATCCTCGCATTCGAGACGAACAACACGCATGGCGTCGTGCTCGGAGGCGGGACGCAGATCATCCGCCACGGATTCCGGAGGGATCCTTACGCGCATTCGCATCGCATCAGCGCCGAAGTAGCGAGCCGCACCATGGGCGTCGATCTGGATTACTCCGGCCATGTCACCTCGGTCTTCGGCCGCTGGAACGCCGGGCTGAATGCCGAATTTCGCTCGTGGAACAATCTTCGAAACTTCTACGGTCTCGGCAACGAGACGCAAGAGGATGCCCGGAATCTCGTCCAGTTCGGAACGGCAAGCCTCGCGCCGTCCATCGATCGGCGCGTCGGAGCGGCGGCGATCGTCCAGGTCGGTCCGGTCCTCGAGTACGCGCGCGTTTCCGAGGAGACGGAGAACGTCGCACTTCCCGCGTCGCTGACGTTCGGCGAGAACTGGCGTGCGGGCGTGGCGGCGCAGTTTCTGCTCGACGGCCGCGATGA
>CAZQAS010000355.1:0-1861 GCA_964591285.1 uncultured Rhodothermales bacterium
TTTCGGCGAGAATCATGGCCGGGATGATGCCGCGAATGCCGCCGCCGTCGATGGATAGAATCTTGAACTGTGCCATCAAATCTGGAAGGATGCCTGTTGGATGAATGCACGATCAGGCCGGCAGACCGAGGTGCATAAGCTACGAATTCTCCGCCTGCCATCGAAGCGATGGAAACACTTCGACGCTCCTCGTATTCTTTCTGACATGATCTCGCTTCCTGCGGCGGGCGTTCTGCCTCCATCAAATCCAACCACACTCATGCTCGCACTCTCCACACGAATCTTCATCATCGGTGCGCTTCTCCTGATTTGTATGATCGCGACGGCGCACGTCGCCGCGGCGCAGGATTCGGAGCAGCCGCCACTGATCGATCGCGACATTCTGTTCGGCGATCCGGAGATCGCCAGCGCGCGGCTGTCGCCCAGCGGCGAGATGATCTCCTTCCGAAAGCCCTACGACGACGTGATGAACGTATGGGTGAAAGGCGCCGACGAGCCGTTCGACGCCGCCAAGCCCGTCACTGCCGACGACCGGCCCGTACCCAGCTATTTCTGGAGCGAGGACGGACGTTACATCCTCTACGTCCAGGATAAGGGAGGAAACGAGAATTACAACGTCTACGCCGTCGATCACGCCGCCGAGCCGGAGGCCGACACCGGCGTCCCGCCCGCACGCAATCTGACGCCGCTCGAGGATGTACGGGCGCAGATCCTTCACACGCCGGACGAGAGGCCGGATGAGATGTACGTCGGGCTGAATGACCGCGACCCGCAGCTGCACGACGTTTATCTGCTGAACATCGAGACCGGTGAACGCGAGCTGGTCTATCAGAACGACCAGAACATCGTTGGATGGGAATTTGATCTCGACGGCACGCTGCGCCTGGCGACGCGCATGGATCCGGGTACCGGTGACACGGAAATAAGCCGGATCACCGACGACGGCACGCTCGAGGTGGTCTACACCTGCACGGTCCTCGAATCCTGCGGCGTGCTCCGCTTCCATCCCGACGGGAATCAGGTCTACATGATGACCAATAAGGGCGATCGCAATTTGGTGGAACTGGTCCTCTTCGATCTCGAGAGCGGCGAGTCGGAGCTGATCGAGCGCGATCCGGAGGGCGAGTCGGATTTCGCCGGTGCGGTCTTTTCGGATCTGACCGACGAGCTGCTGGCGACCTACTACGTGGGCGATCGCGTGCGCATCTATCCTCATGAGGACGAGTTCGCGGCGGACCTCGAATTCCTGCGCGAGAATCTTCCCGAGGGCGACATCTATCCCGGTGGGATGACCGACGACGAGCGCAAGATGCTCGTTACCGTTACGCGTGACGTGGACCCGGGATCGGTTTACCTGTTCGATCGCGACGCGCAGACGGTCGAGAAGCTCTATGAATCGCGGCCGGAGCTGCCGACCGAGTATCTCTCCGAGATGCGCGCGGTTCGATACACGGCGCGCGACGGGCTGGAGATTCCGGCCTACCTGACGCTGCCGAAGGGACTCGAGCCGAGCGGACTTCCCGCGGTGGTCATGCCGCACGGCGGACCATGGGCGCGCGACGTCTACGGATACGATTCGTTCGCGCAGTTTCTGGCGAATCGCGGCTACGTCGTGCTTCAGCCGAACTTCCGCGGCTCGACCGGCTACGGCAAGGAGTTTTTGAACGCCGGCAACAAGGAGTGGGGCACCGGCGCGATGCAGCACGACATTTCCGACGGTGTGCAGTGGCTGATCGACGAGGGCTACGCGGATCCGGATCGCGTGGCGATCATGGGCGGCTCTTACGGCGGCTATGCGACCCTGGCCGGCCTCGCCTTCACGCCGGAGCTCTACGCGGCCGGGGTGGACATCGTCGGCCCC
>CAZQAS010000356.1:0-1856 GCA_964591285.1 uncultured Rhodothermales bacterium
CATTCGGACGACCCACATTCGTCCGGCGCGAATTCATCAAGAAGCCGCAGGCGGCGACCGGCCGGCCCGTAGGGAACGCCGTGCGCTTTCTTATCTTACTATTGCCGCGGCCCGATACTCTACGACAAAACAGCGACGTGAACCATGGCTGAAGTTGCAACGTCCCGAATTGCCGACATCCTCGGCAGCGAAGCGGGGAATCTTCTCGATCATAAGTGTACGACGATTCCAAAGGAGAATCTTCACCTTCCCGGCCCGGACTTCGTCGAGCGCATCTGGCTCAACTCCGACCGGAATCCGCGCGTGCTGCGCTCCTTGCAGCAGCTCTTCGACGCCGGACGGCTGGGCGGCACCGGCTACGTGTCGATCCTTCCGGTCGATCAGGGCATCGAGCACGGTGCCGGCGCCTCGTTCGCCAAGAACCCGGACTATTTCGATCCGGAGAAGATCGTCAAGCTCGCCATCGAAGGCGGCTGCAATGCCGTCGCCTCCACCTACGGCGTGCTGGGGTCGGTCGCGCGGAAATACTCGCACAAGATCCCCTTCATCCTGAAGTTCAATCACAACGAACTGCTCTCCTATCCGAACACGTACGACCAGATCCTCTTCGCCACACGCATCGAGGATGCGTTCGAGATGGGCTGCGTCGGCGTCGGCGCCACCATCTACTTCGGATCCGAGGAATCGACCCGCCAGCTTCAGGAGGTCTCCGAGATGTTCTCGATTGCCCACGAGCTAGGCATGCTCACCATCCTCTGGTGCTACGTCCGCAATTCCGCCTTCAAGGAGAACGGCGTCAACCACGAAACGAGCGCGGATCTGACCGGACAGGCGAACCACCTGGGCGTTACGATCGAGGCCGACATCATCAAGCAGAAGCAGCCGACACAGAACGGCGGTTTGAAGGCGATGAACATGGGCGGCTCGAGCTACGGGAAACTCGACGAGCGGATCTACTCCGATCTGGCGACCGACCACCCCATCGACCTAACCCGCTACCAGGTTGCGAACAACTACATGGGCCGCTGCGGCCTGATCAACTCCGGCGGCGGATCGAGCAAGAACGACCTGCAGCAGGCGGTCCGGACGGCGGTCATCAATAAACGCGCCGGCGGGATGGGCCTCATTTCCGGCCGAAAGGCCTTCCAGAAGTCCCTTAAGGACGGTATCGAAATCCTGAATTCGATCCAGGACGTGTATCTGGACGACAGCATCACGATCGCCTGAGTACGCACTGCCGGACGAAACCGACGCGCGCCACTGGAGGCGCGGAAGCATTCGCTTAATTAACGTGTGCGTAAATGTGTGCGGCGGCGGGACCCTGCGGGCGTTCGGGACGGTATCTTCGACTTACGGGCGGACCGTACTGGCTCGAAGTAGATAAAGAGGCGAATCATGCCGAAGCATCTTGTTACCGCCCTGGCGTTTCTCCTGATCGTTGGGATTTCCGGCTGCGACCTGACGGACGAAGATCCTGAGGAAGAGCTCTTCAACGGCTCCTGGCAAATCGTAGAGGTCGAATCTGAGAACACGGATTATTCCTCTATCGTCCTCGGCCGCTATACGAGCGCCGTCATCGCCTTCGTCGCCGATGAAGACGACTTTTCGCTGTTCCTCGACGTGGCCGATTCACCCGAAGACGTCCTGATACAGGGCGAGTTCGACGTGGATTCCGGCGACGAGGAACTCACACTTTTCTCCAGTGCCTTTCCGCGAGCGTTCGATTTCAACTACGTTTTCGAGAACGAGGACCGGGTGATCCTCTGGACCGACGACGACGATCCCGTGCTCTTCACGATATTCGGGATCGACCTAGATCTGGACGAAGTGATCCTGGTGATGGACCGGGACTGAGG
>CAZQAS010000357.1:0-1841 GCA_964591285.1 uncultured Rhodothermales bacterium
TGCGACGAACCGGCCGGACATTCTCGATCCGGCGCTGCTCCGTCCGGGCCGCTTCGATCGCCGCATTACCGTCGACCTCCCCACGCAACGCGACCGCGCCGAAATTCTCCACATACACGCTCGCGAGAAGCCGCTTGAGGACGACGTCGACCTCGACCGCGTCGCACGCAGCACGCCCGGCTTCAGCGGAGCCGATCTCGAAAATCTGCTCAACGAGTCGGCGCTGCATGCCGTCCGGGAGGATCACGAGCGGATCACCGAGCGGGACATCGACGAGGCCATGGACAAGATCATGATGGGCCTCGAACGGAAAGGATTGGTGCTTACGGACGACGAGCGCCGGTTGCTAGCCTATCACGAGGCGGGGCACGCGCTCGTGGCCGCACTCGTCAACTACGCGGATCCCATCCACAAGGTGACGATCATCCCGCGTGGCCGCGCGATGGGTGTGACGCAGCAGCTGCCGGAGAAGGACAAGTATATCTACAAAAAGGAGTACATGCTCGACCGGCTCGCGGTCATGATGGGTGGCCGGGCAGCGGAGGACCTCGTGTTCGATACGGCCACGAGCGGTGCCGAGAACGATCTGAAGCAAGTCATCCAGCTCTCCCGCAAGATGGTCCTTGACTGGGGGATGAGTGAGCGGTTTCGGAATATCGCGTTCGGGGGCAAGCGAGAGCAGGTGTTTCTGGGCGAGCAGATTTCTCAGGGTCGGGAATATAGCGACCACACGGCCCGCGACGTCGATACGGAGATCGAAAAAATCATCGATGCGTCGTACGATCGTGCCCTGACTACGCTTCGCGAGAATCGGCGAGAGTTGGATGAGATCGCTGAATACCTGCTCAAGCACGAGGAGATGCCTGGAGAGATCGTGCTGGAAATCCTGGGAATGGAAGCTGAGGAAGCGGAGGCGAAGCTGGCAGAGGTGCGGGACGATCCGGAGAGAACCGAACTCGACGACAGCCCGGACGACGCCAGCCGCGAAAAGGAGCCGGCCGATGCAGTAGCCGATCGCGCGACGGCAGGACGCCAATCTCCTCTGGACGTCAAGCGGCGCCACCAGGACGGAGACAGGCCCGAGCCTAGCGATGCGGACGAAGCCCCCTCCGGCGCGACCAACGGCCGACGGGAGGGAGAGGAGGAAGATGCAGAGGTGAGTGAGGAGAAGCACACCTGACCGTCTTAGGCAGCCGACTAAAATGTGTCGAGTAGCTCGCGGATGTAGAGAATCGTGAACACCGCGAGAGCGGCGATGAGAAGAAGGTTAGTTACTATGCCGTTTCTGAGATTTCCGACGAGCTTCCGGCGGTTATTTAGGTACAGCAACGTCGCGGCGAGAAACGGCATGAAGAAGGCGCCGGCGATGCTGTAGATCAGAACGATCCAGACAGGCTCGTCAAAGAGTAAAAGGGTCATCGGCGGCAGGGCGATGACGAGCACGTAGCCGCGGTAAAACGGTGAGTCGGTGCCGACGGTCGATCGGACGAGCCATCCGAACCGAAGAATGTTCACCGTATCGGCGAAGATGTAGGGTACGCCCTGCCAGACGCCGAGCATCGAGGTGAAGACCGCCCCCCAGAATCCAATCAGAAAAATCCAACGACCATAGGGTCCGACGGCATCTTCGATGCTACCGGCAATTTCGAGCGCTATCTGGCTGCCGGTCATAACCTCCGGCCGCACACCCGCGGATACGACGATTAAGGCAATCCCGAAGATGGCGGTCAAAAGGTACGCGACACCGAGGTCGAGGCGGGTTTCCGGCGCGAAGTACGGGCCCTTCCAATCCCGCTCACGCATCCAGTAGCTGTAACTGAGCAGCGTGACACTGCCGCCGA
>CAZQAS010000358.1:0-1837 GCA_964591285.1 uncultured Rhodothermales bacterium
GGCCAGACTGGTTTCCTGCGAAGCCGCGTGCACGGCGGGCTCCGTTCCGAAACGCCCTTCGATATGGAACAGCGCCGCCACAGCGAGAGCGGCGACCACGACGAAGATGCCGATGCTGCGGCGGAATCGACCGGCGGAGCGCGGACGATCCGTCGGGTCGAGCATCTCGAGCTCCCCCAGCAGCGCGCCCGCGTCGGGATAGCGTCGCCGCGGGTTCTTCTCGAGGCAGCGCTCCACTATCCTCACGAGATTTTCGGGCAGGTCGGACCGGAGAGATGCGATCGGAGCCGGAGCGTCGTGCCGAATCGCGTCAATCATGACCCGGTCGTTCGCACCCTTGAACGGACGCTTGCCGGAAAGCGCTTCATAGAGGACGACGCCAAGACTCCATACGTCCGTCGCTGCATCGGCAGCCGTGCCGCGCGTCTGCTCGGGGCTCATGTACGCGATCGTGCCCTGCACGAGGCCGGCTTCGGTCGGTGCGGCATCCAGCCCTTTGGCAATGCCGAAATCCAGCAGCTTGATCAGCGCGCGCGAGCCCGGCACGTCCAGTGCAGGAAGTATGATGATATTGCCGGGTTTGACATCGCGATGCACGATCCCTTTGACGTGTGCCGCCGCGAGACCGCTTGCGACCTGGCTTACGACGTCTAGGACATCGTCCAGCGCAAGGGCACCGCGCGCGATACGCTCCTGTAACGTCTCCCCGTCGTAGTACGGCATCGCGATAAACAGCCGGCCGTCGGGCGTCTCGCCGATCTCGTGCACGACGGCAATGTTGGGATGGTCGAGCGCCGATGCGGCCTTCGCTTCGTTGATGAGGCGCCGTTTTGCACGGGCATCAGAGGTGAGGTGCGGCGGGAGAAACTTGAGCGCGACCCGTCGATCGAGACTCGTGTCCTCGGCCAAATAGACGCGCCCCATTCCTCCTCGCCCCAAGGTCCGAAGAAGCTGGTACGAACCGATTCCGGTACCCTCCGGCAGGGTATCGTCGACCGATTCGATGAGTGCGGCCGCCGCGGCGGTGTCTACGCCTACGAGAAAGTCTCCGCTCGCGTCGTGCGCCGTCAGGAGACGATCGACGTAGTCACGCAGATCGGGGTCGTTGCAGCGGGCCTCGAGAAGCGCCCGCCGCCCATCGGCGCTGAGGTCGAGGGCGGCCGCGAACAGCCCCTCAACCTGCTGCCACGTTGTCGAGCTGGAAGGATTCATGTGTTCGGTGATGTTCGCCGCCGGTACGCGGGCTGCTTCACGTCCGCCGCCGATCCGCTACGCGCGAAGCTCATCGTAAAGCCAGGAGCGCGCGAGCGCCCAGTCGTACTTCACGGTGCGTACCGAGACATCGAGTGCGGCCGCCGTTTCGTGCACGCTCAGGCCACCAAAGTATCGGCATTCTACGACCTGGGCCTGACGCGGATTGAGCTCCGACAGACGATCCAGTGCGCTGTCGAGATCGATCAGATCGGTGGCAAAGGCACCGACGCCGAGATGAACGTGCTCAAGACGAAGCGGCTTTCGATCTCCGCCCCGCTTCGCGGCCTTGCTGCGGCGAGCATAATCAACCAGGACCTGCCGCATCGCTCGTGCGGCCGCCGCGAAGAAGTACGATCGGCCGCGCCGGGTGACTATCGAGTGATCGACCAGCTTCAGATACGCTTCGTGCACGAGCGCAGTCGTGTTGAGCGTGTGCGAATCGCGCTCACGAACGAGCTGCCGGTGTGCCATGCCGCGGAGCTCCTCATAGACGATCGGCAGCAGGCGCCTGATCGAAACCTCATCGCCCGACTCCGAGGCTTCGAGGAGCGCCGTCGTACGGGATGTGGATCTATCTTCCATT
>CAZQAS010000359.1:0-1830 GCA_964591285.1 uncultured Rhodothermales bacterium
CCGGGAGCCGAGCGCGATACCGAAGTAGCTGTAGCGCGATTCCAGCCTGCGGCCGAGCGCGGTCTTATTGAGGTTCACGGCCAGCGTCTGCATTGCGTCGAGATCTTCAGTGATGACCCAGAGAATCAAATCCGCGTCGTGGCGCAGACCGACGGTCGAGTACGCGCCACGCAACGTCACACAGGATGCATCCTCAATAGTCTGCAGGAACTCGGAGCGTTGCTCGTCGCGCGTAGCTTCGGGCAAATCTCGCCACTCCCGGTCAACGCGGTAAATCCAAAAATTCGAGTAGACGGTGGGAGCCTGCTGTTCGGTGGACATCTGGTTATCTTCTCCGATAATTCATCTCGAAATCGCCGCCGCAAGTATAGCGATCGCGGGCGAATCGGCGAGAATCGCCAATCGACGGGAAAATTTCCTGTGCGTCGATTTCTAACCTCTATCTGTGCAGGGATATATGCGGCAGCTTGGAACAAACCCCTACCATTGAAACGTCACTCGGACGGAACGGTGAGAATCACCGTGGACCGAAGTCCGAGTTTGCTTGCCGTCACCGGCGACGGCAAGATAGGAACGATAGGGAAAGGAGTCTAACCTCTCATGGTAGACAGAATGCGACGATCGGCGACGATCATTGTCGCAGCCTTCATTGCAATTGGACTGGTGGCGCCCGCGGCCGCCGTCCACGAAGACCCCGAAGATCAACACGTATTTTCAAACGACCAGTTTCAAGAGCGCTGGGAACGCACCGACCTTCCGGTGTCCCGCGATGAAGTCGACCGCACTTACATTTGGGGACCTGAACCATACACTGAAGGTTTGACGGAACCGTACGCGGAATCTCCCGGCGGTGAACGCGAGGTTCAGTACTGGGACAAGTCCCGCATGGAACTCACCGACCCGGCGCGGGAAGGCCTCTGGGCCGTCACAAATGGACTGCTGGTCGTCGAGATGATCGAGGGCCGGATCCAGGTCGGCGATAATACATTCGAGGATAGCCAGCCGGCCGAAGTGAACATCGCCGGCGACGCCGGCGCTGAAACCGGCCCGACCTATGCAGATATCAACGAGTTCGGCCTGCGCGAGGCGCCCGCGACGTTCGAAGGCGCTGAGTTGATCCTCTCGCTGACGCCGGACGGCCAAATCGCGGAAAACGAAGACTTTAGCCAGTACGGCGTGACCGCCGCGCAGCGTCTCCAGGTGCCGGGCATCGACCATACCGTTGCATCGCCCTTCTGGGATTTCATGAATTCCTCGGGCCCGATCGCGGAAGATGGCGTGCCGGCGAGCGGCGAGCTGTTCCAGGATCCGTACTACGCTACCGGCTACCCGATCACCGAGGCATTCTGGACGGCCGTGCCGGTCGGCGGTCAGGAACGGGATGTCTTGTGGCAGTGCTTCGAGCGACGCTGCATGACCTATACACCTGACAACCCGGAAGGTTTCCAGGTTGAAGCCGGCAACGTCGGACAGCACTACTACCAGTGGCGCTACGGTAACCAGGGTCCGACCGACCCGCCAAACGGCGATACACAGACCGTTGAGAACTACTTCGTACTGCTCGAAGATGATGGGGCGAACGGCATCCCAATCGGCTGCCAGGATAGCCTCGTACCGCAGGACGTAGAGATTCAGGCGAGCGACGACCTCAACGTCACGATCAGTCGCACGCTGGAAGCGCTGTTCGATGCCGATGAGGCAGTCGTCGGCGACCTCTATACCGCCCTTTCAGAGTCCGAGCTCTCCGTTGATATGGTCGAAGTCGACAACGGCGTCGCCACGGTCGATATCTCTGGGCAGCCGTTGACCGCCGGGACCTGTGACGATCCG
>CAZQAS010000360.1:0-1829 GCA_964591285.1 uncultured Rhodothermales bacterium
GGGCGTCTCGATTGCGGGCTGCGATTCGGTCTCGACGGAGCAGCCGCCGGCCATTAACGGCATTCAGTCGGACAGCGAAGTGCTGATGTTCCGCCCCGGCGAGCCCGTGCCGGCGGCCGAGCTCTCGGTGAATGCACCTCATGAGGATGACGTGACGCTGTTTCAGGCAGAGATCGAATTAGAAAGCGGCTCGACGCGCGAGTGTGAGCTGGAGCGGACCGAGTTCTACTGCCATTAGGCTCGGAGCCGTTATCTTAGGTGAGGGTGACAGCCGTTCGCCCGGCGCTCCAGCGTTCGCTACGGCCCGTGGTTCCGCTATCCGAAAACCACCGTCTTGTTTTCGTAGACGAGCAGGCGATCCTCGAGATGGTGTTTGACGGCCCGCGCCAGTACGGAGCGTTCGATGTCGCGGCCCATCCGCTTGAGGTCCTCCACGCCGTGGCGGTGGGAGACGCGGATCACGTCCTGCTCGATGATCGGCCCCATATCCAGCTCCTCGGTGACGTAATGGGCCGTCGCACCGATCAGCTTGACGCCCCGCTCATACGCCTGCCGGTACGGACTCGCGCCTACGAACGCGGGCAGGAAGGAATGATGGATGTTGATGATCCGGGTCGGATACTGATCTACGAATTCCCGGGAGAGGATCTGCATGTAGCGGGCGAGGACGATGACGTCGACGTCCTCACCGAGCAGATCCGTCATCCGGTGCTCGGCCTCGCGCTTGGCGCCCTCTTCCATTGGGACGTGGTGAAAGGGGATGTCGAATCCGCTGACCGCAGGCTCGAGATCCGGATGGTTGCTGATCACTACCGCGACCTCGGCGGGAATCTCGCCCCGCCTCGCGCGCCAGAGCAGCTCGAGCAGCGCGTGATCGTACTTCGAGACGAGGACGGCCATTCGCTTCACGTCGGCCGCGTAGGAGATCCGCCACTGCATTTCGAAACGCGAGGCAACGGCCTCCCCAAACGAGCGCTCAAGGACGGGCCGCGACAGATCGAGGTGCGGCGTCTGGAATTCGAGCCGCATGAAGAAGACGCCGCCCTCGGGATCGGTGGAGTGCTGATCGAGGGCGGTGATATTTGCCCCGTGGTTGTAGAGAAAGTTGGAGACGGACGCCACAATGCCGGGGCGGTCGGCACACTGGATCAGAAGGCGAGCCGTCGATTCATTATTGGATGTCATGGGGGAGGATGTTGGGTCCACGTTCTCTTCACTGACCAGAGGAAACATAGAGCCTGCGCAGATTTATATTACCGCGCACGCTTCGATGCCCCGGGGGATTATTCGCGAACCCGGTCGGCTCAGCGTAGCGAACGGCGCGGTAGCTCAGCTGGTTAGAGCGTACGACTCATAATCGTAAGGTCGAGAGTTCGAGTCTCTCCCGCGCCACGACAGAAAAGCCCCGAAATGGCCGATAGAAGGCTGTTTTGGGGCTTTCTTGTTTTATCCAAGAGATAGGTTTTATCCAACAGATGGGCACATCACGCGTATAGATACACTGAATTGGTGCCTGCCTGATCATCTGCAGGCGAACCATCTGCCTCGCTCTACGCATTCGGCCTCCTCGACGCCATGAACCGCTTGTTCTGGGTACCAGCGTTGCTGCTGCTACTCGTGTCGACCGCGCATGCCGACGAGGTGCCCTACCGGCACTACATGGTCTCGGACGGTTTGCCTAATGAGGATATTCATGCCCTGGCGCAAGCCGACGACGGTCGGCTTTACGTGGGTACCCCCGGCGGATTGGTTGTCTTTAACGGCCAACAGTTCCGCCAGGTGGTTTTTCCCGATTCTGTGGAATCGGCGCGCGCGTACCACATTGTCGC
>CAZQAS010000361.1:0-1761 GCA_964591285.1 uncultured Rhodothermales bacterium
AACCATGACGATCCGGCCGGGACTCTGCGCACCGCGCGGGAGCTGGACGCGCTCGGCTACGACTTGATCGGTATCCAGGACCACCCCTATCACCGCGATCACTTCGACACGATGTCGCTGATCGCGACGATCCTCGCGCAGACCGAGCAGGTGCGAGTCTTTCCAGATGTTGCCAACCTGCCGCTACGCCCGCCGGCGATGCTGGCGAAAGCAGCGGCGTCGCTCGATCAACTGAGTGGGGGCAGGTTCGAGCTGGGCCTGGGCGCCGGCGGATTCTGGAAGCCGATCGAGGCGATGGGCGGCCCCAACCGGTCCCCCGGCGAGGCGTATGAGGCGCTTGAGGAAGGCATCGAGATCATTCGCCAGATGTGGAGCGACCGGCGCGGCGTTCGGTTTGAAGGCAAGCATTATCAAATGCTCGGCGCCCAACCCGGCCCGATGCCGGACCACGATATGGGCATCTGGCTCGGCGTCGTCGGCCCGCGAACGATGAGGTTGGCAGGTCGTGTCGCTGACGGCTGGATTCCCTCGATGGCGTACATGCCACCAGAGCAAACGCTACGAGGCAATGCCATCATCGATGAGGGCGCACGCGAGGCAGAACGCGACCCCTCGGCAATCCGCCGCATCTACAACGTTGCCGGACGCTTCACTGATTCAGCGCCGGCGCCGCCGTCCGACACTGATGAGCAGATCGTAGGTCCGGTCGAGCACTGGGTCGAAGCATTGTCCGGACTCGCCATCGAGCAGGGATTCTCCAGCTTCATCCTTTGGACCGTCCCCGATGATGAATGGCTGCGCCTCTTCATCGAAGAAGTCGCGCCGGCGGTCCGGGCGCGTGTGGCGGAGGCACGAGCGGGATAATAGCCGACCTGCGTTTGGTCAGAGCCCGAAATCTCGATACACTGGAGGCTTACGCTATCGGCGGACAATAGAGGGGCATGTTCGTCGGATATCCAAAGGGAGGGTGTCACGCATGGCGAGTGCCCAGTTTTCCGAGACGGCGGAAGCAGTGAGTGAGCTGCTGGACTATCCGCTCCTGCAGGCCATTTTCGGACGACGCTCGCGCCGGTTCGGGCTCGGGATGGAGATGCCATCAGGTCCATTGGCCTACAAGTCCAAGTCAGAGCCGGTACCGCTCTCGGACACGGAGCAGGCGTTGCTGGTCGCAGCCGGCACTGGAGTGAGCGGCTGGAATTTCGGCGTGCCGTTCGGACCGGCACGGCCCGACGCGCACGGCCACTACACGGTGCGTTACACGGGCCGCACGGCACCGACGGCCGCCGGCATCGGGACACCGGTGCTCTTTTACACCGATGACGATGGAACCTACGTGACCAACACGCGAGATGTCCAGCCGGAACGGATGCGGGAGCTGGAGGGTTCGGCGGACGGTATCGAGCGGATCATCGATGTCTGTCGACGGAACACGCAGCGCGTGTCAGACAAGCGCCTGGACTTACCCTCGGCGCCAGGACATTTGCTGGATCCCAACATCTGGATGGCAAATGCGCCCGGTTCGACGCTCTTCATGCCGGTCGCTGACGCCAGCGAAGAGTTTCTGGGAATTCTCGATATCTTCATCGCGCACGGCTACGTGATCGCCGACGACGCCGAGGGACATCCTGCCGGCAATCTCGATCCCTTCATTCAATCGGGCCTGTTGAACGAGGAGAAGGTCTTCCCACTCTCGCTGCTCCAACAGGCAGCCTACGAGGCGAACTGCGCGGAGCTCGCGTTCATGGGCCACAACATCGTCCT
>CAZQAS010000362.1:0-1760 GCA_964591285.1 uncultured Rhodothermales bacterium
GCGGCTGCGGCGAGGCGGCGGCGCGTGGCGAGCGTGAGATGGCCGCCCGTTTGCTCGATCTCATCCGACACAGAGGCGTACTGATCGGGTGACGTCACCACCCCGACGAAAAAGAAGTTCTTCGCCGCGGCGCGAATCATCGTCGGACCGCCGATGTCGATGTTTTCGACAGCTTCCGGCTCATCCACATCCCCGCCGGCCGTGACTTCCTCGAACGGATAGAGGTTGGCAACCACCAGATCGATAGGCTCGATCGATAGCTCCGCGAGCTCCTGTATGTCCGCCCGATCGTTCCGGCGCGAGAGCAATCCGCCGTGCACGTGGGGATGAAGCGTCTTAACGCGTCCGTCGAGGATCTCCGGAAATCCGGTCACGTCCGCGACGTCCGTCACCGTTAGGCCGGCCTCCCGGAGCATCCGCGCGGTGCCGCCGGTGGAGAGCAGCGTGACGCCCTGCCGATCGAGCTGCTGAGCAAAGGATACGAGTCCGCTCTTGTCGAAGACGGAGAGCAGGGCACGCCGGATGGGATACTGATCCTTTGGAGAGGGAAGGTCCTTGACGTTGATCATTCTACTGGATCTAACTGGCTAATCGGATCGAGTGCGCGCCTCTTCCGGGTGCCGCGCAGATTCGGCCGCGGCACCGGCGCGATCACCGTCGCCGGGTTCGAGAATACGCACGCGCCGGCCTTCGATTGCGATCCGACCCTGGGCGAAGAGGCGGAGCGCCTCGGCGTAAATGCGGTGCTCGACCTCCAGAACTCGAGCCGCCACGTCGCTCGGCGCGTCGTCGGGATACACGGGAACCGGCTCCTGGAGCACGATCGGCCCGGTGTCATACTCTTCCTCGACGATGTGCACCGTTGCCCCGGTCCAGTGCACGCCGTACTCCACGACAGCCTCGTGCACGTGGTGCCCGTACATGCCCTTGCCGCCGAAGGCGGGGAGGAGGGCGGGATGGATGTTGAGGATACGCTGTGGATAATTCTGCACAATCCGGCTCGGGACCTTCTTCATGTATCCCGCCAGCACGATGAAATTGACGTCGTGCGCCCGGAGTTGATCGAGCATGTCGGACGCGTAGTCGGCGTATGCCTTGTACTCGGCAGGATGGAGGACGGCAGTGTCTATACCCCTGGAACGTGCAAGATCCAGGGCTCGGGCTTCGCGCCGGTCCGACAGGCAGAGCACCACGTCGGCGTCGATGTCTCCGCGATCGACGCCGCGGAGGATGGCCTGGAAATTAGATCCACGTCCGGAGGCAAAGACGGCCACTCTGAGACGTTGCGAGGCCATCAAGAACGAGGGGCGACCTGTGATGAAAACGGGGGAGATCGAGCGGCTCCTGACGATTCCGTACGGCGAAGCGCGGCGCTGCGTCAGGAGGGCTCTCCTGAAGACTCAAACGGCCACGATCGGCTCCAGGATGCCGAGTTTGGCTTGTGAGGAAGTTACCTCCAGCCGTGCGCGCACACCAACAGGAATTGAATTCTTCACCGGAAAATGACCGTAGATGAGCCCGCGAGCGACGGGAATATTGACGGTCCCGAAATAGTCGTCGAACACCTGATCGAGGGTAAGTGTGGGTGTGTCCGCCTCGGGCTCCCAGTCGGTAAAGCTGCCGATCACGAGACCTCCGAGCCTGTTCAGGATCCCGCTCAGCTTCAGCTGTGCAAACATGGCGTCGATGCGGTAGGGTTCCTCTCCGACGTCCTCGACGAATAGGATCGCGCCTTCGAGGGACGGTAGGTACGGTGTGCC
>CAZQAS010000363.1:0-1720 GCA_964591285.1 uncultured Rhodothermales bacterium
CTTGCCGATCATCTGGCGAACGACGCATTCCTTGCACTACTCACGCGGCTCGTGAACGAAGGTCACCTCGTCGTGGCGGAAGCCGAGTGACGTCGGAGTGCACCGTCAGCAAGCGGTACGGTGCACGTAAGGTGACCGCCCGACTCATCTCGTGTAGCCTTCAGCGTGGCCCCGATTAGACGAGCGCTGTACGATAGTACGTTCTCCCACGGAAGATCATCACCTCGCGAATCATCATGCGGGTGCTCCGTCCCGTCGTCCTCAATCGTGATGCGCGCCTCTTTCTCGGAGCCGATCAGCTCGATGGCGACGTGGCGCGGCTCGGCGGCGGCAACCAGCGACGTGACGGCTTCCTGCACGATCTGGTAGAGATGCGCGGCCGTGATCGGATCCTCGAAACTGATCGGTATCCCGCGCTGCCGATAGACGCACTCCACACCGAAGCGGTCGTAGGCATTGCTCGCGAACCGTTGCAGCGCATACGACAGTCCGGTCTCGTCCTGGTGCAGTGGCACGAGTCCAAGGGAGAGATCGCGAGCGTGCTCATCGGCCTCCTGCAGAAATCCGATGATGTGCGCCGCTTCGTCGGCGCTTGGGTGCTCCTCGGCTCGGAGTTTCTGGTGCAGGCTGCGCGTGATCAGGCCGATACCGGTGAGCATTTGCCCGAGCCCCTCGTGAAGTTGGTGGCCGATGCGTCGTCGTTCAAGTTCGGTGATGCGCATCATCTCCTGCTCGATGAGCCGCTGCTGGGACATATCCCGAAGCACGCCGGTAATCTGGCGCTGCCCGTCGATGTGCGACGAAGTGAGTGTGACGTGCATCGGGAAGGTCGATCCATCTATCCGCCGGCCGACGATCTCGATGCCGTCGGCATTCGTGCGCGCTTGACGCACCGCCTGGAGATACTCCGCCAACTCCCCGGTCGACGAGCCGTCGGCCAGATCCAAGATGGGCCGCTGGTGCAAATCGTTCGACGACGACCCGAAGATCTCGCTCGTGGCGGGGTTGAACGTCTCAATCCGATCGTCCGAGTCGAGGGAAATGATGGCGTCGGCCGTTGCGTTCAGTATCGATCGGATTTTGGATTCACTCTGGCGCAGTTCGTCCTCGACGCGCCGGCGCTCGCCCACGAGGGCCGCTGTCAGCCACACGGCGAGGAGGCCGAGAATTCTGTTGGAGACGTCTACCCAAACGCCGACCGTTGACGGCCCTACCGCATACCCAACAAACAGGAAGATCGTCGCAAGCAGCGCGACGACGCCGGTCAACCGGCGATGCGGCGTCCACATGGTGACCAGCACGGCGACGACGTACAATACGCCACCCGCGATGTCCATGGGGATCAGAAGGTCGCCGAGAAAGAACCCGACCGCCAGCACGATGCTTAACAGCAGAAAGCGGTACTCTCTCATAGTACTTTCTCTCTCTTGATGAAAATGTCCGCGAAGAACGGACACCTTAAGAGAATACGCGTTGTAGCGGTGCATCAATGAGGGGAAAGGTGCGGCACACCGCGTGGGGGATTACCCTACGGCCACGCAAGAATCGCACAAAAAGCATACAGACGACATGCTCGAAAGCTGGGAGCGCAAGAAAAGCCGTCCACGAGGAGATTTCCGCGTCTTTACCGTTCGCGAAGACCTTGCGGCATCTCCCGTCACGGGAGATGAATACACGTTCTTCGTGATCGAAGCCAATGACTGGATCAACGTCGTTCCGG
>CAZQAS010000364.1:0-1718 GCA_964591285.1 uncultured Rhodothermales bacterium
CCGGTGGATGAAATAGATGTCGATGTAGTCGGTCCCCAGTCGCCGAAGGCTCGCCTCGACGGCCTGCAAGAGGTGGCGGCGCGAGGCCCCGCGCGCATTGATGTCGTCGCCGGTGGGAAAGTAGCCCTTGCTCGTGAGAAGAACCTCGTCCCGGCACTCCTTGAGCAGCCGGCCGAGAATGATCTCGGAGCGGCCGCCCTGGTACACGTCCGCGCAGTCGAAACAGTTGATGCCCGCCTCACGGCAGCGGCGGAACATTTGGGCGGATTCCTCCTCGTCCGCATCACCTCCGAAGGACATCGTCCCGAAGACGAGCGGAGAGATCATCGTCCCCGTATCGGAAAAGTAGCGGTATTCCATCCTTCTTGCGATCCTGTGGATGTCTGTTGAGGCGGGCGCGTCGCCTCCTGCCAACCGTAATCTTGGCGTGATTCCCACGCGCGCGCCGAAGCATCGCGGTCTGTGGGCGTTGGAGTAATCGAAGTACCCGTAGTTTATGAAATCAGAGCAGTACCAAGATTATGGCACGCAAGGGAAAGAACGCCAACAAGAATACTGGAAACCAGAAAGGCCAGGAAGGCAAGAAGAAGGGCGAACAGGGAAGCGGTGGCGGCAAGAGCGGAGGAGGCGGCGGCAAGAAGGGCCGCGGATTCTCGGATCGCTAGGATGGTCGGAAGATACGCTCGGCGCCTCCCCTGGCCGGATCGTCAACGCATGCTACGTGACGACCGTGCCGGGGGAGTCGGCCCGAGCGCTTCGATTGCCGGATCGGAAGCTAACGGCTCGGTTCGGAGATCTCTTCCACGACCTCTCCGGTCAGATCGTCCGACGCCCGGCGGGCCAGATCAGCCTGAGCCAGAATACCGACGCAGGAATCGTTCTCATCGACCACGACAAGCCTGCGAATCTGCTTCTCTTCCATCAGCTCCGCGGCGCGTTCAACGGAATCATTGGGCCGCACGGTGACGCTTGCGTGCGTCATGACATCGGCCGCGCGCTGTTGCAGGGGATTCTTCCCTACCGCTACGGTCCGCACCGTGATGTCGCGGTCCGTTATAATTCCGACGGGCTTCCCATCCGGAGCATTTTCGACGACCGGTATCGCTCCGCAGTCGTGCTCAACCATCATAGTGGCAACGTCCTGCAAACCGGTATCGGGCGTGCATGCTGCAGGATTTTTCGTCATCAGGTCTCGTACGTTCATAGCCTCCTCTTCACTTTCGTTGGACAAACGAGTTTGAGAGACGGCCGACTATCGCGTCCTCGCTTCGCAACCGCGAAGCGAGACTCCGCGCGAGTAGACCTGCTCTTTCTCGTACCAACGGTACTGCCACAGGACCGTTCGTACGCAGTCCGCGATCGCACGCCATTGTTACAGCGGAGCGTATAACGAGATATATTGCGGCGTCATCTATCGCCGTCCCTTCGTTGTGCATGCATTCCAATCGGAGCCGTCCATCGGCAGCTATGGGCACACACCGTCATCGATCCCGTAGAGCGTCGTCCTCCAGCATCCGCACGTGTGTCCGGAGTGCATGGCCGTCAAAGAGAACGAACCGAATACGCCGTACGCTGGACAGCCCTTCCGCTCGCTCGATAACGGTGTCGATGGCAATCCGAGCGGCGGCCTCCATCGGATAGCCGAATGCGCCTGTCGAGATGGACCCCTCCTCCTATCCGAAGCTCCGCGTTTGCCGCATTGACGACGGCATCCACGT
>CAZQAS010000365.1:0-1716 GCA_964591285.1 uncultured Rhodothermales bacterium
GACGAGTTGAATACCGCCACCTCGCCGTACTCGTTGTCGACGCAAGAGGAGACGTGCGCAATGCCCTCGCTGGTGGTGTCTTCGCTCAGGTCATCGGTGTGCTGGTAGCCGCCATCGCCGTAGACTTCTATGCCCTCGCTGACCAGAGTCCCGTCGGGCAACACGACGGCGGACTGATCCGGATTCCATTCGGTTCCGTGAGGCCAGATCACCGGGTAGCGAGTATCGACTTCGGTCTGAAGTAGATAGATACATTCACCTTCGACAACAACCTCTCCGAAGATCTCTGCGTCTTGGGCCCCGGATGTCCGGTTGCCTTCAACGACCGGTCCGTCCAGTCCTCCGGAACAACCCGACACGATGAAGGCAGCCACCAGCAAGCTGGCCACTGTTCTTGCGATCCGCCGCATTGCTACCTCATTGCCTAGAGAGCGCGCTGTATCGATCGTTCGACGATCGACAATCTTCATTAGGTTCCCACTTCTGGTTGTACCCTGCCGGAAGGTCGTCCGGAGGATGCTGACCTGGGCGCATAGCTCGCCGGTCTGTGATTTCGCCGTTCGAGGTCTCGTCGACCACTCTCGTCTCGGCCGATAACCACCGCTCTTCGCGGCCACCTGTGAGGGTCGATCCGACCATCATCGCTTGCCTTTCTGTCGGCAACCGGAGCCGCGGCGAGCAAGCCTGATTCGGTCGATGTGCACTCGCCTCTTTCAAGCCACGCCGCAGCCGAGAAGACGAACAGGCAGGCGCTGCAATAGAAGTCCACTCGAGGAACGTCGAGAGTCACCGAGTCGGCGCCTCGCGGTTACGGGCCCCCCGGCCAACGCGCCCAGGCCAATCAGGCACCTCAGTCGTCTTATCGAGCTATCAGGGAACTCGTTGAAGGAACGAGTCGGCGACCTCGACATGCCAGGCATCGGGCATCGTAAGGTTGGTCCAGAACACCACCGGATCCAGGTGAGCAAAGTGGCAGGTGAGCCAGACGGTGAGCGCTAGACCGTGCCCGACCAAGACGACGCCCCTTCCCCCTGCTGCGGCAGCGTCAGTCACGGAAGCTTCCATCCGCTCGATCACCATACGGCGGGACTCCCAGCCTTCCACCTCCAGGCCCGTCAGCCATCGGGTTGCCACCTGCCCGTAGCCGTGCGGGGTCCATGGTCGTGACACTTCACGCAGCCGCCGATCGGTCTCGACAGCGACGCCGAGCGAACGGGAGATGGGCTCAGCGGTTTGGAGCGCCTTCGTCTCGTCGCTCGAGATCACCCCAGCCGAATGTATGTTTAGCTGAGAGGCAAGGCGCTCGGCGGCCCGAACACCGGGAGGCGAGAGCGTCCATTGGCTGGCTGGCAGGTCGGGGGCGACCCGAGGTTGGGCATGACGGACAAGTACTACCTTCATGTCTCCGCCTCAGGTTTCGCCAACGGTATCGGTGGGCCGGGTTTGCAAGCTCACGACATTCACTGCCGACTCCTCTGTCCGGAGGTGTCCTCCAGGCGGCATAGAGCTGGGGATCCCTAGTTTGCGATTTACGTTGTGCTGATCCCAAGCGCAGGTCGAGGCCTTCAAAGGTGATACCTGCCTTCGCGAGCGCGCGGACCGATGGGGTGTTCTCAACGTCGCAGGTCGCCCACAATGCGCATACGCTCTCAGGGGGAATCTCGCGCTGACAGATCCTGCCCCCGATACTGCTCGTCGTAACTTAGATCTCTCGTG
>CAZQAS010000366.1:0-1705 GCA_964591285.1 uncultured Rhodothermales bacterium
GAATCCCGCACGAAGAGGCAGGAGCTTGCGCTCTCCTGGACGAGGTACTCCAGAAAATCACGATCGACGTCGACGGCCAGTCCGAAGACCGATAGATCCGCCTCCGGCGCCTCGGCCAGTTTCTCGCGCAGCGTGCCGTGCATGACGACCGATTCGGTGGAGTGCGGAAGCCGCGCATCCTCAATCAGCTTCCCATGGAAGGCCCGCGCATCCTCCGTGTTCGCCTCATCGCGGCAGACCGTAAGCAGCCGCAGCGTGCCGTGCCACTTCCCGTGGATTTGCAGCGCCAGCAGCACCGACAGGTCCAGGTTCGGGAGCCGCATGCCCAGCTTCCAGTCCGGACTCTGATCCGTGATCCAGACGTTGATCCGCCGCTCCTCGCCGAGCGACGCCTCGGGATGCTCGTAGAGCAGGGCCACGCCGAGCTGGTGGGCCTTCCCGACGTTGACGAAGCCCTGCAGCGTCTCTTTGTCCAGCGAGCGCGGTAGCCCGAAGAGGATGTTCGGGCGGAAGGCGCTCCCCTGCATCAGGGAGGCGCTTACGCGCACGCCCTGCAGCAGCGACGGCGCCTCGATCACCGCCGAGGTGGCGAAGAGCTCCTCGTCCTGGAAGATGCGCGTCACGTCGGCGAGCCGATCGAGACCGGTCCGCCGGACCTCCTCCATCGCACGTTCGCGGTCGTCGGACTCCTTGGCCACGCCGATGATCTTGATCGACCCCTTCGGCTCGGCCAGCAGCCGCAGAAAGCGGAAAATCCCGTCGAGCTGCGCGCGCGAGACCACCGGCACGAGGAGGTCGGGCTTCCAGGAGCGCTCGTTCGCCTCATCCGCCGAGCGCGCGAACCGCTTCGTCGCCCAGTCGGCCAGCGAGACGAAGATGCTGCTTCGCACGGTCTCCCACGGCGTCGTGAGGCGCCGGTTCACCAGGTAGATGTAGATGCTTGCGATGATCGTCAGCGCCACCAGGGCGAAGACCGGGCTGATGATGAACAGCGCGGTCGTGCAGCTGGCGAGCCCCACGATCGGCACCCAGTAGGGGATGCGGAAGGTCGGCCGGAAGGAGATCAGGCCTAGCCCCTGCTCGATCGTCACCACGACGTCGATCATCAGATAAATAAGAAGGAAGAACATGGTGATGAGCACGGCGACCGCATCCAGGCTGCCGAGCAGGAGGGTGGCCGCGACGAGCCCGCCCGTGACAATGACGGCGTTGCGCGGCTCCCCGTTCGGACGCAGGCGCGCCAGCCACTCGCCCTTCGGCAGGATCTTCTGATCGGCCAGCGCCTGCAGCACGCGCGGGGCGGCGACGATCGTGCTGATGGTGGCCGTGAAGGTGGAGGCGAGAAGCCCGATCAGCACCAGTTCCCCGACGGCCGCCTTCTCGATCACTATCAGCCGGTTGCCGACGAGCTCCTCCGGCGTGGCGACGAGGCTGTACCAGACGGCCATGCCGATGTAGACGGCGAGCGCCGTGCCGACGGCGGCGAGCGTGCCGCGCGGAATGCTCTTGCGAGGATCGGCGAGCGCACCGGACATGCTCGCGCCGACCTTCACGCCGGTCCCCGCCGGAAAGAAGATCGCAAAGAGCACCCAGAAGGAAACGTTCTCGAAGTCCCCCCAGAGCTGCGGCCGCTGGGTGGTTTCGGCCGCGGGAAGGCCGAGCACGATGGAGGCCATCGAAACCAGGATGACGAACATCACGACGC
>CAZQAS010000367.1:0-1699 GCA_964591285.1 uncultured Rhodothermales bacterium
TCGATGAAGCAGCGCCGCGCATCCGGGAGCAGCTTCACTACACGCTTTCTCAGGAGTACATCCTCGAGTACGTCTCAGCCATGCGAAAACGACACGCGGTCGACGTCGACGAGCAGGCGCTCTTTGGCCTCGAAATCGCCGGGCGGAGGACGGAAAGCTAGATGCGAAAATGGATGTTCATAGCGTTATCCATGGCCGCCATGTCAACGGCCGTCCCTCTGGCCGCCCAGACGACGGGGAAAATCAACGGGACGGTGACCGAGGCCGAGACGGGCGAGCCGCTGCCGGGCGTCAACATCAGCATTGAAGGCACCACGCAGGGGACCGCGACGGACGCGAGCGGCGAATTCACGATCATCGGCGTTCGGCCGGGCACGTACTCTATTGTCGCGTCCTTCATCGGTTTTACCACCGAGCGAAGAGAGGGCGTGCACGTCAATGTCGATCTCACCACCACGGTCGACTTTGAGCTCACCGAACGAGTCGTCGAAGGTGAGGAGGTGATCGTCACCGCGGAGGCCGTGCGCGTCCGAAGGGATCTCACGAGCTCGGAAGCACGCGTGACCGCTGAAACCATCGACCGTCTGCCGGTGCAGGATCTCGGACAGGTGCTGCAAGTCCAGGCGGGCGTAACCGACCGCGACGGACTTCATATTCGAGGCGGGCGCTCGAGCGAAGTGACCGTGATGGTCGACGGCGTGCCCGTCACGGACACCTACGACGGATCGACGGCCATTCAGCTCGAGAACGCGGGCATACAGGAGCTTCAAGTGATCTCCGGCACGTTCAACGCCGAGTACGGAAATGCGATGTCGGGCGTCATCAACGTCGTCACGAAGGAGGGCAGGAAGGATCGTATCGGGGGATCGGTCGAGGTCTACAGCGGATCGTACGTCGTGCCCGGGAGCGGGGGTGAGGAGTTTCTCCGCGGCGTCGACCAGGAGGCGTTTACGAGTCAGGGCATTCCGTATCGCGACGCCGACGTGTACTCCTACCTCCCCGTCGACGCGACGCACTACCACAACCTCGCCGGCTCTCTAGAGGGGCCCGTCTTCACGGATCGGCTGACTTTTTTCGGCCACGCTCGCTACTTCAACAACGACGGCTGGCTCTACGGCGCGAACGTCTACGAACCCGACGGCAGCTACGGCGACTCCTCGCTCGTGCCGATGAATAGCTACAGGAAACTGTCCTGGCAGGGCAACCTCCGTTTCCAGCTCACCCAGAAGATGATCGTCAGCCTCAGCGGGCTCGGATCCAATGAGAAAAGCCGGCCCTACGACGTCTTCTGGCGATGGTCGCCCGACGGACGTACGCAGAACTTCGACACGGGTACGGACCTCAAACTCAAGTTCACCCATCTTCTCAGTCCGAAGACGTTCTATACGTTCAACGTTGCCACGTTTTGGCGGGAGGCGGAGAGTTTCCGGTTTGAGAATCCGCTCTCGTCCTCCTATAACGACCTGCTGATCAACCCGCCAGATTTGATCGAGGTCATGCCTGGCGTCTTCGAGCCATTTGTCTCGGGCGGCGGGCGGTTCGCGCGCGGAGGCACCGATCTCGGAAGGTTCAATCGCTCGACGCGATCCTACTTCGCCAAGGCAGACATCACGAGCCAGATCTTCAGGAATCACCTCGCGAAAGTCGGCGCCGAGGTCCGCCTCGACCAGCTCGACTTCACCTCGTTCGGCCTCATCCC
>CAZQAS010000368.1:0-1625 GCA_964591285.1 uncultured Rhodothermales bacterium
GGACCGATTCGGGATCAACTGGATGGTGAACTACTCGGACCCAGCGACGCGGCCACAGTGATCCGACGCCCAGACGAATTACCGTCAGAGCTTCAGCCACGTTCCTCCCTACCTTGACAGAAGAGAGAAACCCGCCCGAGGGGATTTGCCCGATTGCCATTTCGAACGTCGGCAGCTAACAACAGCATGCAGCGGACGCCGTCGAGGGCTGCTTGTCTCGAGCAGCGATGGCATCTACATTGCTTTCAATCACCGAATACGTGGCGCCGCCGCTGACCGCCAAGTCGTTATACGGAAACATGCGAGGTTGGTAGCACGCAATGGAACCTGACCGGAGCGAACTTGCGTCAGTCCTGGAGATCATGTTCGAGAAGGCGTCTTCCTATCTCGCGGCGCTCGACGACCAGCCGGTTCGCTCCTCTCGTAGCGACGAGGCTGCAAGCGGCTTCGATGGCCCCTTGCCCGAGGTGGGAGTCGGCGCGGTCCGCGCACTCGAGAACTTGATTCGGGACGGACAGGACGCTGCAGTACATTCGTCCGGTCCTCGTTTCTTTCACTTCGTGATGGGTGGATCAACCCCAGCAGCATTCGGTGCGGACTGGCTCACTTCGCTTTTCGATCAGGTGGCATACGCCTGGGTTTCGTCGCCTCTGGCGCTCAGGCTGGAGACGTTGAGTCTCGCGTGGCTCCGCGAGCTGTTCGGGCTTCCCTCGGAGTGGGGCGGTGTCATGACGACCGGAGCGACGATGGCCAATTTCGTGGGCCTTGCTGCGGCGCGGCAGTGGTGGGGAGAAGTTCAAGGCTTCAACGTTGCGGCGGACGGACTCGCGCACCACCCTCCTGTGGCGGTCTTCTCGAGCGGATACGTGCACCCGAGCTCGATCAAGGTGCTCGGCATGCTCGGGATCGGGCGTTCGGCGGTGAGGGTGTTGAGTCGCGACGCCCGGGGCCGGCTCGACCTCGCCGGGCTGAACCGAGCGCTCGATGCGCTCGGAGACACACCTGCGATTCTTATCGGGAATGCCGGTGAAGTGAATGCAGGCGATTTCGATCCGATCGACGAGTTGGCGGAATGTGCGGAGCGTCACGGGGCGTGGCTGCACGTAGACGGAGCCTTCGGCCTGTTCGCCCGAGTCAGTTCGAAGACGGCGCATCTGGTCGAGGGTGTTGAACGAGCCGATTCGGTTACAGTGGACGGGCATAAATGGCTGAATGTCCCATACGATTGCGGGTTTGCCTTCGTCCGGGACCGCGCGCTGCTCGGCCGGACCTTTGCCTATTCAGCGGCTTACTTGCCGGATCCGGAAGATCCACGACCAAACATGGGGACCATCGGGCCGGAGAGCTCGCGGAGAGCGCGTGCGCTGGCGGTTTGGGCGACGCTGGCGGCCTACGGACGAATCGGTTACCGCAATATGGTCGAGCGCCATCTCAGCCTCGCACAACGGCTTACCAAGCTTGTCGATGATGCGCCTGATCTCGAACGGCTTGCTGACGTCCCACTTAACATCGTGTGCTTCAGATTCAACCCCGGAGACCGATCGGAGGCGGAACTGGATCATCTGAACGAAAGGCTGGGCGAGGCTCTGCTGAACGACGGGCGGTTCTATGCCGGTACAACGAGG
>CAZQAS010000369.1:0-1623 GCA_964591285.1 uncultured Rhodothermales bacterium
CCTTCGTGGCGGCGATCTCCTCCTGCCACATGCTGTGGTTTCTGTCGATCGCGGCCCGCCGCGGCTTTGCGGTCGAGCGCTACGAAGACCGTGCGGAGGGCGAGATGGGCCCGGATGACCGCGGGCGGACGGCCATGCTTCTCGTAAGCCTTCGTCCTGGAGTAACCTACGACGGCGAGCCTCCCGATGCGTCCGAAGAATCGGTGATGCACAAGGAAGCGCACGAGAAGTGCTTCATCGCTAATTCCGTGCGCACGGAGATTATCGTCGAGCAGTAGAGTTCGTCGGCGCGCCAAGAGAAGATCATCGACCAGCAACGACACCACGGACCATGAGCGAAAAATATAAGCCGCAGGGCTACTCGAGCGTTTCACCCTACCTCGTGGCCGACGGCGCCCAGCAGGTGATCGATTTTCTGGTTGCGGCATTCGGAGCGGAGCCGCGGCGGCGGTATGAGATGCCGGATGGCTCGATCATGCACGCCGAGGTGCAGATCGAGGATTCCGTCGTCATGATCGGTGAAGGGGGAGGGGATTTCCCGCCGTTCCCCGCGTTCATCCACGTGTACGTCCCGGACGTGGACGCCGCCTATCAGCGGGCGCTGGATGCCGGCGGCACGGCGGTCGATGCGCCGCAGCAGCGCGAGGGCGATCCGGACCGCCGGGCGGGCGTGAAGGATCCCGCGGGCAACACGTGGTGGATCGCGACCGAAGTGGCGCCCTCATCGTGAGCTCGCGCGCGCTGACGTGGTGGATGCAGGCGAACGGCGTGCTACGGATGTACGTTTCTGGGCGAATCGAACTGGAACGCGATCGTCAGACACACTAAACGATTGAGCCATGCACTACCTCCTCTTCTACGACGTCGTGGACGATTACATCGAGCGGCGGGGCGCCTTTCGCGATGCGCACCTCACGCATGCGCGGCAGGCCGTCGAGAGCGGCGAGCTCCTCCTCGGCGGGGCGCTGGCCGATCCGCCCGACCGCGCGGTGCTGCTCTTCCGAAGCGACTCGCCCGAGGCCGCCAAGCAGTTTGCCAAAGCGGATCCGTATGTTATGAACGGTATCGTGACCGCCTGGCGCGTCCGCGCTTGGACGACCGTCGTCGGTCCGGATGCCGCCGTTCAGGTTTAATCAGGAGATCTTCGCCATGCAGATCGCTCTTCGCCTCCTCGCACTCATTTTCCTGCTCAATGTGGTCCGCTACCTCGTCGCGGCGCCGATCGAACAGCTCACGGTCCTGCCGGGCCTGTTCGAGGCGATGGAGGCGGACGCCTCCACCTTCAACACGAGCTTCACGACGGTCGACTGGATTACCTCGTTTTTGTACAACGGCGTCATGTGGGCGGTCGCGACGGTCGCCTTCCACTGGATGCATCCCCGCCTTTCCGGAGGATGGATCGCGAAGAGCCTCAAGGCCTACGGGCTGATGTGCCTCTTCTTCCTGAGCGTCAGCGCGATTTACATGAATCACTACAGCCATCCCGCCGCGTTCTACCTGTACAATATGGGCTCCGCCGTGATTGCCTATGCCGTCGTAGCCGTCGCGAACGGATTTCTTTATCCGCGCCTCGTTACGCGCCGCGCGCGTGCTGTCGCGGAGCCGGTCTGAGTCTGGTTTCAA
>CAZQAS010000370.1:0-1594 GCA_964591285.1 uncultured Rhodothermales bacterium
TGCTACGTACGGATTCGGGACGACGTACGGCCTTTCTTCTTTAAAAGTGGAGTCTTCTTGCACGCCATCTATATACTCGCCGCTCGCGCGAAACCGAATCACATCGCCGGGTCCGAAAGGCTTGTTCAAAACCAGAACGTACTCGTCGCCGGCACCCGGAGGCGACTCGAACGACCCGATTCCGGTCGTATCCACAGCCATTCTCCACACTCTATGGTTTTGAGACGATCCTTCGGCCTCCGGCGCCAGAATGTCGATGAATTCACCGGGTTCGTTCAATGTCCGGTTGTCGTCGACGTCCCGATAGCGAAAGTCGAGTTGAAGCTGCGATTCCTCGGCCGTCACCCGGAAATGAGCCGGTTTAGCGGGCTGGCCGATGGCTGCAAGCGACGTGTCGAGAGGCTCATCGGCGAACGTAATGCGGATAGTTTCGGGAAAGCCCGGTCGGACGAGGTTGATCGGAAGTATCGGAGAATACGACGCGCTGAGCTGCACGTCCGTATCATTGCCGGAGGCCCATCCGGTCGACAGGGAGTCGACTTGAACCGTAGGCAGAGTCCAGATAACGGGCTGAAGTCCTGCGCCTACCGGGCCGGATGCCGCTCCCTCCAAGTCGATGCCGGTGTCGAACAGAAGCTCTTCCGTCGTCTCGTCGATCATACGATACGTGAGAGCTCGAACGCTGTCTTCAACGCCTTCGAATTCAATGCGGAACGTATGGTCATCGGGCACCTCGTCACTGTTGATCACGCGTATTTCGATACTTCCCGTTCCCTCACCCTCGATGTGCTCTATGCTGGCGTTGTCTACCGCTGCGGGGGTGTAACCGGGCACGCGCGGATTCGGCCGCACTTCTACTGTATTCTTTGGAAGTATCGTACCACCCCTGAGGGTTCGCGAGATGGTGATTGCACTCTCCGACGGAAAGAAATTGAACTCCTCTGAACCGCGATCATAGGCCGTGACAGCGTAGTAATACGTCTGGCCGTTTGTGACGTCGAAATCGGTAAAGGTATGTTCGAGGCCGGTGTCTTCACCGAGCCAATAGGCTACTCCGGAGACTTGCAGATCGGAATATCCACTGATGTCGTTCTCCAGGTCGAACTGGGCGATTGGGCGGCCGTTACCAAAGGGCCCCGTACCACGGGCATTCGTGATGACCTGCGCGTCGAGAAAATTGGGATCGGTGGACCGATAGATGCGGTAGCCTTCGAAGTCGTTGCGGTTCGTCACGGGATCGAGCCCCTTCTCGGCGGCATTGTCCCACGACAGCCGCACGTAGCCGTCACCAGTCTCGGCCCGCAATGTCGGCAGCGGGGGAGGCGTCGCGAATTGGTAATTGGCGCTGTAGATCGATTGAACGGTTTCGACGGTGCTCTCCAGTTCCGTCAGATCGTCGCCATAGGCAAGAGCCAGACTGAATCGCTCCTGGCTTCCCGCGTCCAATGGAAATGGGCCGGAGGCGAAGAGGAATCCGATGTTATAGTTCTCAACGAGCGGCATATCGAAGCGCACGTCCTCATCCTCGCTCGAAAATTGTTCGTAGAGTCTTCGCGGCCAGTCGTTCTGGTTTGTGAAAAAGACAATGTTGTCC
>CAZQAS010000371.1:0-1592 GCA_964591285.1 uncultured Rhodothermales bacterium
TCCGAGGGACGAGTTTCCATTCAGCGAAGCCGACTCACTCCGTGCCGTGAAAACGATCGGCAGCTACTGGCCGTATGCGACGACGCTCTTTGATTATATTCGGCGCGCCATGCCCTTCGACCGCCCGGGCTCGTTGACGGACGACGAAGTCTATAGTGTAACGGCCTTTCTGCTGCATGCGAATGAGATCATCCCGGAAGATGCCGTGATGGATGCGCGGATGCTTCCGCAGGTCGAGATGCCCTCCCGGGACCGGTTTGTGCCGGACAATAGACTGGAATACGACAGGGTACACTGATATGGCCGACGAGGACAAAAGCCCGTTCATTCACAAGACCACCCGCCGAGCGATGCTCGTCGGCATGGCAGGTGCAGCGGGTGCAGCTATTGTACAGACAGCCGGGGGTCGGGTCATCCAACAAGCGCCGGCCGTGGCACCGGACGATCCGACGAAGGTGCAGGGCGCCCCTCCGAGCGAGCTCGGGAAGCGGTCACCGTTTGAGAAACCCCGGCGAACGACCTACGGTCACAGCTCGACGGCACCTCTGGAGGACCTCTACGGCACCATCACGCCTTCCGATCTGCACTTCGAACGCCACCACGGAGGGGTCCCGACGATCGATCCAGACGACTATGAACTCTTGATCCACGGGATGGTCGAGCGCCCGACGAAGTTTACGCTGCGCGATCTGCGCCGCTTTCCGGCGGTTTCGAGGATCTGCTTTCTCGAATGCTCCGGCAATCTCTGGGCAACGGCAACCGAGGATGCAAGGCCCCAGGACATCTGCGGCCTGACCAGTCAGAGCGAATGGACCGGCGTCATGCTTTCGACGCTGTTTCGAGAGGTGGGCGTGCGTCCGGACGCCACCTGGTTCCTGGCAGAGGGATCGGACGCGGCGGTGATGACCCGCAGCATCCCCGTCGAGAAGGCATGGGACGACGCGATGATCGCCTACGGGCAGAATGGAGAAGCGCTCCGTCCTGAGAACGGGTATCCCGCCCGACTGCTGAATCCGGGATGGGAGGGCAATTCAAGCATCAAGTGGATTCGGCGTATCGAGCTCGCCGATCGGCCGTTCATGTCGCGCGAGGAGACCTCCAAGTATACCGATCCGATCAAAGGCGGGAAGGCGCGGCAGTTCAGCTTCATCATGGATGCGCGGTCGATCATCACTTTTCCGGCCTATCCGAACACGGTAGAAAAAGGATGGATCGAGATCCGCGGCCTCGCGTGGAGCGGTCGCGGCCGCATCAGTCGAGTGGATGTCAGCACCGACGGCGGCAAGACGTGGCAACCGGCACGCCTGGAAGAGCCCGTACGGCCGAGGGCGCACACCCGCTTTCGTCACCTGTGGGAATGGAACGGCAGGGAGACGGAGATCATGAGTCGCGCCGTTGATGACACGGGATACGTTCAACCTACGCGGGCGGAGTTCATTGCAGCCCGAGGCGCGGGCAGCGGTCCCTATCACCGAAATCCGATCACGGCGTGGAAGATTCGCCCGAGTGGCGAAGTGCTCTACCGATCCGAACCGTGGGGCTGAACGAAAGGTGCGATTCTCGCCGGCACGGCGACGGCCGAATTAGATCCC
>CAZQAS010000372.1:0-1525 GCA_964591285.1 uncultured Rhodothermales bacterium
ACGCGGTCGGCCATCGCACGCTCTTCGTTGGCGATGCGATTCGCGAGTTCGACGATATCCGACGCACCGGCGCTTTCCGCGACGTGCCGCAGCAGCTCGTAGCCGGCAATCTCCAGATGTTCGACGGCGTAGACGAACGCGGCCAGCTTGGCCGGCGTGTCTCCCTGCGCCTGGAAAAAGATGCCCCAGTTGACTGCGCCGGCCCGAAGCGCGGTGTCTTTCACCACGGAGGCGTTCTCGCCCATCGAATCGAGCCGCTGCTCGACGAGCCGCGCGTGCTCGGCCGTCTCGTCGAGATGATCTTCATAAATCGTCCCGAGGCCGGGATCGCCGGCAAGCTCGCGTCCTCTCTTGAGCAGTTGGATGGACTGCATCTCCAGGGCGTGTGCGTCTGCGAGATAGGTAGCGATCGTATCTTCCGCCGCCTTGTTGGTGGCGCGAAGCGATGCATCGGCCGCCTGGGCGAGATCTCCCGCGATACGATCGCGCATGGCGCGCTCCTGATCCCTGATCTCCGTGGCGACCTGCACGGTTTCTTCGTCGCCGGCTCGCCGGGCCATCCGGATCAGCATCTCGTAGGCGGCATATTCGAGTGCCTCGTAGGAATGCGTGTGCGCGGCGAGCTTGCCCGGCGTATCGGGCTGCAGTCGGGCAAAGAGCAGGAAGCCCTTGCCGCCGAGGCGCATGACGGCATCCTTCACCTTTGACGGCGATCCGCCGAGTGCGCTCAGGCGCGCTTCAACCATCTCCGCCTGCCGCTCGGTCTCGACGAGGTGCTCCTTCAGATGCAGGGCCAGCGACGGCTCGCCGGCCACTTCGTGCGCCTTTCGCAGCTGGGCAAGCGCCTGCTGCTCGATCGAATAGGCGTCGGTAAGATAGGTCTTTAAGTGCTCTTGATGGCGGTCCGTCATGGCGTGCCTCCTCTGTGGTTAGTACTACCACCAATCCGGCCGCCTACCCGATCGTTTCTGGGATGTTGTTACGTTTGCACTACGGGTGGACCGGCGGCAATCCGCCTGGGGCTACGGCCGTCTCCGCGAAGTCATCATGGGCCCGGATGGCGAGCTCTACGTCACGGCGAGCAACTGCGACGGCCGCGGCGGCTGTCCGGCGGACGGCGACGCAATTCTGCGGATCACCGGATGACGGCGTTTACGGCTCCTCCGTCTCGAGGGTGAAGTTCTCGACGCGGCCTTCGACGTTGTGTCCAAACCGGATCCCGTAGACCCCGTCGGTGGACGCCAATCGCCCGTCGCCGACGACCTCCGAGCGGTCGTAGGTGGCCACTTCCTCGCCGTTGATCACGCAGCTGACCTGGTCTCCGTCGACCGCGAGCGAGACCTGCTGGCTGACCGGCTCACCGGTTCCCGAGGCCTTGTTGACTGCGTCATGCTGCTGCGCACGCCGGCCGTTCAGTTGGAAGGGCTCCGGGCCGAACCCACGCACGATGAAGGACCCGTTGCCGTACGAGGCGCAGTACAGGTAGCGCGCGTCGGCCGTGCCGAGGTCCGATCCTCCGATGAAG
>CAZQAS010000373.1:0-1513 GCA_964591285.1 uncultured Rhodothermales bacterium
CGATGGGGTCGACGGCAGCCACCTCCGTCTTGCCGGCGCGTTCCTGGACGATCACGTTACAGGGCAGCATCGCGCCGATCTTGTCTTCCTTAAGGAGGGCTCGGTGCGCGAATCCGGGATTGCATGCACCGAGGATCTTGTAGGGCGGAAACTCAACGTCGAGCTTTTTCTTCAACGTTTGCCTGACGTCGATCTCCGTCAGAACACCAAAGCCTTCCTTTTGGAGTTCGCCGCGGACGCGTTCTTCCGCTTCGGCCAAAGTGAGGTCGAGTGTCTTCGCATAGTAGTACTTGCTCATGGCGTCGTTCGTTGTAAGATCCTTAGGTATGGTGCGGATTTATTTCGTACCCGTTCGGGCGCTAGTCCGAATAGCTGCTATTCACCATTCATGTATCTCATGAGTCCGAGACGCGTTTCGTCCGCCGCCGGTCCGTTCCGCTCCGCGTCGGGAAATCGACTCACGCTGTATACGGATGGTGATGCGGCCTTCGAAGCCGCCTTCGAGGCCATTCGAACGGCTCGCGAGCGGGTCTGGCTCGAGACCTACATCTTCGAGCCCGATGAAGTCGGCAATATGGCACGAGATGCGCTTGCGGCGGCCGCGCGACGTGGTTGCAATGTGATTCTGCTCTTCGACCGGTGGGGCTCCCCGAAAATCGGGATGGACTATGCCCAGCCAATTCTGGACGCCGGTGGACGAGTGGCCATCTACAACCCCGTCCTTCCGTGGCGGAAATTCGGTCGCAAGATTGCGCCCGTCCTCCATCGGGATCATCGTAAGATCCTCATCGCCGACGAGATCGGTTTCTGCGGCGGCGCGAACGTGAGCCTGGATTACGGCGGCCCGGGCCCCGAAATGTTCTTCGATATGACACTCAAAGTGGAGGGGCCCTGCGTGCAGGATCTTTCGGCTCTGTTTCTGGGAACGCTTCGCAACGCCGTCGGTGAGGCGCCGGGTGTGCCGGCGCGGCCCGCGGCGTTCGACGACGGCGCTGCAGCGCAGGTGCTCACGCTCGATGCGCGGCAGGATGCAAAGGAGTTCGACCTCGCCCTCGAAAACGCACTCGAACGGGTTCGCGAGCGTTGTCTTCTCATGACGCCCTACTTCGTTCCACCGGACTGGTTCAAGGATGCGCTCGTGGACGCATCCGCCCGCGGCGCAGACGTGCGCATACTTACGGCGGGCCGATCGGACGTACCTCTTGCCCGCGTGGCCGGTCGGCACCTCTACGAAGAACTCCTCGAGGCGGGCGTGCGTGTCTTCGAGATGCAGCATCCTGTGCTGCATGCAAAGTGCCTGACCATCGACGGCAGCTACAGCATCGTCGGCTCCTACAACGTCGATGCCTACGGAAGCAAGCACAACCTCGAGGTCGGCATCGCCACGTCGGACCGTCAACTTGCGGAGCAGCTTACCGCCGAGTTTCACCGGCGCACGCGCGCCGCCGAGGAGGTACTGCTGGACGAGTGGGTTCAGCGCCCCTGGAGAGCGCGCGTCGCCGAGGCGCTGCTG
>CAZQAS010000374.1:0-1509 GCA_964591285.1 uncultured Rhodothermales bacterium
CCTCTCCATCTCCCCGCGCCATTCTTCGGCGCTCTCCAAGAACGCGTCAACTTTCAGAGTTGTCTCTCCCATCACTTTGATGCCCTGGCTGGAAACACGGATCGCGATCAGCCCTCAATGGACGCGCCGAAGGGTTCTAACCTCAGCGGCGCCGCCACGAGGCCCCTGAGCGTGACAACTTAATCGCAGACGTCTTGCGCAGCAAGCTGCTCGCGGGGCGTCCGTCTGCGCCCGCTGTTTAGCCAGCCCTGAAGCGAGGCGAGGAATCGATTAGCCGGGGAGCGAGAGCGGCAGCTCGAACCAGGGGAGCACCGCGTTCTCGAAGCGGGTGACGGCGCAAATCCGATCGCCCGTGAGGGTGAGGACGAGGAGGCCGGTGCCGTGGCGGACGTTGCCGGCCGGGGCCTGAAGGTATGCCCCTAGCGCCGGCTGACCATTCGCCCGCGTTGGCATGAAGTCCAGGGTCCGGCCCTGTCGGATGAGGCTGGAGTAGAAGCCGGCCACGGCGTCACGGCCATAGTATTCGAGAGGAATTGGCGGCATCGAGATGCCGACATCGTCGGTGAGCAAGGCGACCAATGCGTCGACGTCGCCGGACTCGTACGCGGAGGTGAACTTGGCCACGAGCGCCCGCTCGGCGGGTGAGTCGGGAGCCGGAGGCGGTTCGCGCTCGCCACTCGGCGGCAGACGGCGCTTAAGGCCTGCGCGGGCCCGCTTGAGAGCACTGTTTACCGCATCGACGGTCGAGTCGAGGATGTCGGCTACTTCCTTGGAGCGGTAGCCGAGTACGTCGCGAAAGATGAGGACGGCGCGCTGGCGGGCGGGCAGGAGCTGCAGGGCGGTCACGAAGGCCAGGGACATGGCTTCGCGCCGTTCGTAGCGTGCCTCTGGGCCGGGCGCTACGTTGATCGCACCTTCGACGAGCGCGTCGGGATACGGCTCGAGCCACATGACTTCGCCGAGCCGAGTCGGCTCGGGCGGCTCGACGTCCGGGACGTTCCACTCCCTGGCTGCCCGTCGCTTTGCCGAGCGACGCGCGTTGAGGCACCGGTTGGTGGCGATCCGGTAAAGCCACGTGCGGATCGAGGCGTTTCCCTCGAACCCTTCGAGACCTTGCCAGGCGGCCAGAAGCGTCTCCTGTAAGGCGTCTTCGGCGTCCTGGAAGGATCCGAGCATCCGGTAGCAGTGCACCTGTAGCTCTCGGCGGTGCGGCTCAGTCAGCAGTCGGAACGCCTCGCCGTCCCCGGCTCGCGCCTGTGCGATCAGGTCATTCGTACCCACGTCACTCTCCAGTCACCTCGTTCCTGTCGTGTCGCACCTCTAGTATCCATAGGTGCGCTTGTCTCGAATCTGACTTGACCGCCCATTTTCCGAGCTTCGCGGTGTCTATATAATTGACAGCCCGGACTATCCGGGTGTCGTGACCCGGAAGACAGGGTCGCCGTACAGGTTACGTTGAACAATGGAACATACGAAGAGAACAATGACGACTCAGGAGATTGCCGCTCG
>CAZQAS010000375.1:0-1507 GCA_964591285.1 uncultured Rhodothermales bacterium
TGCTCGTCGGTGGACTGGCTCGCAATCGCGTCTACCTGCTCGAGGGCAGCCCCGGCACCGGCAAGACGACAATCGCGCTCCAGTTCCTTCTCGACGGTGCTTCGGCCGGGGAGAAGGGGCTCTACATCACGCTGTCGGAAACCGAGGAGGAACTGCGCGAGAGCGCCGCTTCGCACGGCTGGCGCCTTGACGAGCTGATCGACGTCTTCGAGCTCGTCCCACCGGAGAGCCTTCTCGATGCCGACCAGCAGCAAAGCCTGCTCTACTCGTCGGACCTCGAACTCGGTGAAACGACCAAGGTCATGTTCGAGGCGATCGAGCGCTCGAAGCCCTCGCGGGTGGTGATCGACAGCCTGTCCGAGATTCGCCTTCTGGCCCAGAGCTCGTTGCGTTACCGGCGCCAGATCCTGGCGTTCAAGCATTACTTCGCCCGTCATGGCGCGACGGTGCTGATGCTCGACGACCTGACGACCGAGGCCGCGGACAAGACCGTGCACAGCGTGGCACACGGCGTCGTCCACCTGAATCTGGTCGCCCCGACCTACGGCGCCGAGCATCGGCGCCTCAGCGTGATGAAGTACCGGGGCCAGGCCTTCAAGGGCGGCTACCACGATTTCACGATCACCACCGGCGGTGTCGTCGTCTTTCCGCGGCTGGTCGCGGCCGAGCACGGAAGCGATTTCACGCGCGAGCGCCTGGCGAGCGGGATCACGGAACTCGATCAACTGCTCGGCGGTGGCGTCACGCGCGGCTCGAGCACGCTGATCCTGGGGCCGGCCGGGACCGGCAAGTCACTTCTTGCCATCCATTTCGCGCTCGCGGCAATCGAACGCGGCAAGCGCGCCTCCATGTTCGTCTTCGACGAAGAGATCGGATTTCTCCTCGCCCGCACCAGGGAAATGGGGCTGGACCTGGCAGCGCTTTGCGAAAGCGGCAAGCTCATCGTCGAACAGGTCGATGCCGCCGAAATGTCGCCGGGCGAGTTCGCCCACAAGGTGCGCTCCCACGTCGATACACATGGCATCCGCACTGTGGTGATCGACAGCCTCAACGGCTACCAGGCGGCCATGCCGGACGAAAAGGCGCTCATTCTGCACATCCACGAGCTTCTGCAGTACCTCAACAGGCAGGGTGCAACCACCTTTGTCACGGTCGCGCAGCACGGCCTCGTGGGCTACATGCAATCGCCGGTCGATGTCACCTATCTTGCCGATTCCGTGGTCCTGATGCGCTACTTCGAAGCTGAGGGGCGGGTTCGCCGGGCAATGTCGATCATCAAGAATCGGGGTGGGGGGCATGAGGATACCATTCGCGAGTTCGTCATCGGCGAGGGCGGCATCAGCCTCGGTCCTGCCCTGCATGAGTTCCAAGGGATCCTGAGCGGCTCGCCGGTCTACTTCGGCCGCAAGGATCCTCTCCTGGGGAGCCAGGGCTCTTGAGTGGTGGCTCGCATGGCGATTCCGAACGTGCATTGATCCTGGCGCCGCAAGGCCGTGACGCGGATGTT
>CAZQAS010000376.1:0-1507 GCA_964591285.1 uncultured Rhodothermales bacterium
CAAGCCGTTCCCACAGCTCCATTCCGCCGCGGATGGAGAGCAGTGGCTTCAACTCTGCCTCTATCAGCGGCCAATCGAGATCCACGCCTTGACGAAGAATGATCCCCTCAATGTCCGCCCAGTCGCGAGAACGGTCGGCAAAGGCCTTCATGATCGTCAGATCTTCGGCACTGCACGTCTGCAAAGCAACGCCACCTCCGAAATCGAAAAGTCCGGCCCTCTCAACACAACGTTTTTCGAAATCTATGGCGCCAAAAGCGATGTCGACGGGGGTGCCATTCTCGGTGCGTGCTAAGAAAACACGCGATTCGGCAGAGAACTCGATGGCGCCGTCAAAACGAGGTTCGAGCGATCTCGCGAGTCGTCTTGAAGCGTCCATTTCTTCGCCGAATGGACAGAGTAGCGTTAGATCAACATCCTGTGTGAACCGTGGCTCTCCCCATCGCTGCAGGGCCAACCCGCCGATGAAGCAGAATTCGAAACCCGCCTCCATCACGGCCTCCTGCACATACCGGGCGGCTTCCAGGATGCCCCCGATCACTTGAGTTGTCGGAATAACCGCTGCCGCTCAATGAGACCGGTGCGGCGCTCGATCGGCGTCGGGGTGGGACCGCTAAAGATGCGCGCGATCTGCTCCCGCGCCTGATCGTCGGACATAGTCCTGAGATGACGTGCCCGCTCGCGTGACAGGTACTGATCCGCAACCTTCCAGGCATCTGCCCAACGTTTCTCTTGCTCCAGATGGTCTCGCATGCCGGATTTTCTGACGGCTATCGTTCGTTGCACCCATACGTTGCGGCCTCACCTCGCCACGACCGAGCCATAAACGATCCGAATATGGCCCCAGTGATATTTACGGCTACCGGCGAAAAGATGTTGCCCCTACTTTGTCGCACGTTGATTCGCGCCGTGATTGCTGACACGCCGCCGCCGGGGGGATCCAGGTTGAGCCGGTCGCATACGGCGGTCAAGTATCGCATATTGCATATTCCGCGTTCTTTTTTTCAGCCTACGGATGGCGCACTATTCAGCGCCCGGTGTGACGATCTCGTCGAGTCCGGGAGACCTTCGACGCGTCCTCCGTAACTGACCCACGGCATCAGAGCTTGTGTCAGTCAACCAGATTCATCCTCCAGAAATACCATGGCATCAAAAAAGTGGAACAGCCCTCCGGCAATGCAAATCGACCAGGAGACGACCTATCGAGCAGACATTGAGACGGAGAAGGGGACCATCGGCATCGAACTCTATCCGGAGCACGCGCCGAAGACCGTCAACAACTTCGTCTTCCTCGCGCAGGAGGGCTTCTACGACCAGTTGTCCTTCCATCGCGTCATCAGCGACTTCATGATCCAGGGCGGCGACCCGACGGGCACCGGAAGCGGCGGCCCGGGGTATCAATTCGAAGACGAGGTCCAGGGCAATGCCCTCAAGCACGAGCGGGGCGTGATCTCGATGGCAAACGCGGGACCGAACACGAACGGCAGCCAGTTCTTCATCACCCACG